>NZ_JBFAQA010000021.1:15979-200964 GCF_040677005.1 Nonomuraea sp. NPDC049421
GGGGATCCCGCCGTACTCGGTGGGGTCCTTTTGGTGTGAGGGGTGTGGGGATCCCGCCGTACTCGGTGGGGTCCTTTTGGTGTGAGGGGTGTGGGGATCCCGCCGTACTCGGTGGGGTCCTTTTGGTGTGAGGGGTGTGGGGGATCCCGCCGAACTCCGGCCGGAGTCCTTTTGGTGTGAGGGGTGTGGGGATCCCGCCCCCAGGCCGCCTGGCACCCCGCCGCCTGACCAGCTCCCGCGCGGTCCGGTGGCCTCCCACTTCACCCCCTGCCCGCCTGATCCCTGCGCGGCGCGGTGTCGGGTGGGCCTGCGGCGGCTAGGGTGAGGCGCGAAGGGAGGGGAGCGTCATGCGTACTCGGCTGTCTGCCGCGCTGCTCCTTCTCCTGTCCTGGTTCCTGCCGCCCGCCGTCCACGCGCAGGCCGTCCACGCGCAGGCCGTCCACGCACAAGCGGCCCACGCGCACGTCGTCCAGCAGGCCGCCGCCCACGCGGCCGTTCAGGCGGCTGTCCATGCGGCTGCTGGGCGGGCCGAGCAGGAGGACCACGCGGTGTTGCGGCAGGTGCCGCAGCTGCCGCCGGTCGTGCGGGTCTGGTCGCCGTTCTGGGCCGGCGGCGCGGTGCCGGGCGGGGTCGCCCCGCCGCAGCCTGAGCAGGGCGGATCCGGTGGCTCGTGGGCGGTCGTCGTCCCGCGCGCCGCCTGCGGCGCTCCGGCGGGATGCCGGCCACCGGCGACGCCGCCCCGCGCGCCGCCTTCCACAGGGCACTGACGACGTCCCTTTCCTGACGACCCGCCCCCGCACGTCGCTCCGGCGATGCGCGTGACCCTCCCTGCCCGCTGGGCAGGTGCAGGCGGAGGGCGGGCCAAGCCCCTGTGGAGGCACCCATGAAACGTGCGCCGCTCTGGCGTGCGCTGGCGGCCTGTGCCGTCATCGTGATCTCAGTGATCGTCAGCTTTTCCGCCACGCCGCGTCTAGGACTGGACCTGCGTGGCGGCACCCAGCTCGTCTTCGAGACCAAGGACTCGCCCACGGTCAAGGCCGACGCCGCCGCCACCGACCGGGCGATCACCGTGCTGCGTCAGCGGGCCGACGCGCTCGGCGTGGTCGATCCCACCCTGGTCCGCTCAGGCGAGAAGCGGATCATCGTCGAGCTGCCGGGCGTGCTCGACCCCCGGCAGGCCGCCGAGGTCATCGGGCGTACCGCGCAGCTCACCTTCCACGCCGTGCTCGGCACGGCGGAGGAGGGCGACAAGTCGGCCGTACGCGATGAGAGCGGCGCGCCGCTCAAGATCGGCCCCGCCGTCATCACCGGCGACGGCGTCACCGACGCCGCCGAGCGCAGCGACCCCCAGCGCGGCCCCGGCTGGTGGGTCAGCATCGACTTCCGCGACGGCGCGGCGTGGGCGAAGCTCACCGGCGAGGCCGCCTGTCACCAGTACGGCGACCCGAAGCGCCGCGTCGCCATCGTGCTCGACAAGGAGGTCATCTCCTCGCCGTCGGTCGACCCGTCCGTGGCCTGCCGCGTCGGCATCCCCGGTGGCAGCACCGACATCACCGGGTCGTTCACCCACGAGGAGGCCCGCGACCTGGCCGTGCTGATCAAGGGCGGCGCCCTGCCCGTGCCGCTCGACCTGGTGGAGCAGCGCACGGTCGGCCCGACGCTCGGCGAGGCCGCCATCAAGGCCAGCGCCGAGGCCGCGGTGACCGGCCTGCTGCTGACCGCCGTCTTCATCGTGGCCGTCTATCGCCTGTCCGGCCTGCTGTCCACGATCGCCCTGCTCTGCTACGGCCTCATCTCCTACGCCGCGCTCGTCGCGATGGGCGCCACCTTCACCCTGCCGGGCCTGGCCGGGTTCGTGCTGGCCATCGGCATGGCCATCGACGCCAACGTGCTCGTCTTCGAACGCGCCAGAGAGGAGTACCAGCAGGCGCGGAAGAGAGGGCTGCGCGCGGCCCTCGTCCGCGGCTTCAAGAATGCGTGGAGCGCGATCGCCGACTCCAACATCACGACGCTGATCGCGGCCGGGCTGCTGTTCTGGCTCGCGTCGGGCCCGGTCAAGGGGTTCGGCGTGACGCTGGGCGTCGGCGTGATCGCCTCGCTCGTGTCGGCCATGGTCATCACCCGCGTGCTCACCGAGGCCGTCATGAACAGGGCGGGGCCGCGCGTGTCGGGGCTCGGCTCGCCCGGAGCCGTCAGGACATGGCTCAACCGCAGGAATCCGCAGCTCATGCGGGGACGCAAACTGTGGCTGGCGATGGCCGGCGTGCTGGCGGCGGCGGCCGTCGCCGGGCTGGCCGTACGCGGCCTGAACTTCGGCGTCGAGTTCACCGGCGGCCGGCTCGTCGAGTTCGGCACGTCCAAGCCGGTGTCCGCCGAGGCGGCTGGGCAGGCCGTCGCGCGGGCCGGGTTCCCCAGCGCCGTGGTGCAGACCGGCGACGACGGCGTCACCGTACGCGCCGCGCGGCTCGGCCTGGAGGAGACGGCCAGGATCGAGCAGGAGCTGAAGGCCGAGGCCGGCGAGGTGACCAAGCGGCGCGAGGAGTTCATCGGCCCCAGCCTGGGCGAGGAGCTGCGCCGCAACGCGCTCATCGCGCTCGGCGTGGCCGTCGCCATGCAGCTGGCCTACCTCGCCTTCCGCTTCCGCTGGACGTTCGGCGCGGCGGCCGTGACCGCCCTGGTCGTGGACGTCGTGCTGGTGAGCGGGATGTTCGCCTGGCTGGGCAAGCCGATCGACGGCGTGTTCCTGGCGGCGATGCTGACCATCGTGGGCTATTCGGTCAACGACAAGGTGGTGGTGTTCGACCGGGTCAGGGAGCTGTGGGCGATCCGGCGCAAGGAGCCGTTCGCCTCGTCGGTGAACGGCGCGATCCTGCAGACCCTGCCGCGTACCGTCAACACCGGGCTCGGCGCGCTGTTCATCCTGGTCGCGCTCATGACGTTCGGCGGCGACTCGCTGCGGGACTTCGCGATCGCGCTGGTGACGGGCATCGTGGTGGGCACGCTGTCGTCCGGCTTCGTGGCCGGTCCCGTGGCCATCCTGCTGGCCCGCTTCGACCGCAAGCCGCCGCCCGCGCCGCCCGCGCCCAAGGTCAAGCGTGAGCGCCGGGGCACGGGAGCCGTCGTGTGACCCCCCGGGGGCGGGGAGCCCGGTCTCCCCGCCCCCGCATCTCGGGCGCCTCGCGGGGAACAGGTCCGGAATGGAGGTGCTGAGCAGCCGCGTGCTGCTGCGTCCAGGTGACCTTGAGCGCAGCCACCGCTTCTACGCCGAGACCCTCGGCCTGGCCGTCTACCGCGAGTTCGGGCCGCCCGACCACCCGGGCACGGTGTTCTTCCTCGGCGGAGGCTTCCTGGAGCTCTCCGGCCAGGGCGCGCCGGACGGCTCGGCGCACACCCTGTGGCTGCAGGTACGCGACGTCGCCCACGAGGAGCGGCGGCTCAGGCAGGCGGGCGTCACCGTGCTGCGCGAGGCGCGTGAAGAGCCGTGGGGCCTGGTCGAGCTGTGGATCGCCGACCCCGACGGCCACCGCGTGGTGCTGGTCGAGATCCCTGACGACCACCCTCTGCGCCGCGACACCCGCTGAGCCCCGGGACCGGTCCCGGGCCGGGCATCGCATACTGGGGCGGCTGACGGAAGGCATCCCCTTCCGTACGATCCGGTAAGCGATCAGCAGCGGAGAGCTAGGAGAGTCATGCCCGCCACGATCACCACCGCCCTGGCGGTGGCCGCGTCCCTCGCGTTCGCCCCCGCCGTCATGACGGCGGCCCCCGCCACCGTCGCCCATGCCGCGGCGAAGAAGCCGAATCTGCGGGCCTGCTACGACGGCAAGTGCAACCTCACCCTCACCAAGTCCGTCTCGTTCCGGGTCAGCTCCCGGTACGGCATCACCCGCCTGGCCATCTCCTTCTCCTCCAGCAGGGTCCACGTCAAGGGCACGGGCCCGGGGGTGACCTCGCAGGCCTGGCTCGGCAAGGGCACTTCGGGGTCGGTCAACAACATCGGCGTCAAGGTGGTCTCGCTGTCCTCGGGCAAGGCCGTGCTGCGGCTGGCGCCCCGCCGCTAACCGGGCCGGCAGGAGTTGCGCAGGAGCAGCACGGCGATGTCGTCGGGACGCTGCTCGATCGCGGCCGGATCGGTGAGCGCGTCGGCCAGGCCGTGCAGGGGCAGGCCGGGCTCGGGGCGGAAGCGGGCGGCCAGGGCGGCCATGGAGTCGCCCAGGTCGATGCCGGGCTCCTCGATGAGCCCGTCGGTGTAGAGGAGCAGCACCGAGCCGGACGGCATCGGCAGGGGAGTGGTCGCGTACGTGGCCTCGGGGTCCACGCCGAGCAGCGGGCCAGGCGTGGTGTCGATGACCTCGCCGGGGCCGTCGGGCCGGCCCAGCACCGGGGGCGGGTGCCCGGCGCTGGCCAGGTGCACGGTGTGCGCGCCGAGGTCCAGGCAGACATACAGGCAGCTGGTGAAACGGTCGGGGCTCAGCTCGGTGAGCAACCTGTTGGTGTGCGCGAGCACCTCGCCGGGGTCGGCGCCGGCCGTGGCGTGGGCGCGTACGGCGGTGCGCACCTGCCCCATGAGCGCGGCGGCGGTCACGTCGTGGCCCTGGACGTCGCCGATGACGGCGGCGGCCATGTCGTCGCCGAGCCTGATCAGGTCGTAGAAGTCGCCGCCGATGTCCATGCCGGGCGTGGCGGGGACGTACCGCGCGGCCACCTCCAGGCCGGTCACCTGGGGCAGGGTGTGCGGCAGCAGCCGCGCCTGGAGACACTGCGCGAGCTGGTGCTTGACGTCGTAGAGCCGGGCCCGCTCGAACGCCTGCGCGATCAGCCCGGCCAGCGCGGTCAGCGTGGCGCGCTCGTCGGTGCCGAAGGAGCGCGGGCGGTCGTAGGCGAGGACGCAGGAGCCGATGGGCCGGCCCGAGGTGATCAGCGGCAGGAACGCCCACGCGTACATGCCGTCGGAGCGCAGCGCGTCGGGAGCGGCCTCGTGCAGCTCCTCCCACGTCGAGAAGAAGGCAGGGCGGTCGCCTCCCGACGGCGTGGGCCCGTTCTCCGGGCGCCCGTCGAACTCCTCCACCGCCCGCCTGCTGAAGCCGCGCGACGCGGCCACCCGCTTCCTGCCGCCCACGGAGGTGAGGATGGCCAGCGCCTGCACGTCGTAGACGGGCATGACGTGGTCGGCGACCAGGTCGATGACCTCCTGCGCGGTCACCGCCCGGGCCAGCGCGGCGGCGAGCCGCAGCATCTCGTGCACGGCGATGACGCGCGGCGGCCGGCCGCCGGAGGCGTGCACGTCCATGGCGGCCGTGATGCGCAGGGTGACGCCTGAGGGGCCTGGGAACATGCGGAACGACAGGGCACGCCCGCCGGGTGCGCGGGTGGTGACGTCGGTGATCTCGCGGCCGACGATGGCGGCGCGGTAGGCGTCCTGGAACGTGGGGTCGCGCAGCCACGGGAGCGCGTCCCACAGGCGTTCCCCGATCAGGTCGGCCGGTGAGCGGCCGAACAGGTCGGCGGCCGGCGCGCTGAGCAGGGTGACGTGGCCGTCGGTGTTGAGCGCGCAGTGGCCCTCGGGCAGGCGGTTGAGGCAGTCGAGGGCGACGAGGCGCGGGTCGGCCTGGTCCGGCGGCCGCGGAGGCAGGATGCGGGGCAGCGGGCCCGCGGTGACCGGCCGGCCCGCCCGGAGCGAACCGTTGATCAGGCGGCCGATCTCGTCGCAGGCCCGCTCGATGACCTCGTGCTGTCGCTCGGTCAGCTCGCGGCTGCGGCCCGCGGGCCACAGCATCATGATTCCGCCGCAGACCCGGCCGTCGGCGCAGACGGGGGACAGGGCGGCGGCGAAGTGGTACGGCAGGGCCAGCGCGGCCTCGGGGAACTCGCGGGCCAGCTGCTCGCGGCCGGTGATCCAGATCAGCCGCTGCTCGCGTACGGCGACGGCGATGGGGATGGGATCGCCGGTGCGCACCCTGGACCAGGCGCGGGCGATGGGGGCGGGCAGGCCGGTCACGGCGGCCATCTGGAGGACCTGGCCGCCCTCGTCCAGCAGGTACGCGGCGCCGATGTGGGCGCCGGCTCCGGTGACGGCCTCGGTCAGCAGCCCGTCGAGGCGAGACGACTCGTTCGCCGCGCCACGCCTGTGACCGCGCTCTTCGAGCACGTGCTCAGCACACCTCGCTCACGGCACGTGACCATGGCCACCAGAAGAAACCTCGCATAAGGGCAGAATACGCTCAGCGGGGGAAACAATCCGTCACGTTCCGCTAATCTCCCTTTCCGCCGAGGCTGCCGGGCCCGCCGGGCCGGTGGGGGCGCTAGGCGTCCGGAAGGCGGAGGCCGCGAGCCAGGAGCCGGTGGAGGTGGGCGCGGAAGCGGGCCAGCTGGTCCGGGTCGTCGGCGCCGCGGCGCACGCCCGTGCCGTCGAGGACGCCGCTCAGCACGAAGCCGTGGATGCACCAGATCACCGTGTACGTCGTGTGCAGCGCATCGGCTCCGGCCGGCTCGGCCAGCCCGGCCATGGCGTCGACGACGTGCTGGGTCACCGGCTGCGCGCTCTTGATCTCCAGGTCGACCACGTCGCTGGCGTCGGACAGCCAGCGGTGCATCCACAGCGCGGGGATCTCCGGGTGGGCCACGCACGCGTCCAGGTAGGCGTCGATGAAGTGGCGCAGCGCCTCGCTCCGCCGCTCGGGCGGCGCCGCCAGCAGCTCGTCTGCCCGCTCCTTGATGACCGCCACCAGGCGATCGCGGGCCCGCCGCATGACCTCGAGGTACAGCTCCCGCTTGGCAGGGAAGTGCGCGGCGACCTCCGCCGGGTCGAGGCCCGCCGCCTCGGCGATCTGCGCGGTGGAGGTGACGTCGTAGCCGAGCGCGGCGAACAGGCGGGTCGCCGTCCGCAGGATCAGCTCCCGGCGCTCGCCATCAGGAGAGTCCATGAACGCGACCCTAGGCGCGAGGAGCGGCCATGACCACGAGGTGATCGGCAAGCGCCGGTAAAAGCCCACCCGGCCCGGCCAAAGGGCGAAAGGTTCGATATGGTGCCGAAAATTTCGATCTCTCGACGGGAGCACGCCGACATGGGCCAGGAGCCGATCCGCCCCGCCCGGCACTGGGTGACGAGCTGGACGGCCATGCCCCAGCTCACCGAGCCCCACAACATGCCGCCGCCCCCGTACGCCAAGGAGGGCCTGAGCCTGCCCGACACGACGCTGCGGCAGACCGTCCGGGTGTCGGCCGGCGGCCGGCGGATGCGGCTGCGGCTGTCGAACGCGTTCGGCGGCGCGCCCCTGCCGCTCACCCGCGTCTCCGTGGCGCTGCCGCGCGGCGGCGCGGCCGGCGGGAGTGCGATCCTGCCCGGCACCTCGCGGCCCGTGACGTTCTCAGGACGGGCGTCGGCCGTCGTGCCCATCGGCGCGCACGTGGTGTCGGACCCGGTGGAGCTGGACCTGGCGCCGGGATCCGTGCTGACCGTGACCGTCCACCTGGCGGAGGGGCTGGCGTCGGGGGAGCTGACCTCGCATCCCGGCTCGCGTACCACCTCCCACCTGATCGGCGGCGACCACGTCACGGCCGACGACCTGCCCGGCGCCACGCCCGTCGACCACTGGTACCTGCTCAGCGCCGTCGAGGTGTGGGCCCCGGCCGGCGTCGGGACGCTGGTCGTGGTGGGCGACTCGCTGACCGACGGCAGGGGCTCCACGACCAACGGCAACGACCGCTGGCCCGACCTGCTGTTCGACCGCCTGCCCGGCATCGCGGTCGCCAACCAGGGCGCGGGCGGCAACCGGGTGCTGAACGACGGGCTCGGCCCGAGCGCGCTGGCCCGGCTCGACCGCGACGTGCTGGCGCAGAGCGGCGCTCGATGGCTGGTCGTCTTCGAGGGCGTCAACGACCTCGGCACCGCCCAGGCCACCAGGGCGGCGCAGGAGGAGGTCGCGCGGGCGCTGATCGCCGCGTACGAGCAGATCGTCGTGCGGGCGCGGGCCAGGGACCTGCCGGTGTACGGGGCCACGCTGACGCCGTTCGGCGGGCACGACCCCTACGACGACCCCGACGGGCACCGGCAGGCCGCGCGGAGCCGGGTCAACGACTGGATCAGGACGGCGGGCCGGTTCGACGCGGTGATCGACTTCGACGCGGCGGTCCGCGACCCGGCCGCGCCGCACCGGCTGGGTGCCGCGTACGACGAGGGCGACCATCTGCACCTGAGCCCGGCCGGCTATCGCGCGCTGGCCGCCGCGGTCCCCGCAACCCTGTTCGACTGACGTTCGCGCTGCTCGGCGGGCCCTTGCGCATCGGTAACGATTGCCTGAGAAAAGTCTGAGAAATCCAGCCCCGGCATGTGACCCCTCGCCCACTCGTGGAACGCTACGAGCGGCATACACGCGGTTGAAGTCAGGTGAGTACGGGTGGTTACGGACAACGGGGGATCGTTCTGGCGCAGGCTGGGGAGGGCCGCGGGCGTCACGGCTTTGGCGGCCGTGGTCGCGAGCTGCGGCGCCACCCGCACCGGCGGTCAGGGGGCCCCGCCGCAGGGGACGGCGCCGCAGGAGACCTCCGCCGCGCCGCAGACCCGGAGCGCCGCTCCCGAGGGCGACGCCGTCAAGCCGCCGCCCGTGGCGCAGGACTGGCCGCGCTGGGGCTTCACGCACACCGGCGTCAGCGCCAACAACGTCACCCGGCGCTTCGAGCAGGTGGTGGCCGGTTCGCTGGAACGCACGCCGATGCTGCAGAACCAGCACATCATGGGCTTCGGCGCGACGAACCCCGAGCCGTACCCCGGTGAGTTCGTCTGGGAGGACCTCGACAGCCGGCTCAACCTCATGAAGATGTCGGGCGCCACGCCGGTCATCACGCTGTGCTGCGCCCCCGACTGGATGAAGGGCGGCCCGCAGGGGCCCACCGAGGAGTCGGCCTGGGACGAGCACCTGGAGGACGCCCCCTACCCGCAGCACTTCGACGACTTCGCCAAGCTGTCGGCCGCGGTCGCCGAGCGCTACAGCGACGTCAAGTACTTCCTGGTGTGGAACGAGCTCAAGGGCTTCTGGAAGGACCACGCCAAGCCGGCCGACTACAAGGGCTACACCCAGCTCTACAACAAGGTGTACGACGCGGTGAAGAAGGTACGGCCGGACGCCATGATCGGTGGCCCGTACATCGGCTTCGACAGCAACCGCAAGGGCGACTCCGAGCTGCGCGGCGACTGGGGGGTCGTCAACCAGCACGTGATCGACGCCTTCGACTACTGGTTCGAGCACAAGAAGGGCGCCGACTTCATCGTGGTGGACGGCGCCTCGCCCACCGACGCGCACGAGCTGCTGCCCGACGAGTTCGGCGCGCTGGCGAAGTTCGCCGACGTCACCGAATGGCTGCGGAAGAAGACCGGCGACATGCCGATCTGGTGGTCGGAGTGGTACTTCGTGCCCGAGGACGGCACCCGCTGGAAGGAGCCCAGGAGGCTCGCCGTGCAGGCCGTCTCCATGATCGAGATGGCCCGCGGTGGCGTGTCCACCGCCCTCTACTGGAACCCGCAGGCCAAGGAGGGCGAGTGCGTGGGCTGCATGTGGGACCCGCGCAGCGGCGCCGAGACCCCGACGGGCCGGCTGGTCGCGAACTTCACCCGCTGGTTCCCGGCCGGCGCCGGGCTCGACCCCGTCACCTCATCCGACCCCGCCGTGCGGGTGCTGGCCCAGCCCGAGCAACTGCTGCTGGTCAACACCTCGGACGCGGCCGTGACGACGACGGTGGACGGCAAGGAGTACCGGCTCAAGGCGTACGAGATCAAGTGGACGGGCCGCTAGCACCTGAACGGAGCCGGCCGGAATGAACAGCGGCGGCCTAGGGTTGGGCACGGGGACACAGAACCCCCCGTACCCCGAAGGAGCCCCATGAGCGCCCCCCAGGAGAGCAGCCCGGCCGTCCGCCAGCTCAGGCTGGTGGTGGAGGCGGAGGACTACGAGGCCGCCGTGGCCTTCTACCGCGATGTTCTCGGCCTGCCCGAGCAGGCGGCCTTCAGCAGCGGCGACGGGGCGCGGGTGGCGATCCTGGACGCCGGCCGGGCCACGCTCGAGATCGCCAACCCGGCACAGAAGAAGATGATCGACGAGGTCGAGGTCGGACGGCAGGTGGCGCCCAAGTTCCGGGTGGCCTTCGAGGTGGACGACGCTCGCGGGACCACCGGGCGGCTGGTCGCCGCGGGCGCGGACGAGGTCGCGCCGCCCACGGTCACCCCGTGGGAGTCGCTGAACGCCCGGCTCGACGCGCCCGGTGGCCTGCACATCACGGTCTTCCAGGAGCTGAGCACCCTTGAGGAACGCACGTCGCACGACGGCTTCGGCACGGACGCCGACCGCTCGGGTGACTAGGCGCTGCCGCCGCAGATCCGGGATCGGGCCCCGCTCACCGGAGGCAGGTGAGGCTCGATCAAGAACCCTTCCTCATCGGTGTGGTCTCCACGGGCCATGGCGATGGCCTGCCAGAATCCCGGCCGGGGCGCAGGCGCATCCCCTGATCTCAACTCCGTACGGGGCCTAGCACCTGAACCCTCCTGACCAGGCACGTCAGACCGGATCGATATGCGTGCGGGCCCGCCGGAACTCCGGTCACGGGCCGATCGTTGACGCCAGCGGCACACAAGTCGATCTTCGAAGCAGGGAGAACAGAGCCGTGGTCTTCAAGAGGATGCTGGGAGCGTTCGGCGTCGGCGCGCCCTCCGTGGACACCGTCCTGTCCACGCCGCGGACCCAGCCGGGCGGCACGCTGGACGGCGAGGTGCGCCTCAAGGGCGGCGACTTCGACGCCGAGATCGAGCACGTCACCCTCGGCCTGGTCGCCCAGGTCGAGATCGAGCACGGCGACGGCGAGGCGGCCGGGCTCGGCGAGTTCTCCCGCGCACAGGTCTCCGGCCCCTTCACGCTGCGCAAGGGCGAGGACCGCGTCATCGCCTTCCAGCTGCCCGTGCCCTGGGAGGCGCCGATCAGCGAGATCGGCGGGCAGCCGCTGCGCAGCATGGCGGTGGGCGTGCGCACCGAACTGGCCATCGCCAAGGCCGTCGACAAGGGCGACCTCGACATGGTGGCCGTCGAGCCGCTGCCCTCGCAGCTGCGCATCCTGGAGGCGTTCCTGCAGCTCGGGTTCGCGTTCAAGTCCGCCGACCTGGAGGCGGGGCAGCTCTACGGCGTGGCGCAGCAGCTGCCGTTCTACCAGGAGATCGAGTTCTTCCCCGGGGGCGACTACGCGGGCCTGGTGGGCGAGGTCGAGGTCACCTTCGTCGCGAACCCGGCCGGTCTCGACGTGGTGCTGGAGGCCGACAAGCGCACGGGCCGCTACTCCTCCAGCGACGCCATCGGCCGCTTCCAGATCAGCCACGACGACGCGCTGCGCACGGACTGGGCCGGTGAGCTGAGCCGCTGGCTCGACTCGCTCTCCCAGTACGGCCACGCCGCCCCCTACGGTCACCACGAGGGCCACTACGGCGACCACCACGGGCACCACGAGGGTCACCACGGGCACCACGGGGGTCACCACGGGGGCCACGGGGGCCCCGGCCTCGGCATGGTCGCCGCCGCGGGCGCCGCCGGCGTGGTCGGCGGGCTCGTCGCGGGCGAGGTGGTCGAGGAGGTCGTGGAGGAGTTCTTCGAGGGTGACGAGGGCGACGACTGGTAGCCGCCTGATTCATCCCCGCCCCCGGACTCGCGCCGCCGGGGGCGGTTCTTGTGCGTACGGCCAGATCAGCCGTACCGACAAAGCGCTTTCAACCCTGCAATCGCACTGTAAGTCAGGAGAAAGCGGCATGAATAGGTTGGCTCACTGTCCGTAAGAGCCGACCTCTAGGAGCCGACGTAACCAGCACGACTGTGTGGAGCGAGCTGCACCTCACCTCCACGCCTCAGCTGTCCCTCTCGATCTCCCCGCATCTCACGGCGCTCGCCTGGATCACCGACGCCCTCGCCGGCCGCCGCAGGGGCCTGCCCGGCCTGTGGCGCAAGGCCATCGGCGCCCGCGTCTCCCGCCTCGGGCACCAGGCCGTACGCCCGCTCGCCGCCCCGGGCGGCCACGTGGGGCCCGACTGCCTCGTGCCCCGCCCGCCGGGCGACGGGGACGTCCCGATCCAGGACCAGCTCGCCGCCCTGCGCGACCTGCCTCCCGGACGTCTCGTCAGCGACCTGGAGCAGGCGTTCGGCAGCGGGCCGCTGCCCGTCCAGTGGCGCTCGGCCGCCGAGCGCCCCCGCCAGTGGCTGCACGGCTACGCCGGCGCCGTCGCCGACGTCTGGACCGCCGCCGAGCCCCTCTGGAAGCGCGCCCGCGCCCTGCTGGACAAGGAGGTCACCAGGGTCGGCGTGGCGGCCGTGCGCGGCGGCCCCGAGCTGCTGCTCGGCGCGCTCAGCGACCGCATCACCTGCGGCGGCGGCGGGCTGCGCGTCGCAGGGCTCGACGGCGGCAGGTACGAGCTGGGCGACCGGCGGATCGTGCTGGTGCCGATGCTGGCGGGCAAGGACGCGGTCATCGCCGGGCTCGACGATCCCGAGGCCGTGTGGATCGCGTACCCGCTGCCGGGGGCGCAGACGTTGTGGAGCAGGCCCGCCGCCCCGGCGCTCGACGAGCTGTCGGCGCTGATGGGCCCGGTGCGGGCCGACCTGCTCTGCGCGATCGGCCGGCCGATGACCATGAGCATGCTGGCGGCCGACATGAAGGTCACGCCGAGCAGCATCACGTACCACTGCGACCGGCTCAGGGACGCCCGCCTCATCACCAGGGAGCGGCGCGGCCGCGAGGTCTGGGTGGGCCGCACCCACCGCGCCGAGGAGCTCCTGGAGCTCTACCACCGCCGCTGACGGGGGAGAAAGGGGCGCGCCGACCCGCAGCAGTCCGGCACGCCCCCTGTCTCTGCGCACGCTAGCAACGCCCGATCTTCCCCGGAGATCACTTCGGCTAACGTGAAAGCTTCCTCCCTGTACGCCCGGTCAGAACGTCACCAGCGGGTCCCCGACGAAGTCCGCGATGAAGTTGACGAAGAAGAACCCGAAGAACAGCACGTTGAGCACCAGGATCACGTAGTGCCACGGCCGCGGCCTGGCGGGGCGCGGCAGCTTGCTGTTGAGGTACATCAGCAGGAACGGATAGAGCAGCGCCCCCAGGTTCGACATGTTCGCCGACCACTCCACCAGGCCCACCGGCAGCGACTGGAAGATGACGATCGAGATGATGACCAGCAGGAAGAGCATGAACGGGTAGTAGAAGCGGCGCGGGTCGCCCTCGATCAGCCGGCGCAGGCGCGGGCTGGTGGCGTTGGCCGCGTCGGTGGTGACCCGGACCATCGCCTCGAAGATGCCGAGCTGCGTCGAGAACAGCACCAGCACCCCGACCACCAGCGCGACGTAGAAGACCACCCTGCCGTACTCGTCGCCCAGCGCGGAGGCCACGAACGTCGGCACGTTCGCCCTGGTCGGCCGCTCGCCCGAGAGCGTGACCGCCTGCGCCATGAGCAGCGTGGGCAGCAGCATGCCGAGGATCGCGCCCACGAAGAACACGCCCCACATGTCCACCAGGAGCAGCCGGTACCAGCGCCGCCACAGGCCGCGGTTCTTCTCGTCGTCGGGGAAGGTGACGCCGCTGGCCAGGATCGCCTTCCTGTCGCCGCGCAGGCCGGAGATGTAGCCGACCCGGTGGCCCATGCCGTAGCCCTTGTCGCGGTAGTGGCCCATGATGTACCAGTTCAGACCCGAGGCCAGCGCCGTGAACCCGGCCAGCGCGCCGAGCTGGGTCGCGGTGATGCCGGCGGGCGGCGCGGCCGGGGTGAGGAAGCCCCGGATGCCCTCCCACCACTGGCTGATCGGCACCACCAGCAGGTCCACGGCCAGCAGCGCGATGAGGATGGTGCCGATCATCACCCAGTTGACCAGCTCCAGGACCCGGCTGATCCGGCGGGCCGCGGCGGTGATGAGGAACACCAGCACCAGCAGGCCGATCGCCCACAGGCGCGGCTCGACCGCGTCGGCGGCCGGCGGGACACCGTGCACGAGCGCGTACACGCCCTGGCCGGCCGACGCGGCCCAGCCACCGGCGATGAACGAGAAGATCACGATGAGCACCGACAGCGGCACCCACAGCGGCCAGCCCGGCGGCACCCGCCCCCAGCCGACCACGGGGGCCTCGCCGGTGGCCACGACGTAGCGGGAGCACTCGACGTTGTAGAACGTCTGCAGCAGCGCCGAGACCACGATGACCCAGCCGACCCCGACGAAGCCGTACTGGCCGACGCTGAGCGGGCCGAGCAGCCATTCGCCGCTGCCGATGGAGATGCCGAGGGCGATCAGGCTGGGGCCGACGGCGTACTTGACGAGTTCTTTGGGGCCGATCCTGGAGACCTTGAAGACCTCCTCCGGCGTGGGCAGATCGGCGACTTCCAGGTCAGGACGGCTGACTCCGAGCGGGTGCGACATCTCACTGCCTCCTGCCGCCCAGCGTGATCCCGGACCGCCGTCACAACAAGACCCAATTAGTCGTTCACGCTCACGTAAGGCCACGAGCGGGTCAGGCGTGGCGGTATTCCCCCTAACGGGACTGACTACGTAGAGTGATTGTCGTTGTCACAAGGTGACTACAGGGGGAGAAATGAAAGGTAAGCTCATAGCGGTCGGCGGCGTGCTCGCCACCGCTGCCACATTCTGTGCCATGGCCACGCCGGCCGAGGCGGCCAACCGCTGCGACCTCAGCGTCGGCGACCGCACCCACACGCTGCGCATCACGCCGTGGGGCGTGCACGCGGGCAAGCGCGACGCCAAGGCGTGCCAGGCCAAGGAGAAGTTCGAGGACGACGACGACGAGTTCGAGGACGACGACGAAGGCGACGAGGCGGAGTTCGGCGGCTGGAACAACGGCTACGGCCCCGGCTACGGCTGGGACAACGGTTACGGCGCCGCGCGTCAGGGCGACTGGAACGGCTACAACTGGCCGGGCACCTGGTACGGCCAGGAGTGACATCACCGGCCGATCCTGACTCATAGGGCCGGCCGTCAAGCCCCGGGGCGCTTCACGGTGCCCCGGGCACCCTCCACCCCCTGTAGCACCCGCCGGCCTCCCCGGAGGCCCGCCCCCTCCCACGACGTCTCGGCCCCGCCCTGTCCGCACGGCGGGGCCGTCGGCATGCCTGTTCCGCGCCCCGTCTCGCGCCCCGTTCCGCGCCCCGTCTCGCGCCCCGGCCCGGTGCCGGGGCGCGACCTGCCGGCGTCAGCGGTCGACGATCTCGTTCTTGCCGATCACCACGACCCCGCCCCTCGTCAGCGCGAACCTGCTGCGGTCGTACTCGGGGTCGAAGCCGATGCGGGCGCCGTCGGGGATGACGACGTTCTTGTCGATGATCGCCTTGCGCACGACCGCGCCCCGCCCGACCTTGACGTTCTCCATCAGCACGGAGTCCTCCACCAGCGAGTGCGAGTGGAGCACCACCTTCGGCGACAGGATGGATCTGATCGCCGTGCCGCCGGAGACGATCACGCCGGGGGAGACCAGCGAGTCGATCGCCCGCCCCACCCGGTCGCCGTCGTTGTGCACGAACTTGGCGGGCGGCAGCGGGTCGTGCCCGGTGAAGATCGGCCACTTGTCGTTGTACAGGTTGAACACCGGATGCGCCGAGATGAGGTCCATGTGGGCCTCGTAGTAGGCGTCCAGCGTCCCCACGTCACGCCAGTAGCCGCGGTCGCGCTCGCTGGAGCCCGGCACGATGTTGTGGGCGAAGTCGTAGACGTCGGCGCCGCCCGACTTCACCAGCATCGGGATGATGTTTCCGCCGAGGTCGTGCTTGCTGGAGGGGTCGAGCGCGTCCTCGCGCAGCGCGTCGATCATCGCCTGCGTCTTGAACACGTAGTTGCCCATCGACGCGAACACCTCGTCGGGGGAGTCGGCCAGCCCCACGGCGTCCTTCGGCTTCTCCCTGAACGCCACGATGCGGCGCCCCTCGGGATCGGTCTCGATCACGCCGAACTGGTCGGCCAGCGACAGCGGCTGCCTGATCGCCGCCACCGTCACGTCCGCGCCGGAGTCCTCGTGCTGCTCGACCATCTGCCGGGGATCCATCCGGTAGATGTGGTCGGCGCCGAACACGATGACGTGCTCGGGCTCCTCGTCGTAGATCAGGTTCAGGTTCTGGAACAACGCGTCGGCCGAGCCGGAGAACCATCTCGGCCCCAGCCGCTGCTGCGCCGGAACCGGCGTGACGTAGTTGCCCAGCATCGCCGACAGCCGCCACGTACGCGAGACGTGCCGGTCGAGGCTGTGGTTCTTGTACTGCGTCAGCACGACGATCTTCAGGAACCCGCCGTTCGCGAGGTTGGACAGCACGAAGTCGATGAGCCGGTACATCCCCCCGAACGGCACCGCCGGTTTCGCCCGATCCGCCGTGAGAGGCATGAGCCTCTTGCCCTCTCCACCTGCCAGCACAACCGCAAGCACCCTCCGGGACCTCATGCCCAGGACGCTACCCCCAAATGGCCGATCTATCGACGAAAGGCCGCAGCGGGATCCTCCCGTGTGTCGGTATTTGCGATGCAATGTACGAACCGGAGTTGCCGAGCTTTGGTTTGTCGCTGTGTTCGCTGTGCTCAACCAGCCCGTAGTGTCGTCTCATGCGCGTTGATCTGCTCAGCAGGGAATACCCGCCAGAGGTGTACGGCGGGGCAGGGGTGCACATGGAATACCTGGCCAGAGAGCTGCGGAAGCTGGCCGACGTCCACGTGCGCTGCTTCGGGGCGGCCCGCGTCGAGCCGGGCGTATCCGCCTACCGCGTGCCCGACGGCCTGGCGGGCGCGAACGCGGCCCTGCAGGTGCTCGGCGTCGACCTCGAGATGTCGGCCGCGTGCGCGGGCGCGTCGGTCGTTCACTCCCATACTTGGTACGCCAATTTCGCCGGGCATGTCGCGAAGCTGCTCCACGGCGTGCCGCACGTCGTCACCACGCACAGTCTCGAGCCGCTGCGGCCGTGGAAGGCCGAGCAGCTCGGCGGCGGCTACGCGATCTCCTCGTGGGCCGAGCGCACCGCCCTGGCCGCCGCCGACGCGGTCATCGCGGTCTCCGAGGGCATGCGGCGCGACGTCCTGGCCGCCTACCCCGAGATCCCGCCCGAGCGGGTCAGCGTGATCCACAACGGCATCGACACCACCCAATACGCGCCCGACCGCGGCACCGACGTGCTGGAGAAGTACGGCGTCGATCCCACACGGCCCTACGTCGTCTTCGTCGGCCGCATCACCCGCCAGAAGGGCCTGGTCCACCTGCTCCACGCGGCCCGCTCCTTCGACCCCGCGGCGCAGCTCGTGCTCTGCGCGGGCGCGCCCGACACGCCGGAGATCGCCGCCGAGGTGACCGAGCTCGTCGAGGGGCTCGACCGCGCGGGCGTGTTCTGGATCCAGGAGATGCTGCCCAAGCCCGAGGTCATCCAGCTCCTGACCCATGCCACGGTGTTCGTCTGCCCGTCGGTCTACGAGCCCATGGGCATCGTCAACCTCGAGGCGATGGCATGCGAGACGGCCGTCGTGGCGACCGCGACGGGCGGCATCCCCGAGGTGGTCGCCGACGGCGAGACCGGCCTGCTGGTGCCCATCGCGCAGGCCGCCGACGGCACGCCGCACGCCCCGGAGCGGTTCGCCGCCGACCTCGCGGAGCGGGTCAACGCCCTGCTCGGCGACCCGGCGCGGGCACGGGCGATGGGCGAGGCGGGCCGGGCCCGCGCCATCGAGCACTTCTCCTGGGAACGGATCGCCCACCGCACCATGCGGCTGTACGAGACGCTGACCGGGTGATCAGCTCACGCGTTCGAGCACGACGACCGGGATCTCCCTGTCGGTCTTCTTCTGGTACTCGTCGTACTCGGGCCAGGTCCTGGCCATGACCTGCCACATCTCGGGCTTCTCCGACGCCTCGGCCGTACGCGCGCGGGCCCGGAACTTGTCGCCCTTGACCTGCACCTCGACCTCGGGCTCCGCCAGCAGGTTCTTGTACCACTGCGGATGCTCGGGGTCGCCGCCCTTCGACGCCACCACGAGATAGTCCTCGCCGAAGCGCTGGTAGATGAGCGGGGTCGTGAAGGGCTGCCCGGACTTGCGGCCCTTGGTGGTCAGGAGAAGGACGACGGTGTTGTTCCAGTCGTGGCCTTCGGCCCCGTCGGTCTCCTGATAACGCCGAACGTGTTCCTTGCCGTAGAGCATGCGAACGCACCTACCCAGGACGCGCCCGACCTCACCGCCCCACCCCGGGAGCCGCTGTACGGGGCGGCACGCCAATGAGAGTCTTTGCCCATGACCGATCCGGCCGGGGCGCTGGCCGCCCGCATCGAGCGGTTCGAACAGGCCGCGGATCCCGAGCTGATCTGGGATCCCGCGGCGCTGTCCGAGGCCGAGCAGGCGATGCTGGCCTGCTCAGGCGGCCGCTCCGACGCGGCCACCTGGCGGCTCATCGGCATGCTCCACCTGGCCCGCTACCGGCTCGACCCGCGCACCACGCGCGACGCGGCGGTGGCGGGCGCGTTCTTCGCCGCCGTGGCCGTCGTCGACCCCGGCCGGCTGCCGGAGAAGCTGCGCGGCTCCCAACTCCCTCCGGGCGAGTCGGCCGGCACCTGGGCGGGGCTGGTCGAGGAGGTGTTCAGGCACGTCGACCCGGGCGCGTACCGGCACGTGGGGCTGCTCATCCACGCCCTGGTCCGGCGGGCCATGGCCGAGCCGGTCGCGGAGGTGTCGGAGCGGCTCGGCGAGTTCCTGCTGCAGGAGTCCGTACGCTCGTCCGACCCCTCGTGGGCGCCCGGCGCGCTGGGGCCGCTCGGAGCCGGGCTCGTGCGCCTCCACGAGGCCACCGGCGGGCGCGAGATCATCGACGACGCCGTCCACATGCTGCTGCGCGCCGCCCTCGGCGAGCCCGCCTACACCCGCGACCTGGCCGCCGCCCTCGCGCTCGCGGCGCCCGGCGACGACGAGCTGGCCGCCGCGTACCTCGCGGCCGCCGAGTCGGGGGAGCGGGACCGGTCGCGGGCGCTGCTCGCGCTCGTCGAGCTCACCCGTTCCCGCTCGGTCGCCTCCTGGGCCGACGACGACCTGCTAGCGTTCATCAGGGTCGGGCAGTGCGCCCTGGACTCCTGGCACGAGCGGTGGGCGCATCCGGGGGTGCTGGCGCCGTACGCGTCGGGGCTCATCGAGTGGTACGTCGTCACGGGCGACGAACGTTCGCTCGAAGCCGGCCTGGAGATGCTCGACGCGTTGCGCGTCACCCCCGACGAGGACGTACGCGACCTGCCCGACCCGCTCGTCCGGCTGCGCCTGCTCGGCGACCGCAGGATGCGCCGCCACGAGGTGAGCGGCGACCCCGCGGACCTGGAGTCCGCCGTCGAGGCCCGCCGCGACGCGCTCGCCCTGGTCCCTGACGGCCACCCCGCCAAGCCCGCCCTCCTCACCGCTTCGGCCACCGCCCTGCTCGAACTGGCGGCCCTGACGGACGGCGACCCGGCCGTGCCGATCGCCGCGGCCCGCGCCGCCCTGTCCGCATACGGCGACCACGCCCCGCAACGCCCCGACACGCTCCTCCTCCTCGCCGAAGCCCTCACCCTCCACCTGACGACCGGCCCCGCGCCGCACGGCATCCCTCACCCCGCCGACGAGGCCGTCTCCGTGTTGCGGGAGGCACTCGCGGCGGGTGAAGGTCTGACCCGGCGGGCCGAGGCGTACGGGCTGATGTCGGAGGTGCTGCGCCGGCGAGCCTCCAGCGCCGACGGCGACCGGCGTGCCGCCGATCTGCGGGAGGCCGTCCAAGCAGCCCGCCAGGCCGTGGAACTGGCCACGAAGGACGCACACGGCCAGGCCGGCGCCCGGCGCGCCCTGGTGAAGGCGCTGCTGGCGCGGCACATGGCGTACCAGGACCCCCGCGACCTCACCGAAGCACTGTCCTTGACCGGTGAGCCCGTCGGCCTGGACTCCACCCTGGACTCCACCCTGGACACCGCCCTGGACGCCGCCCTGGCGCGCGTGCTCGACGGGGCGGGGGAGGTGGATGAGCAGCTCGCGGCGACCGCGACCGAGCTGGCGCTGCGGTCGCCGCGCGAGGAACGGGCGCTCACGCTGCTCCAGGTGGCGGAGCGGCGGGCCGAGGGCGAGGCGGAGCGCGGTGAGTTCCTCGCCGAGGCGGCGGAGCGGCTGGCCGAGGCCGGGCGGGCGGGCGTCGCGGGCCGCGTGCTGGAGCGGGCGGCGGAGGCGTTCGAGGCGGCGGGGGAACGGTCCCGCGCCGCCGCCGTGCTGTCCCGGCTGGGCGGGCTGGCCGAGCCGGGGCAGGCTTTGGCGGCGTACGCGCGGGCCGCGGACGTCCACCATGACCTCGGAGATCCCCGTGCGGAGGCCCAGGAGCTGACCCGGATGGGCCTGCTCCACCTCGCCGCCGGTGAGCCCGCCCGCGCCGCCGACCTTCACCGGCGGGCCGCCACCCTGTGCGAGGAGGCGGGGCTGCCCGCCGACGAGGCCTCGCACCTCCGGCACGCCGCGGAAGCCCATCTCGCCGCCGGCGACCCGGCCGCCGCCGTCGAGTGCGCCGGCCGGGCCCGGAACCTGCACCTGGACGTGGGCGAACCCGTCCGCGCCGCGCTCGCCCTCGTCCTCGCCGCCCGTGCCGCGCTCGACCAGGACGACCTCACCGCCGCCGGCGAACGCATCACCGCCTGTGCCATCGAGCTGGAGGCGGCCGGGGACTGGGAGGAGGCGTGCCGGGCGCTCGACGCGCACGCCGTCCTGCTCGCCGTACGCGGCCACCCCGGGCAGGCCGCCGCCTGCGAGACCCGGCTCGTGGAGATCGTGCGGCGGCACGGGCGGCGGCGCGAGCCGGCCGACGAGTGGTACCGCATCGCGCAGCGCCGCCGGGGCCGTGGTGACGCGGGTGGGGCCCGGGTCGCCTTCGAGCTGGCCGGACGCGAGTACGACGCCCTCGGCAACCCCGACGGCGCCGCCTCTGTGCGGTACAACCTGGGCGTTCTCGCGTACGGGGAGGGGGAGTCCGCGCAGGCGATGGAGGCCTTCGGGGCGGCGGCGGAGGCGTTCGCCCAGCTGGACAGCCCGGTCAAGGAGTCGCTGGCCCTGACCATGCGCGCCTCCTGCCTGACCGCCCTCGGCCTCCCGGACGACGCCCTGACCGACCTCGACCACGCACTCGAAACCGCTGGCTCCGACCCTTACGCCCTCCTGGTCGCCACCCTCGGCCGCGCGGCCGTGGACGTGGAGCTGGGCCGCCTCGGGGAGGCCGAGGAACGCCTCCACACAGCCCTCACGCTGGCGGCCGACGACCAACTGGCTGAGGGCGTCGTACAGGACCGCCTGGCAGCCTTGCACGGCCGCACGGGCAACCTCAACGCCCAGGTCACCGCCCTCGAAGCCGCCTTGTCCGCCTTCCACACCACCGGCCACCCCCAACCAGCGGCCCTGACCGCCATCAAGTTGGGCCTCGCCCTGGAACATCGCGGCGATTACCGCGCCGCCCGCCAGAGCCTGGAAACCGCCCTCACCCTCCTCCAACCCCACCTCCCCCCGCCTGCCGAAACTTCCACAGCCGCCTCACCAGGCACCTCCGGAGGCTCGGCGAGCACTCAGGCACAAGGGCCAGACGGCGGTCCCGCGGGCGCTCAAAAGCCTGTGAGCGGTCCCGCCGCCACACGGACGGAGGGCCCTGCGGCCGGTTCCGCGGACCTTGGGACGGTGACCTCTGCGGGCACTCGGACGGAGGGTCCTGGGGGCGCTCCGGCTGAAGGCCCCGCGCGGGGGTCGGCGGGTGGTCCTGCGGGCGACTCAGCTGCGGAACCGGTCGAGGAAGCGCCGTTCGAGCTCATCGCCGCGATGAACAGCGACATCGACGCCGCTGCCCTGTCCCGCCTGGCGACCCTCCACCTGACCCTCGGCGACCTCACCCGTGGCCGGGCCGCACTCACCTCCCTGCGTGCGGGCGGGCGCTGGAGCGATGCCGTGGCTCGCTTGGAGTTCTGGCTTCAGCTCGCCGAAGCGGAAGCGGCCGGTGACCTCGCCCAGGCCCGCACCCTCGCCGCCCAAGCCCTGACCGCCCCCACCCCATCCCCACCCACCGACACCGCCCCCGCACCTGGCACCCCTGCATTGGGCACCGCCGCGCCGGACGCCTCTACGCGGGGCCGCGATTCGGAGGGTGGGGAGCCTCTCGCGGGGTTGGAGGCTGGGGATCGGTCGTATTTGCTGGTCAAGTTGTCGGGCTACTGCCGGGCCCTGGGCGACCTGCCTGCCGCCTACGCGTACGCCGCGCGAGGGTGGGAGTCGCGTGATGAGCGGGTGGGTGAGCATCTGCGGAACCTTGGGGCGGCGGCTCTGGAGCTGGGGCGGGCGGAGGAGGCGATCACGCACCTTGAGGCGGCCGTAGAGGAGGCCCGGGGTGCGGTGCCTGCGCAGCTTGCCGGAGCGCTCGCCCTGCTCGGGGCGGCCTATACCGATGCGGCGAGGTGGAGGGAGGCCGGTGCAGCCTACGAGGAGGGGTTAGGGCTGACGGCGCCTTCGGTGTGGCGTTTCCTTCGCATTCCACTCCTCGTCGGTCGTGCCGCTCTTCACCTCAAGCTCGGTGAGCTGGACGAGGCCGCCGCCCGCTACCGTGACGCCATCGCGCTCGGTGAGGAGCTGGGCCGCGCCGCAGGCCGGCCCGCCGACCTCGCCGCCGCCTACGCGGACCTCGCCCTCGTTCACGAGCTTCGGGGTGATCTCGAAGGGGCTCGGCCTCTCGCCGAGCGTGCCCTGCACCTGCAACGCGCCCACGGCGATGCCCGCGGCACCGTCCTCGCCCTGGTGGCGCTCGCCCGGCCGACCGTCGAACAGACCGGCAGGATCCAGGCCGTCAGGTGGCTGGAGGAGGCCGTGGCGCTGGCGCAGGAGAGCGGGTTCAGGGCGGGGGAGGCGGTGGCGCAGTGCCGGCTCGCGGTCCTCGACCTGGGCTCAGGCGCGTACGACCGGGCCGGGCACCGCCTCAGTACGGCCATCGGCGCCCTGACCGACCTGGGCCACGACATCGAGCTGCGGACGGCGTACCACCTGAGGTCGGTCGCCGCGGAGGAGCTGGGCGACCTCGCAGGAGCGCTGGCCGACGCCGAGCGGGCCTGCGCGCTCGGTCACGCCCCCTCCCGCGAGAGAGCCGTCCACCTGGCCGTCACCCTCGGACGGGGCGGGACGGCCTGGGAGCACGCCGAGCAGGCCAGGGTGGCCGCCCTCGCGGCCCACCTGGACGACCGGCCCTGGCCGGCGCCCGAGGGTGTTCCCGCGAACCTCGTGGAGGCCGAGCAGCAGGCCCTGACCACCGTCCAGACCCTGATGACGGCCGCAGGACACACCAGGGACCCGGACCGGGCCGCCCGCCTCATCCACCGCGCCCGCGCGGCCAGGACCGACCTGGAGGCCGTGTGGCGCCGCATGGCCCCCTCGGCCCCCCATCACGTGTCCCTGCGCCGCCGGTCCACCTCCGCCCCGGGGACGCGCGGGACGGTCGCCATGCTGGCGTTCCACCTGGACGAGAGCGTCGGCACCACGACCGTGCTGGCCCACCGTACGGGCTGGCCGGAGCCCCGGGCCTGCACGACCACCGTCGGCCGGGAACTGCTCACAGACTTCCTGCACACCACGTACGCCCCCAGACCAGGACTCCTCGACATCGACGCCCGCCGCCACCGCGCCGACGTGTGGCGGCGCGTGGCCGACGGCCTGCTGACCGAGGCCCTGCGCAACCTCGACCTCCAGAGCGGCGACCTGCTCCACCTGCTCCCAGGTCCAGGACTGCACGGCATCCCCCTGCACGCGCTCACACCCTCGGGCGGCCGGTCCCTGGTCGAGCACGGCCCGGTCACCTACGCCCCCGCCACCACGACGGAGGGCCGGCCGCAGGCGCGGCGCGGCACACCGTTGGTGATCGGCCAGGAGGAAGAGGCGGCGGCGCTGCTCGGCACCACCCCCGTCACGGCCACCGCGGCCGACTTGCGAGGCGTGCGTCCCGTGCTGCATCTGGCGACCGGCATGGTGCTGGACGAGAAGGACCCCTTCGGCTCTGGCGTCGTGCTGGCCGACGGCCTCCTGACCGCCCGCCGCCTGATGACCATGAACGTGGCGGCCGACCTCGTCATGCTCACCCCGCACACCCCGCACACCCCGCACACCGCGACGCCGGGAACGGGCACGGCCGTGGCCGCGCTGGGTCAGGCGTTCCTGCATGCGGGCGCCCGCGCCGTGCTGCTCCCTCTCCGGCCGGTCGCCAAGGAGATCAGCCGGGCCCTCGTGCCCGACCTCATCATGCGCCTGCGCGCGGGAGACGCCCCCGCCACGGCCCTGCGCGCCGCCGTGCTGGGGCTGCGCGAGCTCTACGGCTCGGCCGAGCCGGACCTCTGGGCGTCGTACGTGCTGATCGGCCCGCCGGGAGGCTCACCCGTCCACTTCGACCCCGGCATGAGGGTCACCAGCACCAGATAGCCGAAGAACGCGACCAGCAGCCCCACCGCGTAACCGCCGAACACCGAGGGCGAGGCGAGCAGCGCCACCACGAACCCGCCGCCCACGACGGCCACCACCGCCGCCACGTCGGCGGCGGACGCGCGGCGCCGCAGCAGCCCGTGGGTGATCCAGCCGATGACCAGTCCGAAGCAGAACGCGCCGAGCACCGCCATGGGCTCACGATCGCACGAGCCGGGGAAGCGCGGCTAGAGGTAGGACCGGGTCGCGCTCACCAGCTCGCTGGCCCCGTCGCGGGTGTCGACGTAGATGGCCTTGCCGGGGGTGCGCTCGCGGACGTCGTGATCGCGGATGGCGAACACGGCGGGCGGCACGCCCACGTCGCCGTAGCGCGCGGTGACGGCGGCCCCGATCGCCCGCCGCACGTCGGACACCACCTCGCGCGGCCCCTGCCCGGAGCCGGAGGCGGCGAGATAGCCCAGCATGCCGGCGAAGCGCAGCTCGCCCTCGGAAGGCGGGCGCTGGCCGGGCAGCACGGGACGGTCGAGCCAGAACACGTTGCCCGCCAGGAACGCCGGATAGCCCGCCCCCTCGTCGCCGAGAGAGCGCGCGGTCTCGGCGAGCAGCTCGCCGAACTCGGCCAGGTCCGCCCCGGGCGGCAGGTCCGTGGTGACGAACAGGGGCACGATCAGCGAGTCGAGCATGTGACTATCCCTCCGTGAGAGGCCTCATCGTAGGATGCCGCACCGACAATCCTGTGGCCCGCGACTCCGCCCGGACTTGACCCAGCGCTCACGAAGCGCGGGAAGTGGGGATCAGCGCTCGACCCACTCGTCCTCCAGCGCCGAGTGCACGATGGAGTCGCGCCAGCCGTTCGGCGTGGGCAGGTGGTGGCGGATGCGGCCCTCCTCGACCATCCCCGCGGTGAGCATGGCGAGCTGGGCGGGCAGGTTGGCGGGGGAGCGGGCGCCCCAGATGCGGTGCAGCCCGAGCTGCTTGAAGCCGAAGGACAGCAGCAGGCGTACGAGGTCGGTGCCGATGCCGCGCCCCCACTGCTCGGGATGGAGCCCGAACCCGATCTCGGCGCTGTGCGGCAGCTCGGCCTCGATGCGCAGCCGGGCGACGCCGACCACGTCGCGGCGGCCCGCGTCGAGCACGGCCAGCACGTAGAGCAGGCGCGGCTCGGCGGCGGCCGCCCGCACGGCCTCCTCGACGAGGCCGGTCACCTCCTGGAGGCTGCGCGGCGCGAAGGGCGCGTGCTGGGTGGCGACGGGATGGCCGTAGACCCCGTGCAGAGCGGCGATGTCCGCCTCCGTGACGTCACGGAGGCAGACGCGTTCGCCCTCGCAGACCACGCGGCGCATGCGCCGACCGTAACGCGAGTTCCGTGATCTCTACAAGCCCTTGTCAAGTCGCGAGTTGACTGCCGTAAGCTCGCGCGACAAGTTCGGCGACGGCGCCGTGCGCGCCGAGCGGCTCGGCGTGGCCGGCGCTGATCGCCGCCGCGGCCTGTTCGATCAGCGCGTACGGAGCCTCGTGGCCGATCATGCACGGCGCGATGGCCAGCCGCTCGGCGCCCGCCGCCCGCAGCCGCTGGGCCGCGACCGGCACGCCGGGCTCGCTGTCCAGCGACGCCGCGACGACCGGCAGCGTGAGCCTGGACGCCAGCAGCACCGCGGTGGCCTGCACGGCGTGCACGGCGCGCTCTCCGCCCACGGTGCCGAGGATGACGGCGTCGACGGGGCTGGAGACGTTCAGCAGGCGGACCCGGTCGGCCCTGGCCAGGCCGCGCTCGGCCAGCCGGATGTGCAGCGCCTCGGCCAGCAGCGGATGCGGGCCGAGCGCCTCGGTGACGGCGGCCCCGGTGCCGGTGGCGGCGACGGCCTTGCCGATCTCCGCGAGGACGGCGGGATCGTCCCAGGTGAGGAGCGGTACGACGACGGCTTCGCGGCCGGAGGGCAGAGAGTCTGCCAGGTCGCTCACGCTCGTCAGGCGCACCTCGATCTGGGGGTTGTCGACGCGGACCACGGCCGCGATCTCCTCGGCCACGCCGTCCGTCGTGCCGGGAGTGGCGAGCACGAGCACGGGGGCGTCGGGCGGCAAGGACGTGGGCACGGGACGGCGGTGACGACCGCCGCCCGGCCGGGGGGAACGTTCTCGTACAGGCAGGCTCACAGGCGGGCAGTTTATGCCTATTCGGAGACGGTTGTTCTGTGAATCGATGGCGATACGGTCACAACCCTGTTGACTAGGGGCTTCGGCGCCCGGAAAAGCTTCCGCGGGCGGTGTCGGCAGCCACCGCCCGCGGCTCTCGCGGCATCCCCTGCGAGGTCTGTCAGGCGAACGGGCCCACCTGCGGGGCCTTCCTGGCCTCTTCCGGCCTCTCGGCCAGGTCGACGTCGCGGGTCTCCGGCGCGATGGCCAGGCCGACGGCGGTGACGGCGAGGGCGGCGACGACGTACACGGAGACCGCGATCGTGGACTGGAAGGACTCGTACAGCTGCAGGGCGATGATCGGGGCGAGCGCGCCGCCCACCACCCCCGCCACCTGATAGCCCATGGAGGCGCCGCTGTAGCGCAGGCGGGTGCTGAACAGCTCGGCGATGAACGCGGCCTGCGGGCCGTACATCGCGGCGTGGGTCA
The DNA here is from genome assembly GCF_040677005.1 of Nonomuraea sp. NPDC049421. NCBI lineage: Bacteria > Bacillati > Actinomycetota > Actinomycetes > Streptosporangiales > Streptosporangiaceae > Nonomuraea > Nonomuraea sp. NPDC049421. The sequence goes on from NZ_JBFAQA010000021.1 coordinate 43,072, forward strand.
CCAGCGCCACCACGGCGGCCAGCGCGATCAGCGGGAACGAGCCGGTGTCGAGCAGCGGGAAGAAGACGAACACCCACACCGCGGCGGCGATCACGCCGGCCAGGTAGACGGGGCGGCGGCCGTACCGGTCGGACAGCGCGCCCGCCAGCGGGATCAGCGCGAGCTGCAGCGCCGAGGCGATGAGCACGGCGTTCAGCGCGTACGAGCGCGGCAGGTTCAGCGTCCCGGTGATGTAGACGATGATGTACGCGGTGAAGGTGTAGAACGCCACGTCCACCCCGATGCGCGCGGTGAAGGCCGACAGCAGCGCCCGCGGGTGCGTCCGCAGCACCTCGACGAGCGGCATCTTGGCCGTCGCGCCCTGCTCGGAGACCTCGGCGAACAACGGCGACTCGGTGATCCGCATCCGCACCCACAGCCCGACGAAGACCAGCGCGCCCGACAGCAGGAACGGCACCCGCCAGCCCCACGACAGGAACGCCGCGTCCGACATGGTGAACGACATGATCGTCAGCAGGCCGGTGGCGAGCACATAACCGGCGGGCACGCCGACCTGCGGCCAGCTCGCGTTGAAGCCGCGCCGGCGCCCGTCGCCGTGCTCCAGCGACATGATCACCGCGCCGCCCCACTCGCCGCCCAGCCCCAGCCCCTGCACGAACCTCAGCAGCGCGAGCAGGACCGGCGCCAGCACGCCGACGGCGGCGTAGCCGGGCAGCACGCCGATGAGGAACGTCGAGACGCCCATCATGAGGAGCGTCACCACCAGCACCGTCTTGCGGCCGACCCGGTCGCCGAAGTGGCCGAACACCACGCCGCCGAGCGGCCGCGCCACGAACGCCACCGCGTTGGTGGTCAGCGACGCCAGGACCGCCGTGAAGGGGTCGAGTGAGGGGAAGAACAGCTTGGGGAAGACCAGGGTCGCGGCGGTGGTGTAGAGGAAGAAGTCGTACCACTCCAGCGACGTGCCGATCAGGCTGGCGAGGATCACCCGCCGGGTCTGTTGCGTGGAGCCTGACATCGGATCGCTCCTTATGTCGATTGGGGAGTAGTTTCAACGTAAGGATCGTTGAACAATTCGACAAGAGGTTTGCTCCATGATTATCTGTTAAATGTGGATAACGTGGTCGCTGATCTCTCCCAGGACCGGCCCCGTCTGGGACGCAGCAGCACGGCCGAGCGGGTGGCCGACATCCTGCGTGACCGCATCAGCGAGGGCTTCTTCCAGCCCGGCCAGCGTCTGTCCGAGGAGTCGATCTCCGAGGCGCTCGGCGTCTCACGCAACACGCTGCGCGAGGCGTTCCGGCTGCTCGGCCACGAACGCCTGCTCGACCACCGGCTCAACAGGGGAGTCTTCGTCCGGCTCCCGTCCGCCGAGGACGTCTCCGACCTCTACCGCGTCCGCCGCGTGCTCGAAGGCGCCGCCGTGCGCCGCCCGCCGTCCGACCGCGCGCTGGCCCTGATCAAGGAGTCGCTCCAGGACGCCGAGCGCGCGGTCGCCCAGGACGACTGGCAGGGCGTCGGCACCGCCAACATCCGCTTCCACCAGGCGCTGGTCTCGCTCAACGAGAGCCCCAGGATCGACGAGGCCATGCGCCAGCTCTTCGCCGAGCTGCGGCTCGTCTTCCACGTGATGGAGAACCCGCGCGCCTTCCACGAGCCGTTCGTCGAGCGCAACCACGTGCTGCTCGGCCTCATCGAGTCGGGCCGGCCCGACGAGGCCGCCGCCTACCTCGACGGCTACCTCGACGAGGCGGAACGCCTGCTCGTCCACGCCTACGAGCCCAACCGCTAACGTTGGCGGGCATGGACCGGCTCTTCACCCTCGACGAGGCCCGCGCGCTGCTCCCCGGCGTCATCCACGACGCCGCCGAGGTCATCGCCGCCCGCGCCGACCTGGCCGAGATCGACTTCGCCCGCCGCTCGGGCGGCAGGTCGGAGCGGGGCGGGCTGCCCGAGCTGAAGGGGCTGCAGGCGCGCATCGAGGAGCTCGTCAGCGGCTGGAGCGAGCAGGGCATCGAGGTCAAGGGCATCGCGCCGGTGCTCGTCGACTTCCCCGCCGTGCTCGACGGTGTCTCGGTGCGGCTGTGCTGGATCGAGGGCGAGCGCGAGCTGGGCTGGTATCACCGTACGGAGCTGGGCTTCGCCGGCCGCCGCCCGCTGTGACCCCGGTCAGGCCGAGCTGGTGATCACCGCGAACGCGGCGCCGAACGGGTCGGCGGCGAACGCCATCCGCCCGACCCCTTCCGTCGTCGTCGCGGGCCCCCGCAGCGTGCCGCCGAGCCGCTGCGCCAGCGCCGCCGTCGCGTCGCAGTCAGGCACCTCGAAGTACGGCAGCCAGTGCGCGCGCTCGCCCTCCGGCAGCCGGACGATGCCCGCGACGGACGCCGACTCGTCACCCTCGGCCGGCGTGATCACCGGATAGGTCTCCCCGCCCATCGGCAGGTCCTCGATCCGCCAGCCGAACACGGCCCGGTAGAAGTCCCTGACGCCGTCCGGGCCGGGCGTGAACAGCTCGACCCAGCACAGCGACCCCTGCTCGGTGACCAGCCCGAGCCCCGGGGTGCCGCCGGGCTGCCAGACGGCGAACGACGCGCCCGCCGGGTCGGCGAACACCGCCATCCGCCCCTGCCCCTCGATGTCCCGCGGCGCGGCCAGCAGCCTGCCTCCGGCCTGCTCGACCCGCTTGGCGACGGCGTCGGCCTCGGGCGTGTGGAAGTAGGTCAGCCAGGCCGACTGGCCGCCCGGCGGCAGGTGCGGGCTGATGCCGGCCACGGTGCGCCCGCCGACCTGGCAGAAGCGGTAGTCCGAGTGGGCGGGGCCCAGTGACACGGAGTCCCAGCCGAACAGGCCGGTGTAGAAGGCGGTGGACGCCTCCAGGTCGGGGGTGGTGACGTCGAGCCAGGAGGGGGCGCCAGGCAGGTAGGCGGTGGTGAGCATGGCCTGCTCCTTCGCATGGGGGAGAGCGGTGGGTGGCCTCTGCGCCTCGGCTGTGGTCTCTCGAAGGGGCGATGCCACTCATATCCGGCGGCTTCCAGCGTGACACTTCGGCGCCCTCGCGTACGGCACTTCCGCCCAAGTCGAATGCGTGTTTGAAGAATGGCATACACTCGGCACCATGACAGCCGCGTTCCAAGCATCTTTGCTCGGCTTCGACGAGGAGCTCGGGCTGGGCCCCCTGGCGGGCTCGGTCCGCCGCACCCACCTCGGCCACGGCGCCTGGATCGACCTGCGGCCCGGCTGGCTGAGCGGCGCCGACACGCTGTTCGAGCGGCTGGCCGAGCAGGTGCCCTGGCAGGCCGAGCGGCGCCGCATGTACGACCGAGTGGTCGACGTGCCGCGCCTGCTCGCGTTCTACGGCGAGGGCGACACCCTGCCCGACCCCGTGCTCGACGACGCCAGGCGCGCACTCGACGCCCACTACGGCGATGAGCTGGGCGAGCCGTTCCGCACCGCCGGGCTCTGCTTCTACCGCGACGGCCGCGACAGCGTGGCCTGGCACGGTGACACCATCGGCCGGGGCAGCACCGAGGACACCATGGTCGCGATCCTGTCGGTCGGCGACCCGCGCTCGCTCATGCTCCGCCCGCGCGGTGGCGGCCCCTCCATCCGCCACGACCTCGGCCACGGCGACCTCATCGTGATGGGCGGCAGCTGCCAGCGCACCTGGGAGCACGCCATCCCCAAGACGGGCCGCCCCGCGGGGCCCCGCATCAGCATCCAGTTCCGGCCCCGCGGCGTGCGCTGAGACTCAGGCGCGCTGCTGGGCGGCGCCCCAGGTCAGCAGCTCCTCGGCGGTGCCGAAGCGGCGGCTTGAGCTCGACTCGCCGAGCAGCACGCCCACCAGCGGCCGGCCGTCGCGCTCGCTCGCGAACGCCAGGCAGTAACCCGCCGCCCGGGTGAACCCCGTCTTGAGCCCGATCGCGTCCGACGTGCCGATGAGGCGGTTGGTGTTGCGCCAGACGTACGAACGGTGCTCGCCGGTGCCGTCGAGATAGTGCCGGCGGGTCCCGGCGACCTCCTTGATGAGGGGCACCTTCAGCGCGGCGGCGGCCAGCACGGCCTGGTCCCTGGCGGTGGAGAATCCGTCGCCCGCCGGGGTGGGCAGACCGTCGGCGTTGACGTACTCGGTGTCGTTCATGCCCAGCTCGCGGGCGGTCGCGTTCATCTTGGCGACGAAGCCCTTGACGCCCGGTCCGTACGTGCGGGCCAGCGCGTGGGCGGCGTCCGCGCCCGAGGGCAGCATCAGGCCGTAGAGCAGCTCGCCGACCGTGATGCGGTCGCCGGGGCGCAGGTCCGCGGTGGTGCCGCCGCCGTCCTCCGCGTACGCGGCGTCCGCCGCCTTGATCCGTACGACGTCCGTGGGCTTGGCGGTCTTCAGCACCACGTACGCGGTCATGGTCTTGGTGAGGCTGGCGATCGGCATGCGCTTGCCGCCCGCCTTGTCGAGCAGCACGTCGCCGGAGCTCGCGTCCAACAGGTACGCGGCCCGGCCGTACACGGCGGGAGCGTCCTGGCGGACGGTGGGAGCGGCGGGTGCGGCGATGGTCGTGGTGGCCTGGGCCGGCGCCGTGAGCCCTGTGACCAGGGCAAGTGCGCCTGCCATGGCAGTCAGAAAAGCTTTCCGGTCACGCATGCGGCCCAGAGTGCCGCCCTCTTGGGCCTGCTTTTGCCGAAATAGGGGATGTTTTAGACAGGTGTATCCAGAAACCCCGATTTTTCCGGGGAAATCGGGAGGTAGATCTTTTGCCGGCAAAGCCGGCCGGCGGGCCCCCCAAGGCTCGTGGGAGGGCCGAGGCCCAGGGGGGAGCCAGAACCGGTCGGCCAGCCAGGCGGTCAGTCGGTCGGGGTCAGTGGCCGGTCAGGGGGTCAGCCGGTCGGGGTCAGTGGGCCGGCCAGAAGGTGTCACCGATTCGCTCGCCCGCCGCCAGCTCCGCGAACAGGTCCTCCCACACCGGCATCACGTGCTCGGCCGCGTACGCCCGCGCGGTCCGCCGGGCCGCCTTCCCCATGCTCACCCGCAGCTCCCGATCGGCGATCAGCCGGCGCAGCGCCTCGGCCAGCGCGTCCACGTCCTCCGGCGGCACCAGCAGGCCGTCCACCCCGTCGGTCAGCACGTCGCCCGGCCCGGTGGGGCAGTCGAAGGCCGCGACGGGCAGCCCGTGCGCCATCGCCTCGATCATCGTCATCGGCAGCCCCTCGTACCGGGAGCTGACCGCGTAGACAGAGGCGCCGGCCAGCTCCTTGTCCATCCGCCCGGTACGCCCCGCCAGCGACACGTGCTCGGCCAGCCCGTGCTGCTCGACCAGGCCCGCCAGCTCGCCCTGGCGCGGCCCGGTGCCGAAGATCCGCAGCCGCCACTCCTGATGCTCGGCCACCACCTGCGCGAACGCCTTGATCAGCAGGTCGAACCCCTTCTGCGGTACCAGCCGCCCGGACGCCACCACGACCGGCGCGCTCTGGCGCGACCGCTCACGCTTCGCGGCCGGCACGGCGTTGGGGATCCGCACGACCGGGGTGGTCGGCAGCAGGCGCCGGAAGTCCCGCAGGTTCGCCTTGGTCAGCACGGTGATCGCGTCGAAGGCGGCGTAGTGGCGGGCGATCTCCCTGCGGATCGTCTCAGGGTAGGCCGACAGGTTCATGTGCTCCTGGGCGACCTTGATCACCGGCTTGCGGGCACGGCGGGCGGCGATCAGGCTGAGCGCGGGCCGGCTGGTGACGAGGATGCCGTCGCGCAGCCCCGCGCAGTACTCCATCGCCGCCCACTCCACCCGCTCGGTGAAGTAGCCGGCCGCGAACTCGCCGCGCGGCACCACCTTCCCGCGCACCTGCCGCCAGGCCCGCCGGGCCAGCGAGTCCGGCACCCGGCCGCCGCGCTGGTCCACCAGCGTGGTGACGGTGATCCGCGGATCGACGGCGAAGTGCGGCCGCTCGCGGCGGCGTACGAGGCTGACCAGCTCCACGTCGTGCCCGGCGGCGGCCATCGCGTTCGCCTGGCTGATCACGGTCTTGACCGTGCCGCCCATGCCGTACGCGTGCAGCATGAGGTAGCGGATCCTCACCTGCAGCACCCCCGGCCGGAGACAGGGCCGCAGACAGGGCCGGAGCTCTCGCCGCGGCGTCGCGCACCGCGCCTCAGGGCCGTGACCAGCACATTGTTCGTCCTCCTCGGCGCATCCATGCCGACGCAGGTTACTCTCCGTTCCTGGTAGTTAGCTGAGAACGCCCGGCGGAGCGGGGTAGGACCCCCTCGTGACGCGGGGGCGACGATCGCGCGTTCGGCGTTCCGCCTGTTAGCGTTACCGCTAAGGGGGGTGAGCCGTGGTGAAATCCAAACCCGGCCGGCCTGCGGTGCTCATGGACGTGGCCGTGCTCGCCGGTGTCTCCACCATGACCGTCTCACGGGTGCTCAACACACCCGACCGCGTACGCGCCGAGACCAGGGCCCGCGTCCTGGCCGCCGTACGCGAGCTCGACTACCGCCCCAACCAGGCGGCCCGCCAGCTCGTCACAGGACGCTCAGGCGTGCTCGGCGTGGTCAGCATCGACACCACGCTCTACGGCCCTGCCACCACGCTCTACTGCATCGAGCAGGCCGCCCGCCACGCCGGCTACAACGTCTCCATCGCCAGCCTCAGCTCGCTCAACCGCACCTCCATGGAGGAGGGCGTGCAGCGGCTGCGCTCCCAGGCGGTCGACGGCGTGATCATCGTGGCGCCCCACGAGTCGGCCGCCGACGGGCTGCGCCACCTGCCGCCCGAGATGCCGGTCGTCGCGGTCGACGCCGCCGACGACATCCCCGTCCCGGTGGCGAAGGTCGACCAGGTCGCCGGCGCCGCCCGCGTCACCCGCCACCTGCTCGACCTCGGCCACCGCACGGTGTGGCACGTCGCGGGCCCGGCCGACTGGCTCGACGCCAACGGCCGCATCGACGGCTGGCGCGGCGTGCTGGAGGCGGCCGGGCGGCCGGCGCCCGACGTGCTGCGGGGCGACTGGAGCGCCAGGTCCGGCTATCAGCTCGGCCGCCGGCTGGCCGAGGAGCCCGAGGTCACGGCCGTGTTCGTGGCCAACGACCAGATGGCGCTCGGCGTGCTGCGGGCGCTGCGCGAGGCGGGCAGGCGGGTGCCTGAGGACGTCAGCGTGGCCGGCTTCGACGACATCCCCGAGTCCGCCTACTTCTGGCCGCCGCTGACCACCGTGCGGCAGGACTTCCGTGAGGTCGGCAGGCACGCCTTCCACATGCTGCTCGACCGCATGGCCGGGGCCGAGCCCGAGAGCCGCCGCCTGATCGAGCCCGAGCTGGTGGTCCGCGACAGCACCGCACCCGCCTGAACCTGCCCGAGCCCGCCCGAGCCCGCCTGGGCCGGCTCGGGTCCGCCACGGGTCCGCCACGGCGCTCTTCCCGCTTGAGCAGGCGGGCGCTCAGGGGGCCAGGCGGATCACGTTCCAGGAGACCGGGGGCAGCAGCACGCGCAGCGGATCCTGCTCGACGTCCCGGTTCGGCCTGGGCGTGATCCGGTCCGGCTCGTCGGCGGTGTTGCGGGCGTAGACGTCGGGGTCGGTCAGCGTGGTCGCCTCGACGACCCGCACCGCGCCCAGCGCCCGCGCGTCGATCTCCAGCGACAGCGGCCCGTCCACCGAGCGGTTGACGGCGAACAGCGTCGTGCCGTCCGCGTCGTGCGTGGCCACCGCGTGCACCAGCGGCACCTCTCCGTACGCCGCCGTCTCGTACAGCGGCGACACCGGCTCCACCCGCAGCACGTCGCCGGCCGCGTACCGGGAGGCCTGCGCGAACGGGTGGAACGTGGTCTGCCGCCAGGACCGCCCGCCCGGCTCGGTCATGATGGGCGCGATCACGTTGACGAGCTGGGCCAGCGAGGCGGCGGTCACCCGGTCGCTGTTGCGCAGCAACGTGATCAGCAGCCCGCCGAACGTCACCGCGTCGGCCAGGTGGTAGTGGTCCTCCAGCAGCGGCGGCGCGACCGGCCAGTCGTCGGGGGTGCCGGCGTCCCTGAAGCGCGACTGGTACCACACGTTCCACTCGTCGAAGGAGAGGTCGATCCGCTTGCGCGACTTCAGCCGCGCCCCGACGTGGTCGGCGGTGGCCACCACCGAGGAGATGAAGTACTGCATGTCGGTGTCGCTGGCCAGAAAGCTGCCGAGGTCGCCGTCGTGCTCCTCGTAGTAGGCGTGGCAGGAGATGTAGTCGACCAGCTCGTACGCCTCCTCCAGCACCTCCGCCTCCCACGCGCCGAACGTCGGCATGCTGGAGCTGGAGCTGCCGCACGCCACCAGCTCGAGCCGCGGGTCCACCATGCGCATCGCGCGGGCGGTCTCGGCGGCCAGCCGGCCGTACTCGCGGGCCGTCTTGTGGCCGGTCTGCCAGGGCCCGTCGAGCTCGTTGCCCAGGCACCACATCCTGATGCCGTGCGGCTCCTTGGCGCCGTGGCTCACCCGCAGGTCCGACAGTGCGGTGCCGGACGGGTGGTTGCAGTATTCGAGCAGGTCGAGCGCCTCGGCGATGCCCCGCGTGCCGAGGTTGAGCGCCATCATGGGCTCCACCCCCGCCTTACGGCACCACAGGACGAACTCGTCCACGCCCACCTCGTTGGTCTCCGTGCTGCGCCAGGCCAGGTCGAGCCGGCGGGGCCGCCGGTCCTTGGGGCCGATGCCGTCCTCCCAGCGGTAGCCGGAGACGAAGTTGCCGCCGGGGTAGCGGACGGTGGACACGCCCAGCTCCCTGGTCAGCTCCAGGACGTCGCGGCGAAAGCCGTCGTCGTCGGCCAGCGGGTGCCCGGGCTCGTAGATGCCGGTGTAGACGCACCGCCCGAGGTGCTCCACGAACGTGCCGAACGTGCGGCGGCGCACGGGGGCGACCTTGAAGGCCGGGTCGAGGGTGAGGCTGGCGTGATGCACGGAGGAGACTCCCTGGGTTTCCGCAGCGTTACGTGGTTCCCGATTGTTAGCGCTATCACAGGCCAGGTCAAGAGCTGGTAAGCGGTTACCTGAGGGCCCTTGACAGGCCGCTTGTTACCGCTAACACTCGGGTAACCCCGGCGAAACACCCGGGGTGCGCACGGCGGCCGCCGCGACCCGGACGTGCCGCCTGTCCGCCTCCGACGGGAGGCCCTCTCTGCTGCCCTCACCCGCCCTTTCCAGGACCACAGCTCGGTGTAAGGAAGAGGCCATCCAGTGCACGGTCCCCCTCACATCAACCGCCGGCACCTCCTAGGCGGCGGCCTCGCCCTGATCGCCGCCGCCGCGTCGGGATGCGCGATCCCCGTGGGGTTCGGCTCGTCCCAGACCCGCATCAGGTACTGGCACTTCCTCGGCGCCAGCGACGGCATCACGATGAACGGGATGGTCAACGCGTTCAGCAAGGAGAATCCCGACGTCTTCGTCGAGGAGAACGTGCTTCAGTGGGGCGAGCCCTACTACACGAAGATCGCCATGGCCGGCGCCGGCGGACGTTCGCCCGACCTCGCCACGTTCCACCTCGCCCGGCTGGCCGGCATCGGCGCCGGGCGCATCCTCGACCCCATCGACACGAAACTGCTGGAGGAGGCCGGCCTGAAGGCCGCCGACTTCAGCCCGCCCATCTGGGAACGCGCCCACCTCGACGGCGTCCTGTACGCCATCCCGTTCGACGCCCACCCGATGGTGCAGTACTACAACACCGACATCTGCGAGAAGGCCGGGCTGCTCGGCGCGGACGGCAAGCTGCGGCCCACCACGGGCGTGGACGAGCTGATCGCCATGCTGACCAAGGCCAAGGAGGCCATGGGCGGCAAGCCGCCGCTCACCATGGACGCGCTCGGCCTCGGCACGGTCGGCCCGTGGCGGGTGTGGTATTCGCTCTACGCGCAGAGCGGCGGTGCGCTGCTGACGCCCGACAACACGGCGATCGCCATCGACGACGCCAAGGCGCTGGACGCGCTGCGGCTGATGCAGCGGCTCGGGCAGGAAGGGCTGTGCGACCCGCGTACGGACTACGGCGCCTCCGTCGCCAAGTTCACCAACGGCGAGGCGGCGTTCCTGTGGAACGGCGACTGGGAGACCACCGGGCTGAAGGAGCGCGGGACGCCGTTCAGCATGACCCGCTTCCCCAGCGTCTTCGGTAGCGGCGCGGCGCAGGCCGACTGCCACGCGTTCGTCCTGCCCCACCAGCGCAGCAGGGACCCCGAGATCGAGCGGGCCACCTACCGCTTCATCGCCTACCTGGTGAAGAACAGCGCCGACTGGGCGGTCGCCGGGCACGTGCCCGCGTACCTGCCGGCACTGGAGGAGCCCGACTACCTGGCGCTGGACCCGCAGTCGGAGTACCGCTCGGTCATCACGGAGGTCGCGCTGGACCCGCAGGCGTGGTTCGCCGGCTCGGCCTCGCGCCTGTGGATCGAGTTCGGCGAGGCGTTCTCGCCCGTCATCAGCGGCGAGCGCAGCCCCGAGCAGGGCCTGGCCGCCGCCAAGGCGTCGCTGAACCGGCTGCTGTCGGCCCCGAACCCCTTCCCCGCCGAGGACGCCGAGGAGCGCTCATGACCGCCACCGTCGCGCCCACCGCGCCCGCCGTCGCGGCCGTGAAGTCGAAGGTCCGACGCGGCTGGACGGAGCACGGCCTGCTGTTCGTGGCCCCGTTCCTGCTGATCTACGTGGTCTTCCTGGTCTGGCCGACGCTGCTCGGCTTCCAGATGAGCTTCTCCAGCGTCAACGTCGCGGGCGGCAACGACCACTTCATCGGCTTCGGCAACTACGCCGAGGCGTTCTCCGACCCGCGCATGTGGCGCTCGCTGTGGAACACGCTCGTCTTCACCGTGCTCAGCACGATCCCGCTGGTCCTGCTCGGCCTGGTGCTCGCGCTGCTGGTGCACCACCTGCGGTTCATGCAGTGGCTGTGGCGGCTGTCGTTCTTCGGGCCGTTCCTGCTGCCGTCGGCCGTGGTGTCGATCCTGTGGCTGCAGATGATCTACCCGCCCGAGTACGGCCTGATCAACGGCACGCTCGGCACCGACATCGTGTGGCTGGGCGACCCGTCGCTGGCCATGTGGTCGGTGGTGCTGACCACCGTGTGGTGGACGGTCGGCTTCAACTTCCTGCTCTATCTCGCCGCCCTGCAGTCCATCCCCCAGCACCTGTACGAGGCCGCCGCCATCGACGGCGCCAACGCCTGGGACAAGCTGCGCTCGATCACCCTGCCGATGCTCCGCCGCACCACCGCGCTCATCGTGGTGCTGCAGCTCGTGGCCTCGCTGAAGGTGTTCGACCAGATCTACCTGATGACCGGCGGCGGCCCTGAGGACGCCACCCGCTCGATCATCGAGTACGCCTACGACATCGGCTTCACCGGCTACCGCACCGGTTACGCCTCGGCCGTGTCGTACATCCTGTTCGCCCTCATCGTCATCGTCTCCCTGGCGCAGCTCCGGCTGTTCCGCAAGCGCGAGGAGGTCGCGTCGTGACCAAGCGGTTCAGCTTCAGCCAGTTCGTCCTGCTGGTGGCCGCGCTGGTGCTGGCGGTGCTGTGGCTCGCCCCGATCGCGTGGGCGGTGGCCACGTCGCTCAAGCCGGAGTCGGAGACCACGAAGCTGCCGCTGGAGTGGTTCGGCAGCACGCTCACGCTGGAGTCGTACGAGCTGGTCCTCGGCACCGGCGGGATCGTCAAGTGGGCGGTCAACTCGACGGTCACGGCGGTGGCGGTGACGTTCCTGACCGTGCTGTTCTCGGCGATGGCGGCGTACGGGTTCGCGCGCACGCGGTTCAAGGGGCGGCGGGCGCTGCTGGGGCTCATCCTGGCGGGCATCATGGTGCCGCCGCAGGTGCTGATCGCGCCGCTGTTCGCCGAGATGGTCGCCTTCGGCCTGGTGGACACCTGGTGGGCGATCATCCTGCCGCAGGTGGCGGCGCCGCTGATCGTCTACATCCTGGTGAAGTTCTTCCAGGACGTGCCGGAGGAACTGGAGCAGGCCGCGTTCGTGGACGGGGCGGGGCGGTGGCGGGTGTTCTTCACCATCGTGCTGCCGCTGTCGCGGCCGGTGCTGGCGGCGGTGTCGATCTTCACGTTCATCAGCACCTGGAACAACTTCCTGTGGCCGTTCCTCGTCTCCACCGACCCGAACACGATGACGCTCCCGGTGGGCCTGGCGAACGTCGTGCAGGGCACCTTCGGCCTGCGGTACGCGCAGATCATGGCCTCGGTGGTGCTGGCCGGGCTGCCGCTGCTGATCGTCTTCGTGCTCTTCCAGCGCCAGATCATCCGCGGCGTGGCCCACACCGGCCTCGCTGGCCAGTGACGCCGGGGAGACCCCCATGCGGTGGGCTCGGGCGACCCCTCCCCACCGCCGCAGGATCCCACGCGGCGGGAATCCCCCTCCCGCGGCCGCGGGAGAGATCACGCGGCGGACGCGCCCCTCCCACGAGAAAACCCCCGGCCGCCGAGCGGCCGGGGGTTTTCTGAGAGGTGGTGGACGATACTGGGATTGAACCAGTGACCTCTTCCGTGTCAGGGAAGCGCTCTCCCGCTGAGCTAATCGTCCTTGGAGGTGGCGACGGGATTTGAACCCGTGTGGACGGCTTTGCAGGCCGCTGCCTCGCCTCTCGGCCACGCCACCGAGTCAAACCCCTCTCCGAGCGGAAGACGGGATTCGAACCCGCGACCCTCACCTTGGCAAGGTGATGCTCTACCACTGAGCCACTTCCGCGCTGTTGCGTGGTTAACAATAGCGCGTTTCCGGACCGGATGCTTACTTGCGGAGCTGGCGGGCCACACTTCGCTCGGTCGCGGGGAGGCTCAGGAAGATCTCGAGGATCCTCGTGAGGCGGTGTACCTCGATGCGGTGGAAGGCGGGACCCTCGCTGCGGCCGAGGATGAGGGAGAGCGCCAGCGGCGGCAGCGGCGCGTGGATCAGGTGCAGGCCGCCCTCGACGGTCAGCGCCGTCGGCCGGGCGGGCGTCTCGGCGGGGACGGTGAAGTCCTCGGGCGCGCGCCAGCTCGCGTACACGATGCGGCCCTCGGCGGCGGTGGCCGCCCAGTCGGCGCTGAACAGCACGGGCAGCGAGTCGATGAGCGTGGTCAGCGCCCGGTCGCCGGCCGTGGTGATGTATTTGAGTATCTCCAGCTCCGGGTACGTGCCCGGCGCCTCGCGGGTGGGCCAGACGCCGTCGACCGCCACGCCTTCGAGGCTTTCGAGGCTCTTGACCAGCTCCTGCCTGGAGGTGGCGTCGGGGCAGTAGACCGTGATGTCGTCGACCGCCCGGCCGTCGCCTCGTTCGAGCACGGTCACCTGGGTGATGTCGGCCCCCGACGCACCCAGGGCCCTGGTCACCTGCGCCAGCGAGCCCGGCCTGTCGGGCAGCGTGAGGCGTACGCGAAGAAGCATCCATCCCCCTCAACCGAAGATGCCGATCACAGACTATCGGCGGAATACCGGTTACGGCCTGACCTGCGCTACAACTGACGGGGTGAAGATTGGGCCGATCGGGGTGTGGCCCCCGGTGGTGCTGGCGCCGATGGCGGGCATCACGAACGCGCCGTTCCGCGTGCTCTGCCGCGAGCAGGGCGCGGGGCTGTTCGTGTGCGAGATGATCACCACGCGGGCGCTGGTCGAGCGCAATCCGAAGACGTTGCGGATGATCAGGTTCGCCGCGTCGGAGCGGCCCAGGAGCATCCAGCTCTACGGCGTCGATCCGGCCGTCGTCGGGCGGGCGGTCCGGATGATCGCCGAGGAGGACCTCGCCGACCACGTCGATCTCAACTTCGGCTGCCCGGTGCCCAAGGTGACGCGGCGGGGCGGCGGGTCGGCGCTGCCGTACAAGCGGAATCTGCTGCGGCGCATCCTGCGCGAGGCGGTCGCGAACGCCGGGTCGCTGCCCGTGACGATGAAGATGCGCAAGGGCATCGACGACGACCACCTCACCTACCTCGACGCCGGCCGGATCGCCGCCGAGGAGGGGGTGGCGGCCATCGCGCTGCACGCCCGCACGGCCCGGCAGCACTACGGCGGCGTCGCCGACTGGGAGGCCATCGCCCGGCTGAAGGAGGCGGTGCCGGAGATCCCCGTGCTGGGCAACGGCGACATCTGGTGCGCCGACGACGCGCTCAAAATGGTGGCCCGCACCGGCTGCGACGGCGTCGTGGTGGGGCGCGGCTGCCTGGGGCGGCCCTGGTTGTTCCGCGACCTCGACAACGCCTTCAACGGCAGCCCCGAGCGGGCCACCCCGACGCTGGGCGAGGTCGCCGACGTCATGGAGCGGCACGCCGAGGGCCTGACGGAGTGCTTCGACATCGAGCGCTACGCCGTGGCCGACTTCCGCAAGCACGTCGGCTGGTATCTCAAGGGGTTCACGGTCGGCAGCGAGCTGCGGCGCGAGCTGGCCACGGCCGAGTCGCTCGACGGGCTGCGCGCCGGGCTGGCCAAGCTGGAGCGCGACCAGCCGTGGCCGCTCAACACCGACACGCCGCGCGGCAAGTCGGGGGAACGGTCGAAGGTGCTGCTGCCCGACGGCTGGCTGGACGACCCGTGGGACTGCCCGATCCCCGGTGCCGACGCCGAGTCCGACATCTCCGGCGGCTGACGCCCCCCGTGGGGCCGGCGCTCAGTGAGGGCCGGTGGCCTGCGCGCGTCGAGCAGGTGGAGCAGGGCCGTCGCGTCCACCTGGTGGGGATGCACCGGTGAAGGGCCGCTCGTCCTTGCCCCGCCGGTCACGTCCGCGCTTCGGGGCAAAGCTTCATCAGCTCTTCAGCGAGCCGTACCTCGGAGAACTCTTTCCGCACCAGGGGCCCGGCCAGGCTGTCGCCGCAGGCAACGCCACCGTCGAGTAAGGACCCCCATTGATCACCCGGCGTGCTCTTCTCGCCGGGGGCGTCGGCCTGGGCATGTCCGCCGCGCTGGGGATCACCCCCGCGCGTGCCGCAGCCCGGCGCGCCCCTCTCTCCGACCTCTTCCAGCTCGGCGTCGCCTCCGGCGAGCCCACCCCTGACGGGGTCGTGCTGTGGACCCGCCTGGCCGTGAACCCGGTCGCGCTCGACGGCCGCGGCGGCATGCCGGACCGGCCGGTGCCGGTCCAGTGGCAGCTCGCCGCGGACGAGAACTTCCGCACCGTCGTCAGGCGCGGCACCGCGACCGCCCGCCCCGAGTCCGCCCACAGCGTGCACGTCGAGCTCGAAGGGCTCGAACCCGGCGCCGAGTACTTCTACCGGTTCAAGGCGGGCGCCGAGCTGAGCCCCGCCGGCCGCACCCTCACCGCGCCCGCGCCCGGCACCCGGTCGAGGGCGCTGAACCTGTCGTTCACGTCCTGCGCCGACTACCAGACGGGCTGGTTCACCGCCTACCGCAGGATGGCCGAGGACCAGCCCGACCTGATCGCCTTCCTCGGCGACTACATCTACGAGTACGGCGCCTACGACCACCCCGTACGCGACCAGGCCGGCGGCGAGTGCCTCGACCTGGCCGGCTACCGGCTGCGGCACGCCCAGCACAAGGCCGACCCCGATCTGCGGCTCGCCCACGCCGTCGCCCCCTGGGCGGTGGTGTGGGACGACCACGACGTCGAGAACGCCTGGGCCGGGGACCGGCCTTCCCTCGCCCGCCGGGCCGCCGCCTTCCAGGCGTACTACGAGAACATGCCGCTGCGCCGCGCCCAGAAGCCGCACGGGGCGGCGCTGCGGCTCCACCGCAGCATCCGCTGGGGCCGGGTCGCCAACCTGCACCTGCTCGACACCCGCCAGTACCGCGACCCGTACGCCTGCACCGGCGGGAGCGGCACCGTCGGCCCCGGCTGCGTGCAGCGATTCGAGCCCAGCCGCACCATCCTCGGCCAGGAGCAGGAGACCTGGATCGACGAGCGGCTCAGGAACTCCCGCGCCACCTGGGACCTGCTCGGCCAGCAGGTCTTCCTGATGGAGATGGACTGGACGAACGGCGAGGGCAGGGGCTACTCCAACGAGGGCTGGGACGGCTACGTCGCCTCCCGCGACCGGCTGACCGCCGCCATCGACGCCTACCAGCGCAACGCGGTCGTGCTCACCGGCGACGTGCACTCGCACTGGGCCGGCGAGGTCAAGCGCGACCACCAGGACCCCGAGTCGAAGCCGGTGGCCGTCGAGCTGGTCACCACCTCGGTGACGAGCGCGGGCGACGGCATGGACGTCTACCCCGACACGGCGGATCTGCTCCGGGAGAACCCGCACGTGACGTTCTGCAACGGCCGGCGTGGCTACGTACGGACCCGGATCACCGAGCGCGAGATGCGGGTCGACTTCCGCTCGCTGCCGTGCGTCACCGAGCCGGGCGCCCCGGCCCGCACCTCCGGCTCCTTCGTCATCGAGCCGGGCAGCCCCACGCTCAACCCCGCGTGACCGGTGCCTCAGATCTCCACGGGGCCGCCGCTGCGCCAGTACACGTTGCCCTCGCGCGACAGCAGCCCCTCGTCCACCAGGTAGCGGCGCAGCGCCGCGTGGTCGTCGTGGAAGGCCCGCAGCGCGACGTCGACGTCCTTCTCGGGGTAGCGCACGCCGGGCTCGAAGACCCGCGCGATGTAGCGCAGCAGGACGAGCCGCTTGTCGCGGCGCATCGTCAGGGTCGTCAGCCGCCCGTCCACCAGGAACGTGCGCAGCACCCGCTCCTCCTGGCTCAGCTGCGCGGCCGGCTCGGCGCGGGAGCGCAGCAGCTCGCGGAAGCGCTCAGGGGTGGCGTGCCACTTGCCGCTCTCGTCGCACGCGGCCAGCCCGCCGGCCGCCAGCTTGCGCAGCGCCTCGGGGGAGTGGCCGCCAGGATGCCCCAGCACGAGTGAGGCGAACGTACGCAACGTGTCGTCCTGGTAGAGCAGCCCGAGGACACGCCTGATCTCTTCGTCGTTCACTTCCCCTATTTTGGCGCAGATCAGGACACCGCTGCCAGGCGTTATCCCTCTGCTCCGCACTACTGCCGCCCGCCGGATGCGGGGAATGTCTCGATCTTGAGACACGGTCATGACACATCCCCGACCTTTTCCGGCCGACACTGAAAGTGACAGGCCGGTGCCGGGACGCCCTTGCCAGTCCGTTCCGGCACACGGCTTGTTCTTGTCTCCCGGCCCTTCTACAGCCGGTTGAGCCCCTGGACGTGCAGGACCGCGCGGCCCTCCTCATCGGATGCGGCCAGATCGACCTGGGCGTCGATGCCCCAGTCGCCGTCGCCGGCCGGGTCCTTGATCGTCTGGCGCACCTTCCACAGCCCGCTCTCCTCCTCGATGCGCAGCAGCGCGGGACCGCGGGCGTCGGCGTCGGTGTGGATCTCCTCGTGCTCGTCGTAGTACGCGTCGAGCGCCGCACCCCAGTCGACGTCGGGAGCCAGCTCCTCCAGCTCCTCCTCCTTCTCCAGCGCGCACAGCTCGACCAGCCGGAACATCGCGTTGCGCACCAGCACCCTGAAGGCCCGCGGGTTGCCGGTGACCGGCCGCACCTTGGCCTCGAGCTGCTGCTGCTCCTCCAGCGCCGCCGCCGGGTTGGTCAGCTTCTCCCACTCGTCGATCAGCGAGGAGTCGACCTGGCGCACCAGCTCGCCCAGCCACTCGATGAGGTCGACCAGGTCGTCGGTCTTGAGGTGCTCGGGCACCGTACGCGACAACGTGCGGTAGGCGTCGGCGAGGTAGCGCAGCACCGTGCCCTCGGAGCGGGCCAGCTCGTAGAACTGGATGTACTCGGCGAACGTCATCGCCCGCTCGTACATGTCGCGCACCACCGACTTCGGGCTGACCGTGTAGTCGGCCACCCACGGGTGCCCGCGCCGGTAGGTCTCGTAGGCGCCGAGCAGCAGGTCGTCGAGCGGCATCGGGTACATGACCTCGGCCAGCTGCTCCATGCGCTCTTCGTACTCGATGCCGTCGGCCTTCATCTGCGCGACGGCCTCGCCCCTGGCCTTCTTCAGCTGGGCCGACAGGATCTGCCGCGGGTCGTCGAGGATGGACTCGACGATGGAGACCATGTCGAGCGCGTACGACGGCGACTCGCGGTCGAGCAGCTCGAACGCCGCCAGCGCGAACGTGGACAGCGCCTGGTTGAGCGCGAAGTCCTCCTGCAGCTCGATCGTCAGCCGAGCCCTGCGGCCCTGCTCGTCGGGCTCGGGGAACTGCTGCACGATGCCGCCCGCCAGCAGCGACCGGTAGATCGCGATGGCCTGGCTGATGTGCCGCCGCTGCCACTTGCGGTCTTCGTGGTTGTCGGTCAGCAGGTGCTTCATCGCCTGGAAGCAGTCGCCCGGCCGGTTGATGACCGCGAGCAGCATCGCGTTGCTCACCTTGAAGCGCGAGGTGAGCGGCTCGGGCTCGGCCTCCTGGAGCTTGACGAACGTCTCCTCGCTCCAGCCCACGAAGCCCTCCGGCGGCTTCTTGCGGGCGTAGCCGCGCCGCCGCTTGGGATCGTCGCCGATCTTGGCCAGCGCCTTGGCGTTCTCGATGTCGTGCTCGGGGGCCTGGCAGGCGACGTAGCCGATGGTGTCGAAGCCCGCGCGCCCGGCCCGGCCGGCGATCTGGTGGAACTCGCGGGCCCGCAGCCGGCGCACCTTGTTGCCGTCATACTTGGACAGGGCGGTGAACAGCACCGTGCGGATCGGCACGTTGACGCCGACGCCCAGCGTGTCGGTGCCGCAGATGACCTTGAGCAGCCCGGCCTGGGCCAGCCGCTCGACGAGGCGCCGGTATTTCGGCAGCATGCCGGCGTGGTGGACGCCGATGCCGTGGCGCACCAGCCGCGACAGCGCCCGGCCGAAGCGGGTGGTGAAGCGGAAGCCGCCGATCATCGCGGCGATCGCGTCCTTCTCCTCGCGGGTCGCCATGTTGATCGACATCAGCGCCTGGGCCCGCTCCATCGCCGCGGCCTGCGTGAAGTGCACGACGTAGACGGGCGCCTGGCCGGTGCTGAGCATCTCTTCGAGCGTCTCGTGCAGCGGCGTCATGCGGTAGGAGTAGACCAGCGGGACCGGCCGCTCGGCGTGCTTGACCACCGCGGTCTCCCGCCCGGTGCGGCGGGTCAGGTCGTCCTTGAACATCGTGACGTCGCCGAGCGTCGCCGACATCAGCACGAACTGCACGTCGGGCAGCTCGAGCAGCGGCACCTGCCAGGCCCAGCCGCGGTCGGGCTCGGCGTAGAAGTGGAACTCGTCCATCACGACCTGGCCGATGTCGGCCGCGGCGCCGTCGCGCAGCGCCACGTTGGCGAGGATCTCGGCCGTGCAGCAGATGATCGGCGCGCCCGGGTTGACGCTGGCGTCGCCGGTCATCATGCCGACGTTCTCGGTGCCGAAGACGGCGCACAGGTCGAAGAACTTCTCCGACACCAGGGCCTTGATCGGCGCGGTGTAGAACGTGCGCATGTCGCGCGTCAGCGCCGTGAAGTGGGCGCCCGCCGCCACCAGCGACTTGCCCGACCCCGTCGGCGTGGCCAGGATCAGGTTGTTGCCGGAGACCACCTCGATGAGGGCCTCTTCCTGGGCGGGATAGAGGGTGAGCCCCCGCTCGGCGTTCCACGCGACGAACGCGTCGAAGATGGCGTCGGGATCGGCGTCGAGGTCTTCGGGCAGGCGGTCAACGAGTAGGCTCACACCCCTATCCTGCCGAAGTTTGCCGGGTGGTCGGACCGCCCGGGCCCAAGTGGGTCAGATGGCGCGCAGATCCAGCTGGAAGAGCGCGGTGTCGATCCAGCGGCCCAGCTTGAATCCCACCCCGCTCAGCCGGCCCGCCGCACGGAAGCCGAACTTCTCGTGCAGCCGCGCCGACGCCGGGTCGCCCGCGTCCGCGATCACCGCGACGAGCTGCCTGGCGTGCGTCTCGCGGGCCCGCCCGATCAGCTCGCCCAGCAGCCGCCCGCCCAGGCCCTTGCCGGTGTGCTCGGGGGCCAGGTAGATGCTGTCCTCCAAGGTGTGGCGGTAGGCGGGCTTCGGGCGGTATTGGGCGAGGTAGGCGTACCCGGCGACCTCGCCGTCCACCTCGGCCACCAGGAACGGCAGCCCCGCCGCCGTGACGGCCGCGGCCTTGGCCCGCCAGTCGGTGAGATCAGGGGGCGTCTCGTCGAACGTCACCGCGGTCCCCGTCACGTAGTGGGCGTAGATGCCGGCGACGGCCGGCAGGTCCTTGTCCTCAAGAGGGCGAATCGTCGTCATGCCGTCATTGTCGTGATCGGCGGATGACATCCGTGTTTCCCGCTCGTCACGCGCGCAGCCTGGGCGCCGTCATCAGCAGGCCGGCGAGCAGCGCCAGCACCGCCAGGAACGGCCCCGCGCCGGGCGCGAACCCGCCCACCGTCAGCGTCAGCACCCCGGCGCCCACCAGGCCCGACGCCACCAGCATGCCGCCCTGCCCGGCCGTGCCGTACGGCAGCGCGGGCGGCGCCTCGAACCGGGCGAACCCCTTCAGCAGCGGCCACATGACCAGGCACAGCAGCCCGAACCAGACCGGCCACCCGGCGAACCACAACACGCTGCCGGGCCGCGGCGTGTCCACGCCCAGCAGCACCACGACCACCCCGGTCACCGCGAACAGGGCCGGCATGTGCCACAGGTACACCGTCATGACGCGCGGCCCGGCCCAGTCCAGCAGGCGGGCCAGCGGCAGCCGCATCAGGGCGGGACGCAGCAGCACGGCCAGCCCGATCTGGCCGAAGCCGACCGCCAGCATGGCGAGCGTGGGCGGCGCCATGTTCGACACCTCCGCGCCGGGCAGGCCGATCATGCTGCCCGGGTACGGCCCGTACGCCACCAGCAGCGCCGCCGCCCCGAACCCGCCCGCCGCCAGCAGGCCCGCCCCGCGCAGCCGGCCCTCGGCGTAGAAGAAGCCGAGCTGGTGCACGGCCAGCCAGACGAACACCACGTTCACGTACCCGACGGCGTCGAGCCCGGTCGAGAACCGCGCCACGTCCGTCACCACCGCACCGAGCGCCAGCACGACCGGCACGCGCCACCCGTGGCGTTCGTGCAGCCGCAGCGCGTACGGGGTGGCGACCACCGCCAGCAGATACACCGCGAGGAACCACAACAACTGCCCGGTCAGCCTCGCTCCCACCTCCAGCGGCTGCGCCGGCACGCCCAAGCTGAGCAGCAGTTGCGGCAGCGGGATCCACACCGCCGCCAGCGGCAGCAGCGGCCAGGCCAGCCGCCGCAGCCGCACCGCCTGCCACGCCGGCGCCGCGGTCCCGGCCCGCCGCGCGCGGGTGAAGCCGATCGCGTTCGCCGCGCCGCCCGCGAAGAACACCAGCGGCATCACCTGGCTCAGCCACGTCACCACCCACACGCCCGGCGTGGACAGCGCGTTGCCGGTCGTCAGCCGGCCGTCCTCGTAGTCGAGCACCGGGATCGTCCAGTGCTGGAGGACGACCAGCGCCATGCCGGCCACCCGCAACAGGTCGATGAAGTGATCACGGCGCGCGATCGGAGGCGGCGCGGGCGGCGCGGGTGCCGCGACGGCCGGGCGGTCCAGCAAGACGGTCATGGGGGAGCCTCATCTCAAGGGGAAGCGAACGCACTCAAGGCTCCCGCCGCACGGCTGCGCGCACATTGACGCGGGCAGCAGTCCTCAGGTCGGCGTGCCACCACCCCATGGGGTAGGGCCAGCCCTACCAAGGGACACCGGCGCACCCGCTCGTCCGGGCCCGCCCCACGACCTACCGTGGTCACCATGCGCTCCCTGACGAGGCGTGTCCTCCTCGACACCCGTTACACACTGGTCGGCTTCCCGACGACCCTGATCGGCTTCGCGCTCATGCTGCCGGGCTTCGCCGCCGGCTTGGGCTCGATGGTCATCTGGGTCGGGGTGCCGCTGCTGGCCGGCACGCTGCTGATCGCGCGCGGGTTCGCGGACGCGGAGCGGGGCTGGCTGTCGGATGTGCTGCGCAGGCCGCCCGTACGGCCCCGCTACAAGCCCGCACCGCCGGGCGCGGGCCGCTTCCGCCGCCTCGTCAACCCCATGACGAGCGGGCAGTCCTGGCTCGACCTGCTGCACGGCATCATCAACCTGCCGTTCGCGATCCTCGCGTTCGTGCTGACCGTCGTGTTCTGGGCGGTGCCGATCGCCGGCCTCACCTGGCCGATCTACGGCATCGTCACCTCGCGCATCCCCGGCAACGTCGAGCTGCCCGAGCTGCTCGGCCTGGGCGACGGCTACGTCGTCAACGCGATCTTCTACTTCCTCGTCGGCCTGCTCTTCCTGCTGCTGATGCCGCTCGTCATCCGCGGCGCCGCGCTCCTGCGCGCCGGGCTCGGGCGGGCGCTGCTGACCGGCGTGGCCGAGCTGCACGAGCGCATCGACGACCTGGCGCAGGGCCGGGCCGCCGCCGTCTCCGCCGAGGCCAACGCGCTGCGCAAGCTGGAGCGCGACATCCACGACGGGCCGCAGCAGCGGCTGGTCTCGCTCGCCATGGAGCTGTCCAGGGCGCAGCGGCAGCTCGCCAAGGACCCCGAGGCGGCCCAGGCCACGCTGAAGTCGGCCATCAGCGCGACCCGCGAGACCCTCGACGAGCTGCGCGCGCTCTCGCGCGGCATCGCCCCGCCCATCCTGTCCGACCGCGGCCTCGCGCCCGCGCTGGCCGCGCTGGCCGGCCGGTGCACGGTCCCGGTCGACCTCGACGTGCAGACCGTGGAGCGCTACCAGGCCGCCGTCGAGAACGCCATCTACTTCGTCTGCGCCGAGACCCTCACGAACGTGGCCAAGCACAGCCGCGCGACCGTCTGCACCGTGCAGCTCGTCCGCCTCGGTGACGTCCTCATGCTGACGATCGGGGATGATGGGGTCGGCGGCGCACACGTCGCCAAGGGACATGGGCTCGCCGGGCTGGCCGACCGGCTGCGCGCCGTGGACGGCGATCTGACCGTCCAGTCGCCCGACGGCGGGCCCACGGTGATCGTGGCGGAGGTTCCGTGCGGGTAGTCGTGGCCGATGACGCGGTGCTGATCAGGGAGGGCCTGGTCAGGCTGCTCGAAGAGTTCGGTTGCGAGGTGGTGGCGACCGTCGGCGACGGCGACGCCCTCGTGGAGGCGGTGGCGCAGCACAAGCCCGACGTGTCGGTGGTCGACGTGCGCATGCCGCCGTCGTTCACCGATGAGGGGCTGCGGGCCGCCGTCGAGGCCCGCCGCCGGGTGCCCGGCACGCCGGTGCTGATCCTGTCGCAGTACGTCGAGGTCTCCTACGCCGACGACCTGCTGGCCGACGCCAGGGGCGCGGTGGGTTACCTGCTGAAGGACCGCGTGGTGGACGTCGACGAGTTCCTGGAGGGCCTGCGGCGGGTGGCCGCGGGCGGCACGGTCTTCGATCCCCAGGTGGTGTCCCAGTTGATGGTGCGCAGGCGCAAGGACGATCCGCTGGCCCAGCTCACGCCGCGCGAGCGCGAGGTGCTCGGGCTCATGGCCGAGGGCCGCTCCAACCCGGCCATCGGACGGCAGCTCGTGATCAGCGACGGCGCCGTGGAGAAGCACATCAGGAGCATCTTCAACAAGCTCGGCCTCTACGCCGAGGACACCGACCAGCACCGCCGCGTCCTCGCCGTCCTGACCTACCTACGCTCCTGACCGGCGTGCGCTCCTGGCGGGCCCGCCGTCATGGAGCCGCCCGCGTTCTGCCGAGTGGCGGTGGTGACCGGCCTGCGGGCCTGGGGGATCGTGCTGTGGGGGTGTGACCCCTCTGGGCGGGCCGGGGGTGGGGGTTCCGTGGGACGCCCGCCGGTCGAGCGGGGCGGCTCCGCTCGCCGGGCCCTGCCTGGCTGTGAATGGCCGGGCTGTGAGGGGTCGCCGGCCGGTCCGCGCGGCGCTGCGCGCGGACCTGGCCGCCCGGCCTCAGCCGAGCGCGTCGACCAGCTTCTTGCGCTGCTGGGCGCCCAGGCCGCCGAGGCGGCGCTTCTCGTCGACGCCCGCCTCCTCCATCAGCGCGGTGGCCTTGGCCGGACCCACGCCCTTGACGGCGCGCAGCGCCTGCGACACCTTGATCTTCTTCGCGATGTCGTCCTCGCGCTCCAGCAGCTGAGCGAACGTCAGCTCGCCCGCCTTGACCTTCGCCAGCAGGGCCGTGCGGGCGGCACGGGCCTCGGCGGCCTTGGCCAGAGCGGCTTGACGCTGCTCGGGGGTGAGAGTGGGAAGTGCCATCTCAGTTCTCTCCTCGGGGAGTTTTACGTCGGGTTCTGTTACCCGTGGTGCAGTGGCTAATCATGGCGGATACCAGCGGTTCGTGTTGCGGAAAGCGCCCTGTCAACGTGCCTCCCGTATCGATGCGGCGGCCTCCGCACACGTCACGCCCGGCAGGACGGTGCCCCCGCTGACCCCTATGCCGCCGACCACGCGTTCTGTCACACCGTAGCCCGAAAAGAGCGGCATGCCGCTTTCTACGGGACGAATCCGGCACCCGCCGGGCCCGCCTGCCCGCCTCCGTGTGGGGCACTCCCACCGGCCGTCGTGGACGCCCGCCGACGCCTTGGGCGCGTCACCCGCCGGCGTCGGCCCGGCGATCTCGTCACCTGTCATGAGCTGGGCGGACGCCGCGCCGTCCACCGTCTGGCCAAGATCGCCGAGCGTCGTCGAACCCCAGCTCGACGGCCGCCTCGCCCGTGCGGGGCGGGGGTCCAGGACGTACCGGCGCATGCCCTGCGGACGGGACGGGTGCGGCGGCTACGGACGGCTCCGTCCCGGCTTCCGGCTCTCTGGCCTGGCAAGATCGCCTACGGGGCCCTCGGGTGAGGCGTTATAGCGGCCTATCCCCGTCCGGGGTGGAATGCGTCACACTTTGCCGGTCGGGCGTGTCGCGGGCCTGGTCAGGGTGGTTTTTGCGCCACAGTTCAAGGCCCTCGACGGTCAGGAACGCGTCGAACACCGACTCCATCGCCCCCAGCAGCGCGCCCCGCCAGCCGAGCGCCGACCCCTCGATGCGCGGCGGCCGCTCCCGGCGGATCGCCATCAGGTACGGCTCACCGGCCGCCAGGAGCGCCGCCCCCGCCCGCTCGAACAGCTCGGGGCCGTGGCCCGACAGGGTGACCACCTCGGGGTCGTGCGCGTTCACCAGGGCGGCGATGCCCAGGCCCAGCACGCGCGCGGTCGCCTCGACCGCCGCCGCGTCGCCGGCGAGCACGTGCTCGGCCTGCTCGCGTCCCCGGCCGCCGCCGTGGGCCAGGCCGGCGTGCCGCAGCAGGGCGTTCGCGCCCACGTCGGCGCCCCAGCAGCCGCGGGCGCCGCACGCGCACGGCCGCCGGCTCTCCGTCAGCGGCATGTGGCCGAACTCGGCGCCGACCCCGCCCGCCCCGGCGACCGGCCGCCCGTCCACCATCAGGACGCCGCCCAGGTCGAAGTCCACATGCAGGTGCAGCCCCACCCGCACGTCCCGCAGCCGCCCCCGCCGCGCCTCCGCCACCGCCGCGAACGCGGTGTCGTTCCCCACCACCGGCGTCCCGGCCGGTGGGCCCGCCTCGTCCCGGCCGCCGGCCGCCAGCAGGGCGGGGACGTCGACCCCGTGCCAGTCCAGGTGGGCGATGTCCACGAGGCCGCCGTGGCGTACCGGGCCGGCCAGAGCCACGCCCGTGCCGACGACCCGGTGGCCGAGGCGGTCGCGGTGGGCGGCCAGGGCCTCGCCCAGCGGGCGGAGCGCGCCTTCCGGGGTGCCGTCGTGCGGGCGTACCTCAAGGACCGTGACCCGGCCGCCCAGCTCGCACTCCGCCAGCTCCCACGCGTCCTCGCGCACGTCCACGGCCAGCGCGACCGGCCCGTACGGATGCGGCCCGGGCACCTGCGTCGGCCGCCCGCGTACGTGCTCACGCGCCGGCTCCTCGTGCAGCAGCTCGTCCTCGGCCAGCCCCGCCACGAGGACCGAGGCCGTGCCCCTGGCCAGCCGCAGGTCGCGGGTGAGCTGGGACCGGGTGCGGGTGGCCCCGCAGTCGTGCACGGCGCGCAGCAGCCTGACCCGGTTGTGCGCGCGCAGCTCGCCACTCGTCGTAGCACCATTCACGTTTAACAGTTTATGCTCTAGTCGTGAACAAAAGCGCCATTGTCGCCAGACGGGCTCGTGTCGGAGTTTTCGGATTCTTCTTCCTCGCCGGTCTTGTCATGGGGTTGTGGGCGGCCGGGCTGCCCTCGCTCAACGACCGGCTCGACCTCGGGCCCGCCCTGCTCGGCCGGGTCCTGCTGCTGATCTCCGCCGGTGCGCTGGCGTCGATGCTGCTCGCCGGGCGGCTGGTGGACCGGTGGGGGAGCCGGCGGTTGTGCTGGATCGCCGGGCCGCTGTCCGGGGTGGCCCTGCTCGGGCCCGCGCTGGCGCCGTCGGCCTGGGTGCTGATGGTGCTGGCGGTGGTGTTCGGGATGGGGCTCGGCGTGATGGAGATCGCCATGAACGCCCACTCCGTGGAGGTCGAGCGCTGCTACGGCCGGCCCGTCATCTCCGCCTTCCACGGCACCTGGAGCCTGGGCGGCGCGGCCGGCGGCGGGATCACCTCGCTGGTGCTCCAGGCCGGGCTGGACGCGCAGGGGCTGCTGGTGGTGGCGGCGATCGTGGTGCCCTTCCTGTACCTGCCCGCCGCCCGCCTCCTCCTCCCCGACGCCTACACGAGCCCCGCCCCACAGAAAGAGGCCGATGGCGTGGACGAGGGGAGGCCCGCTGAAGCTGCTGCCGGCGGCTCAGGTGGTGGGTCGCTCAAGTGGGGGCTCATCGCGCTGCTCGGGGTGGCGGCGTTCGCCGGGCATCTGAGCGAGGGCGCGGCCATCGACTGGGCGGCGCTGCACGCCAGGATGGTGCTGGAGACCGATCCCGCGCTGGCGCCGCTGGCGTACACGATCTTCTCGATCGCCATGACCACCGTCCGGCTGCTCGGCGACCCGATCAGGGCCCGGCTGGGCTCGGTGCTGACGATCAGGCTCGCGGGCGTGCTCGCCACCGCCGGGTACGTCCTGGTGCTGGTCTCGCCGCTGCTGGGCGACCCGATGCGGGTGGTGTGCGCGTGGACCGGGTGGGCGCTGGCCGGGGTGGGGCTGGCGACGGTGGTGCCGGTGCTGTTCAGCGCGGTGGGCGCGGCCGGCGGCCGGGTCGGCAGGGCGCTGGCCATGGTGACCGCCTTCGGCTACACCGGCCTGCTGCTGGGCCCGGCGGTGCTGGGCTTCGTGGCGGAGGCGGCGTCCCTGCCGGTGGCGCTCATCATCCCGGCCGTGCTGGCTGTCGTGGTCACGGCGGCCGGCTCCCCGGCCATCCGCGCCCTGCTCGCCCTCCCCGCCGCCGCCTCGTCCCCGGAGACGAGCCCGGCCCCCGCTTCCGTGCGCGACTGAGAAGTCCGAAGGCCGCCCCGCCGCTGTCCGGTTGGGCGGCCGGTTTGCGTTCACATGCTTTGACCTGGTGTTATGCGATCGTGACTTGACCTGCAAGTTACATCCAGGTTTCATGTGGCCCACGCCGTAAACGTTTACAGCCGATCATTCGTAAACGTTTACATCACGAGGGAAGGACAGCCTTGGGCGACGGACCCACGATCACCACCATCGCCGAGCGCGCCGGTGTCTCGATCGCCTCCGTGTCGCGGGTCCTGAACGGCCTGCCGACCAGGCAGGAGACCGTGCGCAAGGTGATGGCGGCCGCCGACGAGCTGGGCTACGTGCGCAACGCCGTGGCGAGGTCGCTCAAGTCGCGCCGCACCCACCAGATCGCGTTCGCCATGGCCGACGTCGGCAACCCGGCCTACCTGGCGATGCTGCGGGAGATCCAGCCGGTGCTGAAGGCGGCCGGCTACCGGCTCGTGCTGCACTCCACCGACGCCGTGGTGGCCGACGAGATCGACGTGCTGCACAGCCTCGGCGAGCGGTACGTCGACGGCCTCATCATGAGCCCCCTGCGCGTCACCGACACCCACCTGCAGATGCTGGCCACGGCCAGGGCCCCCGTCGTGATCATCGGCTCGGTGCCCGACGGGACGCGGGTGGACAACGTACGCGCCGACTCCCGCACGGGCGTCCGGCTGGCCGTCGACCACCTCTACGCGCTCGGCCGCCGCCGCATCGCCATGGTCAACGGCCCGCTCGACACGGTGCCCGGCGCCGCGCGCGGGGCCGCGTACCGGGAGGCGCTGACGGACCTCGGGCTGCCCTACGACGAGAACCTCGTGCAGATCGGCGACTTCTACCGCGAGGAGGGCCGGCGGGCGGTCGCCGGGCTGCTCGCCCGCGCCCCCGAGATCGACGCGCTGATGTGCGCCAACGACCTGATCGCGCTCGGCGCGCTCGACGTGCTGCGCGCGAAGGGCCGGCGGGTGCCCGAGGACGTGGCGGTGGTCGGCATGGACGACACCGACCTGGCGGCGGCCTCGTGGCCGTCGCTGACCAGCGTCTCGCTCGGCTCGGCCGAGCGCGGCAAGGCGGCGGCGGAGCTGCTGCTGGAGCGGCTGCAGGGCGACGACGGCGACCCCAAGCGGGTCACCGTGGCGCCCAGGCTGGCGATCCGCGCCTCCACGGCCGGCCCCGACTACGAGCGAACCCAGAGGAAGGAGGGCGGCGCGTGACGGCGACCGTGACGCGATCCGCGCCCCCGCGGCGGCCGGGAGCCCGGCGCCGCGCGGCGTCGCGGCAGCGGCGCGAGATGTGGCTGCTGATGCTGCCGGCGATGGTGCCGGTGGTGCTGTTCAGCGTGGGCCCGCTGCTGTACGGCATCGGCCTGGCGTTCACCGACGCCCGCAACACCCGCAACCACCAGACCGAGTTCGTGGGCCTGGAGAACTTCACCCGGCTGATGACCGACGACGAGTTCTGGGCGTCGTTCCAGATCGGCGCGATCTGGTCGGTGTCGGTGACGGTGCTGCAGTTCGTGGCCGCGCTCGGCCTGGCGCTGCTGCTCAACGAGAAGCTCAGGGGCCGCGGCGTGGCCAGGGTGCTGTCGGTGGTGCCGTGGGCGATGCCGCCGGTGGTGGTCGGCCTGATGTGGAAGCTCGTCTACCACCCCGACGCCGGCGTGCTCAACGACCTGCTCGGCACCGACGTCAACTGGCTGGCCGACTTCTCACTGGCGCTGCCCGCGATCATCGTGGTCGGCGTCTGGGCGGGCATGCCGCAGACGACGGTCGTGCTGCTCGCGGGCCTGCAGAACGTCCCGAAGGAGCTGTACGAGGCCGGCGCGATGGACGGCGCGGGCACCTGGCGGCGCTTCTGGAACATCACGCTGCCGCAGCTGCGCCCGGTGATCGTGGCGATCACCTCGCTCGACTTCGTGTGGAACATCAACCAGTTCGGCCTGGTCTACGTGCTTACGCAGGGCGGACCCGGTGGCCGCACCCGGCTGCCGATGTTGTTCGCCTACGAGGAGGCGTTCAGGTACCGCATGGCCGGTTACGCCTCGATGCTCGGCCTCGCCATGGCCATCGTCGTGCTCGCGGTGCTCGGTCTCTACCTGTGGCGCCAGATGAGGGAGGCCAGGTGAAGCGCGTCTCACAGTACGTCGCCCTGCTCGCGTACGTCGTCTTCCTGGCGTTCCCGCTGCTGTGGCTGCTGTCCACGGCGCTGAAGACGCCGCAGGAGATGGCGCTGACCGAGCCGACGTGGATCCCGCGCGAGCCGACGCTGGCCAACTTCGGCGCCGCGTTCGGCGAGCAGGACCTGGTCGGCGCGTCGCTGCGCAGCCTGGTTGTGGCGTTGTTCGCCAGCGTGATCACGGTGCTGATCTCGCTGCCCGCCTCCTACGCGATGGCCCGCTACCGGGGCCTGGTCAACAAGATCGCGATCGGGTGGGTGCTGGTCAGCCAGGTGTTCCCGTTCATCCTGATCATCATCCCGCTCTTCATGATCCTGCGTGACCTGGAGCTGGTGAACACGCTGCCCGGTCTGGTGCTGGTGCACGTCACGTTCACGCTGCCGTTCGCGCTGTGGATGCTGCAGGGGTACGTGCGCGCGGTGCCGCCCGAGCTGGAGGAGGCCGCGGCGGTGGACGGCGCCTCCCGGCTGCGCTCGATCGCGTCCGTGGTGGCCCCGCTGCTCGCGCCCGGCGTGGTGGCGACGCTGCTGTTCTCCTTCATCTCGTCCTGGAACGAGTTCATGTTCGCGCTCGTCATCCTCCAGGACCCCGACGTCATGACACTCCCGCTGACGCTGGTGCGCTTCACCGGCCCGGAGGGGGTGGCCAGGCTCGGCCCGCTGGCCGCGGCGTCGCTCATGGCGACGATCCCGAGCCTGATCTTCTTTTCGATCATCCAGCGGCGTTTGAAGTCCGGCCTGATGGCCGGCGCCGTCAAGGGCTAGGAGGCTCATATGCGTATCACGTCCGCTCTGGCGGTGGCGGCGGTCCTCACGCTGGCCGCCGCGTGCGGCGGGGGAGGCGGCGAGTCGCCGGCTCCCGGCGAGCCGGTCAAGATCGATTTCCTCAGCCTGGCGTGGCAGAAGGAGTCGGTGGCCGCGAACAAGCAGCTCGTGGACGAGTGGAACAAGGCCAACCCGGACATCCAGGTGACCTACGTCCAGGGCAGCTGGGACAACGTCAACGACCAGCTCGTCACCCAGTTCTCCGGCGGCACGGCCCCCGACGTCATCCACAACGACTCGCCCGCGCTGTCCGGGTTCGCCTCCGACGGCTACCTGCTGGACCTGAAGGACAAGCTGCCCGCCGAGCTGAAGAGCGACATCCCGCAGCCGGCCTGGGACACCGTCACCTTCGACGACGGCCAGGGCGGCCAGGGCGTGTACGGCGTGCCGTTCCTGCAGGAGTCGCAGGTCATCATCGCCAACAAGAAGCTGCTCGACGCCTCCGGCGTCCGCGTGCCCACCCCGGACGACCCGTGGACGTGGGACGAGTTCTCCGCGGCGGCCAAGAAGATGACCAAGGGCGGCAAGTACGGCGTGGCCTGGCCGATGAAGTCGCCGGTCAACAAGACGCTCAACCTGGCGCTCAACTTCGGCGGCACGTTCTTCCAGACCACCGACGGCAAGACCACCGTCAAGGTCGGCCCCGAGGAGCGCGAGGTGCTCCAGCGCATCCACGACCAGCTCTACAAGGACAAGTCGGCCGACCCGGCCGCGCTCGGCCAGGGCACCGCCGACCCGCTGCCCGCCTTCTACCAGGGCAAGTTCGCGATGCTGCCGACCGGCGTCTACCTGCGCCAGCAGGTGGCCGAGCAGGCTCCCGACGACTTCGAGTGGGTCACGCTGCCCGCGCCCAAGGGCACCAGCGCCTCGCAGGGCGCGGTCTCGCAGACGCTGTCGATCGCGCAGGACAGCAAGCACCCGGACGAGGCGATGAAGTTCATCGCGTTCTTCCTGAACGGCGCCAACCAGGCCAAGCTCGCCAAGGGCGACTGGCTGCTGCCGACCTCGCAGCAGGCCGCCGCCGACCCCGCCATCACCACCAAGGAGAACGGCTGGGACGTGGCGACCGCCTCCGCCAAGGACCTGGTCGTCGCGCCGTTCCTGAAGGTGAACGGGTTCGACGAGTGGAAGACCAAGGTCGCCACGCCGGTGCTGCAGGAGTACTTCGCCGACAAGATCTCCCTCGACGACGCGGCCAAGCGGCTGGTCGAGGACGGTAACAAGGTGCTGGAGCGGTACTACCGGTGATCTCACCACGCGACAGGGCCCGGGGGTGCCTGCTCGGCCTGGCGGCCGGCGACGCCCTCGGTGCCCCTGCCGAGAACCTGACCCCGGAGGAGATCCGCCGCCGGTGGGGCCGGCTCACCGAGATCGAGGGCGGCGGCACCGACGACACCGAGTACGCCATCTTCGCCGCCTCCCTGCTGGTCCGCCACGGTCACGCGCTCACCGCGGCCGACGTGGCGGCCGCCTACCGGGCCGAGGTCATCCCCAGCGTGCAGGGGCCGATGCGCGGCGCCGGGTTCTCCGAGCTGGGGACCGTCGAAGCGCTTCGCCGCGGGCTCGAACCGCCGCTGACCGGGCTGGTGCACTCGCACGGCTGGTCCGACGGGCTCGCGATGCGGGCGGCGCCGTACGGGATCTTCTGCCCGGGTGACCCGGCCGAGGCGGCCCGGCTGGTGGAGCAGGACGGGCTGGTCAGCGGGTCCGATGAGGGCATTCTGGGCGGCCGGGCGGTCGCCGGCGGGGTGGCCGCCGCCATGGGCGGCGCCTCTCCAGGCGAGGTCGTCGACGCGGCGCTCTCGGTCGTCCCTGCCGACTCGTGGACCGCGCGGAACGTCACACGAGCCAGGGACGCACTCAAGACCGGCGATCCCGCCGCGCTGCACGAGGCCGTCGTCGTCAGGCACTACCCGTGGACCGACGTCGCGCCCGAGGCCGTGGCGCTGGCGATGGCCGCGTTCCTCGCCGGGAAGGGCGAGGTCGAGGCGGCCGTGACGTACGGCGTGGGCCTCGGCAGGGACGCCGACACGATCGGCGCCATCGCCGGCGCGCTGGCCGGAGCCTCCCAGGGCGAGAGCGGCGTGCCGGCGCGCTGGGCCGCGCGGATCGGGCCCGTGACGGGCAAATGCCTGCCCGTCGTGGCGGGAAGACACGTGCTGGACGTCGCCGACGAGCTGGCGGAAGGACTGTAGATCACATGTCGGGGGACAGAATCAGGGGAGCCTTCGCCGGGCTCGCCGCCGGTGACGCCGCGGGCTGGCCCGCGACCCGGCACCGCTCGGCCCGGCACGCGCCCTGGAGCCGCCGCCTGCACCGCGAGCTCGACGCGTTCGCCGAGGAGCACCGGGTGACCACGCTGCCGGTGCCGTTCGCGCTGAACCAGCCGGTCGCGCCGCTGCGGCTCGGCCCGTCGGACGACGCGGAATGGCTCGCCTGGACGGCGCTCACGATCGGCAGGCCGCGCGAGGAGGCGTACGGGGAGCTGGTGCCCGTACGCCCGGGCACCGGGCCGGAGAGCATCAGGGCCCGCATCTCCGTCGCGACCGCGCTGGACAACCTGGCCAAGGGGGTCGCGCCGCCCGCGTCGGGCCACGACAACCCCCACCACTTCGACGACGCCGCCGCCGTCAGGGCGGTCGCGTACGGGGCCGTCGGCCGCGACCCGACCCCCGACGCGCAGGTGACGAACGCGGGCGACGGAGTGCTGGCCGCCCGCGCGATGGCCGCCGCCGTGACCGCGGCCGTCGCGTCGGGACGGGTGGGCGCGGCGGTCGAGGCGGCGCTGGCCGAGCTGCCCGAGGACACCGCGATCGGGCACAACACCCGGCTCGCGCTGGCCGTCGCGCGGAAGGCGGGCGACGCGTTCGCAGCCGTCCCCGCGCTGGACGCGGCCCTGGTCGACCACGTCTACAGCTACGGCGTCGGCGCCGCGCAGACCGTGCCGGCCGCGCTCGCGCTGGCCGAGGCGGCGGGCGGCGACCTCACCCGCGCCGTGCCGGCGGCGGCCTGCCTGGCCGCGCTGGCCGACTCGGCGCCCGCGCTCACCGGAGCGCTCACCGGAGCCTGCGGCGGGTACGAGGCGGTCCCGGAGGGGTGGACCGCCTCGTCCCGCACGCTCACCGGCTGCTGCCTGCCCGACCTGGCGGGCCGAGACTTGATCGAAATAGCGGACACACTTTCGGAGGGAATCGCATGACGCCGCTTGAGGACAGGGCGACTGGCTGCGTGGCGGGGGCGGCGGTCGGTGACGCGCTGGGCGGCGCCACCGAGGGCTGGACCGCCGAACAGATCGTGGAACGTTACGGGGGCCGCGTCGAGGGCATCGTGCCGCCGTACAACGACGACTGGCGCAACGCCAGGCCCATCGCCCCGTACCACAAGGGGGACGGCCACATCACCGACGACACCCTGATGACGCACGCGCTGATCCGCGTCTACGAGAAGGCCGGACGCCACCTGGACGCCTACGCGGTGGCCGAGCACCTCGTGCCCGAGCTGATGGGCGAGAAGCGGTGGATCCCCGAGCTGGAGGCCGAGGCGCTGCCACTGCAGCGCATCTTCCTGGCCGAGAAGTGGATCGTGGCCCGCCTGCACTACGGCCACGCCGACCCGCGCGAGGCCGGCGTCGGCAACATCGTCAACTGCGGCGCCGCCATGTACGTCGCCCCCGTCGGCATCGTCAACGCCGCCGACCCCGACGCCGCCTACGCCGAGGCGCTCGACCTGGCCGGCGCCCACCAGTCCAGCTACGGCCGCGAGGCCGCGGGCGTGATGGCCGCCGCCGTCGCCGAGGCCATGCGGCCGGGCGCCACCGCGGACTCCGTGGTCGGCGCCTGCCTGCGCCTGGCCAAGGACGGCACCAGGGCCGCCATCGAGGCCGTCTGCGAGACCGCGTCCGGGCTCGGCCACTGGGAGGGCTCGTTCGAGGCGCTGCGCGCGGCCGTCCGCCCGTACGACACGGTCGCCGACACCTACCGCGACCAGGGGCTGGGCGCGCGCAGGCCGAGTAGGGTGCACAGCATCGAGGAACTGCCGCTGGCCCTCGCCTTCCTGGTGATCGCCAAGGGCGACTACCGCGACACCGTGCTCGGCGGCGTCAACTACGGCCGCGACGCCGACTCGATCGCCTCCATGGGCGGCGCCATCGCGGGCGCGCTCGGCGGGCTGTCCAGTGTGCCGGCCGAGTGGGTCGAGCAGGTCGGCACGGCCAGCCGTACGGACCTGGTGGCCCCGGGACGGGCCATCGCCGGGGTCGCGCGCCGCCTGCACGCCGCCGACGTCGCCCGCCGCCGCGCCCACGAGGTGGCCTTCGCCGAGCTCGACGCATGATCCGCCTCACCTGGGTCCAGCCCGAGGACCTGATCGGGCACGAGCTGCGCCAGGCCGCCGAGGACGGCCGCGACGCCCGCGAGATCGCCGCCCGCTGGCACGCCGCCGGCGGCCACGACGCGCCGCCGCGCGCCGGCGCGTCCGAGCCTGCCGCGGCCCGGCTGCGCGGCCTCGCCGAGGAACTGCTGGACGAGCTGGCCGCGCTCCCTGTGCCGCCCGGCGAGCCGTCCGACCTGGACGGCATCATCGCCGCCTGTCCCGACTGGCCCGCGCCCCGACAGGGGAGCGCAGACGTGGACCCCGGCCGGGTGCTGGGCGCCTGGCTCGGCCGGGCCGCCGGATGCGTGCTCGGCAAGCCCGTCGAGAAGATCCCGCGCGAGGGCATCAGGGAGATCGCCGAGTCGACCGGCAACTGGCCGATCACCGGCTGGTTCACCGCCACGGGCCTGCCGGACGACGTCGCCCGCCGCTGGCCGTGGAACCGCCGCAGCGCCGTCAACTCCCTGGCCGAGAACATCGACGGCGTCCCCGAGGACGACGACCTCAACTACCCGCTGCTCGCCCTGTCCGTGCTGGAGCGCCACGGGCGCGGCTTCACCACCGACGACGTCGCCAAGCTCTGGCTGGACGAGCTGCCCGCCGGGCGTACGTTCACCGCCGAGCGGGTCGCGTACCGCAACCTCCTCGACGGCGTCGAGCCGCCCGCCACCGCCACCCGGCGCAACCCGTTCAGGGAGTGGATCGGCGCGCTCATCAGGGCCGACGTGTACGGCTGGGTCAACCCCGGCGACCCGGCCACCGCCGCCGAGTACGCCTGGCGCGACGCCCGCCTCACCCACACCGCCAACGGCGTCTACGGGGCCATGTTCACGGCCGCGATGTGCGCCGCCTCGCTGGTCGCCACGTCGGCCGACGAGGTCGTCCAGGCCGGGCTGTCCGTGGTGCCCGCCGGGTCGCGGCTGCACGAGGCCGTCACCCTCGCCGTCGCCGACGCCCGGAGCGAGCCCGACTTCGAGCGGGTCATCGACCGCCTGCACGAACGCCACGGGCACCTGCACTGGGTGCACACCGTCAACAACGCCGCCCTCGTCGCCGCCACCCTCGTGCACGGCCGCGGCGACTTCACCGCCACCGTCGCGGGCGCGGTCGCCGGCGGCTGGGACACCGACTCCGCGGGAGCCACCGCGGGATCCGTGGCAGGCGCGCTGGGCGGCGGCGTGCCCGAGCGCTGGCGCATGCGCGACAGCCTGGCCAGCAGCCTGACCGGGTTCGACGGGGTGGGTCTTGCCGAGCTGGCCGCGCGTACACAGGAGATGATGACGTCATGATCTCGGTTTTCGGCAGCGCCAACATGGACCTCGTCGCGTACGTCTCCCAGGCCCCCCGGCGTGGTGAGACCGTCACCGGCCACCGCTTCCGCACCGTGCCCGGCGGCAAGGGCGCCAACCAGGCGATCGCCGCGGCCCGGGCGGGCGGTGAGGTGGCGTTCCTGGGGGCCGTGGGCGACGACGGGTTCGGCGCCGAGATGCGGGTCACGCTCGCCGACGCGGGAGTCGACGTACGCGGGCTGCGCCAGGTGCCGGGGCCCAGCGGCATCGCGCACATCGTGGTGGACGACTCGGGCGGCAACTCGATCATCGTCGTCCCCGGCGCCAACGGCACGATCACCGGGCCGTCCGGCTCCGACATGGCCGCCATCGCGAGCTCCCGGGCGCTGCTGCTCCAGCTGGAGCTGCCCATGGAGGCCGTCGTCGGGGCCGCGCAGGCCGCCCGGGTGTCCGCCGTCCACGTCTACCTCACCCCGGCGCCCGCCCAGCCGCTGCCGGCCGAGCTGCTCGAGGCCGTCACCACGATCGTCCCGAACGAGCACGAGGCGGCCGCCATCACCGGCGTCTCCACTCCCGACGGGGCCCTCGACGCGCTGCTCGAACTCGTGCCCGAGGCCGTCATCACGCTCGGCTCGGAAGGCGCGCTCTACGGGGCGCGTTCGGGGGAGCGGCACCGGGTTCCCGCCGTCAAGGTGAACGCCGTGGACACGACCGCGGCCGGCGACACGTTCGTCGGCGCGCTCGCCGTCGCCCGGTCCGAGGGGATGGCGGTGCCGCGGGCGCTGGAGTTCGCCTCGGCGGCGGCCGCCCTGTCGGTCCAGCGAGAGGGCGCAAGCACCTCAATGCCGTCCCGCCGCGACATAGAAGACACCCTCACCTGAACTCCCGCCGCATTCGCCCGTGCCGACCCCGGGGTTTGCCTGCACCGCCCCGGGGCTTGCCCGTGCCGACCCCGGGGTTTGCCTGCACCGCCCCGGGTGGCGGCCGAGCGGGTCACCAGCCGAGCTTGACCGGTTCCGCCGGTCTGTCGCCGGCGAGCAGGGCGGGCAGGATGCCGGCCAGGCCGGGCGGGAAGACCGGCTCCTGGGAGGCGGCCAGGTCGTCGGCGCGCCACCACCGGTGTCCCCTCGCCAGCTCCTCCACCTCGTAGTCCTCCAGGGCGCCCGGCTCGAGCGTCGCGGCCTGGACCCGGGCGAAGAAGTAGGTGTGGACGCTGTAGTAGTGGCGTCCCAGGTGCGACCAGGGTCCCTCGTTGGTCGCCACCGGTGCGCCCAGGGTCCGCGGGTCCAGCACGTGGCCGGTCTCCTCCCACGCCTCCCGTACGGCGGCGTCGGCCGCGCTCTCACCCGGCTCGATGCCGCCACCGGGCAGGTGCCAGGAGAGCACGTGCGGCCAGGGATCCGGCGGGACCAACCGGAGCATCAGCACCCGGTCGCCGGGCTCGGCCAGGATGACGCGGGCGGTGGGACGCTGCGTGCGTAAGGGCATGACCGGAAGGTAGCAAACCGGGCATCAGGGCAGGTGGGGGACATGAGAAAGCTATCCGATGAGCTGCCGGAAGCGGTCGGCGGTGTGGACGGAGAGAGCGACGTGGTGGCCGAACGCTCCGGCTGCAGCACTCCGCGCACCCGCCGCCCGGTGTCCGCCGACCCACCTGACGAGCAGGACGAGCCAGAACCCGAAGAACTGGTCGACGAGGAAGAGGACATCATCCGCCCCGACGTCGGCCCCACCGGCTGACCGGCCCCTAAGGGGGCCACCGTCTCCTCTGCCCAGGGGGCGGCGGTCCTCCAGCCTCCTCTGCACAAATCGCTCGCCTCCCGCAAGAGTTCGGGGAACCCCGCACACCACGCACAGTCTCAGACAGGGACCACCTGCACTGCTTTCCCGCACAGTTTGCTCATGTCGTCCGCGTCAGACGCCAGAATGACGGCAGGGCGCACCGAGCGCAGTGCGGTGGCCGCGACCACAGCGTCGATGGCGTACTTGCGACCCTGCAGGCGGGCATCCCGAAGAAGCTCAATCGGTCGCGACGCGATGTCCTCGGTCACCGGTTCGATCTTCAGGCGGGACAGATACCACCTGAGACGATCGCTCTTGACGCGGATGTCCTGCGCCTCAACCGGCGTCACGGCGCTGACCACGACCCGGAAGTTGCTGTCCTGCGCCTCCCGTACGAACGCTGTCACCCGCTGATCGGCCTCGCGCCACCGCACGAGCGCTTCGCAGCCGAGAACGACGGTTCCCGCGCTCAGCCTGCTTCGTGCGCGCGCCATCCGTCCTCCTCCTCCTCCTCCTGGAGTTCGGGCACCGACTTGACGCGGCTATTCGGAGTAGCGAAAACCGGGCTTCTCCCTATGCCTACGCGTCACCAGACGTCACCCCGACGGGACAGGCGACCCCGTACCACCGTTGCCGCAGTAGCCGCCTGACCAGGCACCTAGCGTACTCAGCAAGCGCCTCACGGACCGCCCTGTCGATCAGTACGGTACTGCTGGTGGCTGCGGTCGGTGGATGAGGTCGCTGGTCGCCCTCCACCTCAGGGCGGCGGTGGTGACTGGGTCAGCTGCGGCTGGCGGGGTGGGTGTGGAGGTAGGTCAGGGTTTGGTGCAGTTCGGTGTGCAGGGTTTCGGCGGCGGTGTCGGCGTCGCCGTCCCTGATCGCGGCCACCAGCGCCGCGTGCGTGTCGTGGCCGATGTTGGGGTCGTGTTCGCGTAGCGACAGCAGCTCCACCAGGGAGATCAGGCCCTCCCTGAGAACGGGTGCGAACTCGTCGAACAGGTCGGTGAGCACGGGGTTGCCGGCCGCTGCCACGACCGCAGCGTGCAGGGCGATGTCGGCGGCGACGAAGGCGGCGTCGTCGCCATCCGCCGCACGGGCGCGGGCGGCCAGCGCGCCCTCCAGGGCGGCCACGTCCTCCTCGGTACGCCGCTCCGCCGCCAGCCGCGCCGCCTGGGTCTCGACGATGACGCGGACCTCGTACACGTCGGTGATGGAGGCCCGCCGCAGCCGGGCGGGCCAGTCCTCGGCCGGCTCGGTGGCGATCACGTAGACACCGGACCCCTGCCGCGCCTGCACCAGCCCGGCGCCGGCGAGCGCCCGCAACGCCTCGCGCACCGTCGAGCGCCCCACGCCGAGCGTCCTGGCCAGCGCGTTCTCCCCGGGCAGCCGGGTGCCGACCGGCCACTCTCCCTGGGTGATCTGCTCGCGCAGATGCTCGGTGGCCTGCTCGACGAGCGGGCTGGGGCGAAGGGAGCCGAGCGGCATGGCGTCAACCTCTCAGGTTGTCTGAGGACCCGTGATGTGGTTAGTCTAGTCCGCATGTCGTCGTACGGTCTGCTGCTTCTCGGCCGCCGCGGCGGGGCCTGACCGGACCGGCACCCCGCCGCGGTGGTCAGGGTGCCCGCCGGTCCCCCGAAGAGCGACCGAAGGACAAAGAGAGATGTACGACTGGAACCGGCAGCGCCCGAGTGCGATGCCGTACCACCGCTACCGCCCCGCCCACGACCGCGTCGAGGTGCCGGCGGCGGACCGCGCCTGGCCCGCGCGGCGCATCACCGAGGCGCCCCTGTGGGTCCCGGTGGACCTGCGCGACGGCAACCAGGCCCTGGCCGAGCCGATGGACCCGGCGCGCAAGCGCCGCATGTTCGACCTGCTCACCACGATGGGCTACAAGGAGATCGAGGTCGGCTACCCCTCGGCCAGCCAGACCGACTTCGACTTCGTCCGCCACCTGGCCACCCCGGAGGTCGTGCCGGACGACGTGAGCGTGGTGGTGTTCACGGCGGCGAGGCGCGACCTGATCGAGCGGACGTTCGCCGCGATCGAGGGCATGTCCCGTGTGGTCGTGCACCTCTACACGGCCACCGCCCCGACCTGGCGCGAGGTCGTGCTCGGCCATGACAGGGCGGGGCTGCACGCCCTGATCAGGGACGCCGCCGAGCACGTCGCCCGCCTGGCGGGCGAGCGCGACATCCGCTTCCAGTTCTCGCCGGAGGTGTTCAACCTCACCGAGCCGGACTACGTGCTGGAGGTCTGCAACGGCCTGACGGCCCTGTGGGACGCCTCGCCCGACCGCCCGGTGATCCACAACCTGCCGGCGACGGTCGAGGTGGCGACGCCCAACGTGTACGCCGACCAGATCGAGTACATGCACCGCCACCTCGACCGCAGGGATGCGGTGATCCTGTCGGTGCACCCGCACAACGACCGCGGCACCGGCGTGGCCTGCGCCGAGCTGGCCGTGCTGGCGGGGGCGCAGCGGGTGGAGGGCTGCCTGTTCGGCAACGGCGAGCGCACCGGCAACGTGGACCTGGTGACGCTGGCCCTCAACCTGCACTCCCAGGGCGTCGACCCGATGGTGGACCTGTCGGACATCGACGAGGTGCGCCGGGTGGTCGAGCACTGCAACAGGCTGCCGGTGCCCGACCGCCACCCCTACGTGGGCGACCTCGTCTACACCGCCTTCTCCGGCACCCACCAGGACGCCATCAACAAGGGCCTGGCCCACCACGCCAAGCGGGCCGCCGACCTGGGCCTGCCGCCCGAGCGGGCGCCGTGGGAGGTGCCGTACCTGCCGATCGACCCCGCCGACGTGGGCCGCGACTACCAGGCGGTCATCCGCGTCAACAGCCAGTCGGGCAAGGGCGGCGTCGCGTACCTGCTGCACACCCGCTACGGCCTGGAACTGCCGCGCCGCCTGCAGATCGACTTCTCATCGGTCGTGCAGCGGGCCACCGACGGCAGCGGCGAGGAGATCACCGCCGAGCAGCTGTGGGAGCTGTTCCACGCCACCTACGTCGCGCCGGGCGAGAGCGCCGCGCCGGTGGAGTGGAAGACGGTGGAGACGGCTCCCGGGGTGCACGTGTTCGAGGGGACGCTGCCCGGCGGGCGCCGCCTGCACGGCACCGGCAACGGCCCGCTGGCCGCGCTCACGGCGGCGCTCGCCGCCGGCGGCACGGAGGTGGACATCCTGCACTACGCCGAGCACGCGCTCGACCCCGGCAGGGGAGGCAGGGCCATCGCGTACGTCGAGGTGCGCGCGGGCGGCGTCACCCGCTGGGGTGCGGCCCAGGACACCTCGGTGCTGACGGCGTCGGTGCACGCCGTCATGGCCGCGGTCGCGCGGGCCCGCGAGGCGACAGCCGTTCAGGTCTAAGCGGCCCCGGGGGAGTCGCCGTTTAGGTCTGAGCGGCCCCGAGGGGTCGCCGTTCAGGTCTGAGCGGCCCCGAGGGAGTCGCCGTTCAAAGGTGAGCGGCGGTCTGAGGTGACAGGTGGGCGGCGCATTCGTCGCGGTAGCGCAGCACGCGGGCGCGCAGCCGCTTCGGGTCGGCGAGCACGGCACGGGAGACGGACGGCACGACGGCGTGGCGTACCGGCCCGAACAGCCGCGCCACGTCGGCCGGCGTCGCCCCCTGGACGCCCATCCCCGGCGCCAGAATGGGGCCGTTGAGGTCGTCGAGCGGCAGGTCGAGCCGCCGCAGCGTCGCCCCGATGACCAGGCCGACCGGCCCGAACGGCGAGTGCCCCGCGTTCGCCGCCACCGCGCCCGCCAGCACCTGCCCGGCCACCGGCCGCTGGAAGTCCGCCGACTCGGGGTTGGAGGTGCGCGTCACCACGAACACGGCCGCGTCGTTGGCCGCCGCCGACGTGATCGCGCCCTCCAGCGACCCGAACCCCTGATACGGGCTCAGCGTCACCGCGTCGGCCGCGAGCGGGCTGCCCCGGTCGAGGTAGGCCTCCGCGTAGGCGGTCATGGTGCTGCCGACGTCGCCGCGCTTGGCGTCGAGCAGCACCAGCGTGCCCGCCTCGCGCAGGTCGGCGATGGTGCGCTCCAGCACCGCGATGCCGCGGCTGCCCCAGCGCTCGAAGAAGGCCGACTGCGGCTTGACGACGGCGGCGACGTCGGCGACGGACTCGACGACCGTGCGGCTGAACCGCTCGATCCCGGCCGGCGCGTCGTCGAGCTCCCAGGCGTGCAGCAGCGCGGGGCTGGGATCGATGCCGACACAGAGCGGCCCGTACGCGTCGAGCCTGGCGCGAAGGCGGGTCCCGAACGACTCGTTCATCAGATACCTCCGTGGAAGCCCCCGCCTTCAGGCGGGGGAGGAATCGGACCCCTGCGGAGCGGGACAGGGGCAGCCGGTTCGCCGTCAGGCGAACCGTATTCATCGAACACGCATGCGATCTGTTGTTGATCGGCGGTAGGTTGTGGGTTGTGGCGCAGATCGTGAAGCGGGCCTACAAGTACCGCTTCCACCCGACCCCCGAGCAAGCCTTGGAGCTTGCCCGGACGTTCGGTTGCGTCCGTCTCGTCTACAACAAGGCGCTCGAGGAGCGCACCCGCGCCTATCGGCTGGAAGGCCGCCGTGTCTCCTACGTGGAGTCTTCTGCGCGGCTGACGGAGTGAAAGCGCAGCGGCGAGTTCGACTTCCTGTCGGAGGTGTCGTCGGTCCCTCTTCAGCAGGCGTTGCGGCATCTTCAGGCGGCGTTCGCGAACTTCTTCGCCAGGCGCGCCAGATACCCCACGTTCAAGTCCCGCAAGAGGTCCCGGGCGTCGGCGGAGTACACCCGCTCGGCGTTCCGCTGGCGGGACGGAACCTTGACGCTGGCCAAGATGGACACGCCGCTCGATATCGTGTGGTCGCGTCCGCTGCCGGAGGGGGCGCAGCTGTCCACGGTCACCGTGTCCCGCGACGGCGCGGGGCGCTGGTTCGTGTCCCTCCTGGTCGAGGAGAAGATCAGCCCGCTTGCGCCTGCCGGGCGGAGCGTCGGTGTGGATGCGGGCGTCGCCGCGCTGGTGACGCTCTCGACCGGCGAGAAGATCG
This sequence comes from Nonomuraea sp. NPDC049421, assembly GCF_040677005.1. Classification (NCBI taxonomy): domain Bacteria; kingdom Bacillati; phylum Actinomycetota; class Actinomycetes; order Streptosporangiales; family Streptosporangiaceae; genus Nonomuraea; species Nonomuraea sp. NPDC049421. Next base: position 85,809 of record NZ_JBFAQA010000021.1, read on the forward strand.
TCAATCCCAAGTATGAGCGCGCGGATCGGCGCGAGCTGGCCAAGGCTCAGCGGGCTCTGGCCCGTAAGGAGAAGGGGTCGAACAACCGGGCCAAGGCCCGGGCCAGGGTCGCCGGGGTGTACGCGCGGATCGCCGACCGCAGAAGAGATCACCTGCACAAGGTCACGACACGGCTTGTTCGCGATAATCAAGTGATCGCCGTGGAAGACCTGACCGTCCGCACCATGGTCCGCAACCGCAGCCTGGCCCGCGCCATCTCGGATGCGAGCTGGCGGGAACTGCGCTCCATGCTGGAGTACAAGGCACGATGGTACGGGCGGACTGTGGTGGCGGTTGACCGCTGGTTCCCCTCCTCCAAGCTGTGCTCGCAGTGCGGAGCCCTGCAAAAGAAGATGCCGCTGAACATCCGCGAATGGGCATGCGCCTGCGGCGCGGTCCACGACCGCGACGTCAACGCGGCCAGGAACGTGCTCGCCGCCGGGCCGGCGGAGAGCTGAAACGCCTGTGGAGCGGGTGTAAGACCCCAACGAGAGTCCTCTCGGACAGGCGACCGGCTGTGAAGCAGGAACCCTCACGGGCGACCGTGGGAACCCCCCTCGTTCACGAGGGGGAGGATGTCAAGGAGGCTTCCTCACGGCCGCGACGGTGGCGGCCCCTGGGCGGCGTGGCACGAATGGTTCTCCGGCGACGATAAGGCACGGGGCCCGGCGTTGCCTAACCGAGTCTTCCGCGCGCGGCCCAATGGGTAGATCAGCAGACATGTACGAGATCGCCCAACGGGTGCTGGCGTTGCGTACCGATCCGCCGCGTGACGTCGTCGTCACCATCGGCCTGCCGTACGAGGAGCCCACCGGCGAGTGGTCGTGCCCGTACCGGATCGACGGGCTGGAGGGATGGGAGCACGAGCGGAAGGTGACGGGGCTCGACTCGCTGGAGGCGGTCGAGCGGGCGATGGTCATGGTTCGGGCGGCGCTGGCGGGCTCGCACGAGGCCAAGGAGGGGCTGCTGTCGTGGGAGGGCGTGCCGGGCGGTCAGCGGGCCCAGACGGTGTACGTCACCATGGACGACGAACGGAACATCGCCTATATCGCGATGAAGAACGAAATAGTGCCAGGTGAGGTGGTTCGTCAGGTCGCCGCCGAGGGAGTGGTCCTCGACTACGGCGACTCCGGCCGCCTCCTCGGCCTGGAACTCTCCGACGCCGCCGGCCTCCTTCCATCGGAGATGCGCATCTGAATCCGGCGGGAGGCCGAGGCTCCGGCCGGCCGCCGGCTGCGGGGCCCAGGCCAGCGGAGCCTGGGTTAGCGGGGCGGCCCTGGGTCAGCGGGCCCTGGGTCAGTGGGGCGGGCCTGGGTCAGCGGGGTCTGGGTGCGCGGGACAGCAGCCACCGCCAGCGCGGCAACTCCAGCACCACCGTCACCACCGCCAGCACCGTGACCACCGCGGCCGCCACGGCGTGCCACACCGTCCACGCCGCCGCCACGGCAGCAACCACCTGCAGAAGGACCAGCCCGATCGTCACGAACCCCGGCACCGCCACGACCACGTGCCGCTTGTCGCCAGGGGTGGAGAAGAACGTCGGCAACCCGATCAGCAGCACCATGGAGAGCACGGCCAGCGGGAGCGAATACCCGGCCAGCGCCCACGGGACGGCCACCCAGGCCACCAGCTCGACGGCGAACCGGAACACCGATGCCAGCCGATCGGCCGGCCGGTCCGCCGCGAGCCAGGAGGGCCGGGGCGGCGGCGGGAATGCGGCCGCGTCCGCGAACGGCGTGTGCCCGGACGGGGTATCCCCGGACGGCATGTGCCCGGACGGCGCGTCCACGAAGGGCGTGTGTCCGGACGGCGGGTGTCCGGACGGGGCGTCCGCATATGGCAGGTTTCCGGACGGCGTGTGCCCGGGCGGCGTGTTCGCATGCGGCAGGTTTCCTGGCGGCGCGTTCGGGGCCGGGGGGTCCCCGGAGGGGCTCGCCCAGGATGAGCCGTCGGGCGGGGGCGTGTTCGAGGACACGTGCGTACCATAACAATGCCGAGCAGGTGATCTAGGGATAGAAGTCGGGATAATCACGTTCGTGACTCCCGCACCGTTCCCGCGCATCGTGGCCACCGACCTCGACGGCACCCTCCTCACGTCGGACGGCACCGTCAGTCCGCGTACCAGGCAGGCGTTGCGCGCGGCCCGTGCCGCCGGCGCCGAGATCGTCTTCGTCACCGCGCGGGCCCCGCGCGGCGTCAGGGAGATCGCCGCGCGGACCGGCGTGGACGGGACCGCCATCTGCAGCAACGGCGCCATCGTGTACGACGTCGCCACCGACGAGATCACCCACAGCAGCCCGCTCACCCCGTCGGCGGCCCGCGAGGTCGCCGAGACCCTGGCCCAGGTGCTGCCCGGCGTCGGCCTGGCCGTCGAGACGGGCAGGAACGTGCTGGCCGAGTCCGCCTACACCCGGCGGATCGAGGCGGACATGGCCTTCTACCGGGAGGTCGTCTCGGTGTTCGACGCCGGCCAGCCCATCGTCAAGCTGCTCGCCATGTCGGCCGCGCACACGGCGGACGACATGTACGCCGCTGTGGCCGACGCCATCGGTGACCTGGCGGAGGTCACGTACTCGGGAGTGGAGGGGCTGCTGGAGATCAGCGCGGCCGGGGTGACGAAGGCGGCCACGCTGGACCGGATCTGCCAGGAGCGGGGGATCGACGCCGGGGAGGTGGTGGCGTTCGGCGACATGCCCAACGACCTGGCCGTCCTCATGTACGCGGGCGCGGGCTACGCGATGGCCAACGCGCACCCGCTCGTGCTGGCGGCGGCCCGGCACCGCACGCTGTCGAACGACGAGGACGGCGTCGCCGCCGCCCTGGAGGCGCTCTTCCCCTGAGCCCCTGAGTCTCGGTCACGGAAGTTCGTGACGGTGGTCTCGGTCACGAGAGTTCGTGACGGTGACGGGGTGAGGCGTGCCCGCCCGTGCGGAGGGCGGGCACGTACGTCCCCACGCGTCCCTCTTCAGGCGTCGTCGTCCGACACCCGCGAAGCGCCCGGGCAGGACCCGGGTGCCTTGCTGAGCAGCGGCACCAGCCCGCCACAGGTCGTCACGGGCAGCGACACCGGCTCGACGATCTCGTCATTGAAGATGATGACGTCGCCGATCAGGGACCCGCCGCTCTTGGGCGGCGCCTCGGCCGCCTCAGGGGGCTCCGCCGGTTCGGCGGGCTGCGCGGCCTCGGCCGGCTGTGCGGGTTCGGCGGGCTGCGCGGGTTCGGGGGGCTGCGGTTCTGCGGGCTGCGCGGGTTCGGCGGCGTTCGCGGCCGGCTGCGCCGGGGGCGGCTGCACGGCGTCGGCGGGGCCGCCGAGCAGCGCCATCGCCACGACCGCGATCCCGGCCGCACCCCCCAGCCGAGCGACCCGCCGCCCACCCGGGGTGACCGCCCTCGCTCTTGCCGCCGTCGCTTCTGCCGCCGTCGGCCCTACCGCGTTCGCTCCTGCCGCGTTCGCCCCTGCGGCCGCGGCAGGGAGCCGCGCCCCGTCCGGCCGCTCTAGGCAGCCATCCGCTCCTGCGGCATCTGGCCGGAGTCTTCGCTGCTGCCGGTGCCGTGGCTGGGACGCCCGCCCGCCATGATGCGGTCGATCATGGCGAGCGCCAGGGCCGAGACCACGAAGGTCAGGTGGATCAGCGTCTTCCATATGAGCTCCCTGTCGGTGATTTCGGGACGTGCCGCGTTGATGAATATCTGGAGGAGGTGGATGGAGGAGATGCCGATGATCGCCATCGCCAGCTTGACCTTCAGCACGTTGGCGTTCACGTGCGAGAGCCATTGCGGCTGGTCGGGATGTCCTTCGATGCGCAATCGGGAGACGAACGTCTCGTAGCCGCCGATGATGACCATGATGAGCAGGTTCGAGATCATCACGACGTCCACGAGCCCGAGGACGATCAGCATCACGGTGGTCTCCGCCGGCGTGCCGCCGAAGCCCAGGTGGACCAGATGGACCAGCTCCGCCATGAAGCGCCACACGTACACGACCTGGGCCACGATCAGCCCGAGGTAGAGCGGCACCTGGATCCATCGGCTGAGGAACATGACGTAACCGACACGCCGGAGCGGGGACGCCGGCCCGGCCGGCGTGTCGGTCACGGGCACCTGCGCGAGACGCACTACGACGTCAGGATGTTGATGTGCTGGACGAAGGTCTGCATCTCAATGAGTGGGGGATCCAACGAGCCGAGAGTGTCGAGGACGATAGGGGGCGTGCCGGACGCCATCGCCAGAGCGGCGACGGCGAGCAGGACTCGTGCCTTCAACGGAACTCCTTGCTGCTGCGCTTCGATGGCTGGGACCGGGCGGCATGGGGGCGCCGTCCGTACCGTGTCGAGAGGTGGTCCCTTACCTGTGTCGCGTCAGGGCGCGAGGCAGCCCGTCAGGGGCAGCTCGGCCGGCAGTCCGGGAGCCGAGGGGTCGATCAGCGTGGTGAGGTCGGTGGCGGTGGAGACGCAGCCGAGCACGAGGGCGGGATCGACGACGGCGTGCGACGCGGGTGCGGCCAGCAGCGTGAGACCACCGGCGGCGACGGCGGCGACGGCTGCCCTGCGCAAAGCGACGTACATGGAACCTCCTGGGAGTTGGTGAGGAACAACCTCCAACTAGCTACCCAGAGTAGTTATTCAGTAACACTGCGTCTAAGTGAACTCAGGGAAAACGGGTGCCGTCCATCCTGTCCTGCGCGTCCAGCACCTCGTCGGCGTGGTCGAAGGCCCATTCGCCGAACGCCGCGATCGGGGGCAGCAGGGAGCGGCCGAGCGCGGTGAGCTCGTACTCGACCCTGGGCGGTGCCTCGGCGTACGCGTGACGGGTCACCAGGCCGTTGTACTCGAGGCGGCGCAGCGTCTCGGTCAGCACCTTGGTGCTGATGCCGCCGATCGTGTCCCGCAGCTCTCCCGGCCGGCGCGGGCCGTGCCGCAGCGCCCACAGCACGACCGCGTTCCACGTGTTGCCCAGCAGGTCGAAGGCCAGCCTGGCCTGGCAGTCGGCGAGGAACAACAGCGGCCTCCGTTAGGCACCGAATGGTGTGTGACGAGCTTTCTAGTGTCCTCCTATCACGGTAAAGCCCCACATCGGGGGACTTATGACTGGAAGGCGGGACATATGAGGATCGGGATCCTGGGCGCGGGCGGCATGGCGGACGCCCTGGGCACGCAATGGGCACGTGCCGGACACGAGGTGATGGTCAGTGGCCGGGACGAGTCGAGCGGCGCCACACGCGCGAAGACCATGACCGCCGCCCTCACCGCCGCGCCGGGGGAGGTGCGGGGTGGGTCGTTCGCGGCGGCGGCCGCGTTCGGTGAGGTCGTCGTGGTGGCGGTTCGGGAGGCGGGGCTGCTCGACACGCTCAGAGCCACCGGTACGTCCCTGCGCGGCAAGCCGCTCATCGACGTCGTCAACACCGCCGACATCTTCGCCTACGACCCCACCCGCCCCATCGCCCGCCTGATCGCCGACGTCACCGGCGGCCACGTGGTGAAGGCGTTCAACCTGTGCAACGTGGACGTGTGGCGGATGACCCCGCCGGTGTTCGACGGCCGTCCGCTGGCGGTGCCCCTGTGCGGCGACGACCAGGAGGCGCTGGACGCCGCCCGTACGCTGGTCACCGCCCTCGGCTGCACCCCCGTGGACGGCGGCGGCCTCGACCGGTCGATGCTGCTGGAGGCGACGGCCGCGTTCGTGATCGGCCTGTGGTTCGGCGGCGCGGACGCCCAGGCGATCCTGCCGCCGCTGGCCTCGTCAGGTGAGCACCGCCGCACATGACAGCGGCTGATACATCAGCGGGCGTAGACAGGACCGCGACGTACGGCGGATGCCCGCCCGATCTCCCGCCGACATGCTGAAGACCTTCGTCCAGAGCGGTCAGAGGGAGAAGTCGAGTGGTCACCGAGGTCGCCGGCAAGACCGGATACGCCACCACGTTCAAGGTCGTCACCGTGCTCAACACGCTGGCCGTGCTGCTCCAGGCGGTGACGGCCGGGCAGCTCATGAGCGGGGGAGCGGCGGGCCCGCACGGCATGGGGGCGAGCGCGGTGCACCTGCTCGGGCTGGTGCAGCTCGTCGTCGCCGTGCTGCTGTGGCGGCCGGGGCGGGGCGCCGGGTGGCCGGCGGTGGTGGGCGCGGCGGTGCTGCTGCTCGGGTTCGTCCAGTCGATGCTGGGCGGGTCGGGGGCGGTGGCGGCGCACGTACCGCTCGGGATGGGGCTCTTCGGGCTCAGCGTCTGGCTGCTCGTCTGGGCCTGGCGCCGCTGACCCGCGGGCCGGGGGATCGGCCGCCCGGCCCGCGCGGGGGCCGGGCCAGGCGACCGTTACGGGTGTCTGGCGAGGTGGTCGGCGTGGCGGATCGGCTCCGGCAGGCGGTAGCGGGCCGCCAGGCGCAGGACCTGCTCGGTGGCGACGTCCAGCGAGATGCGGTGGCCCTGGGAGACGTACACCGGCTTGACGCCCCGCTGGGTGCGCAGGGCGCGGCCCACCGTCGCGCCCTCGTGGACGATGGGCGTCCACGAGCCGCGCTCGTCTCCGGGCGGCTCGTGCGTGCCGACGAACGGCGTCTTGCCCACTCCGAGTGACGGCAGCCCGGTCAGCACGCCCAGGTGACACGCCAGGCCGAAACCGCGCGGGTGCGCGAGGCCGTACCCGTCGCAGACGAGCAGGTCGGGCGTGGTCCTGAGCCGTTCGAGCGCCGTCACGAGCGCGGGCAGCTCGCGGAAGGCGAACAGCCCCGGCACGTACGGGAACGCCGTCTCCCCGTGCGCCACGACCTGCTCCACCGGCTCCAGCGTGCCCGCGTCCAGCACGACCACGGCCGCCGTCACCGCGTCGCCTCGATAGTGCACGTCGAGCCCCGCGATCAGCTCGAACGTGGACGGCCCGTCCAGCTCGACCCTGGACCTGAGCCGATCCTGAAGGGCCTCGGCCTCGTGAACGCTCGACGGCCAGGGGTGAAGCTGCTCCACATGCACCCGCCCAAGCTATCCCGTTCTGTAAGGTCGGGGATCATGAGCGAGGTCCTGGTCGTGGTCGGTCCCGGGGTGGTGGCGGACACCCGGCTGCTCAGGGAGATCGCCGATCGCGAGTTCGCGGCCCAGGGTGTGACGGGGGCCGTCGCGTTCGCCGAAGACCCCACCCACCTGCAGGTCCTGCTCGGGACGTGCGAGGCCGCCGTGGTCCTCGATCGACCCACCGGCCAGGTGACGACCCCACCGGTGGCCGTCTGGGTGGACCTCGAACGCACGGACTCCGGGGAGGGCGTGCGGCGTGTTCACGGGCGCGGCGTCCAGGGGCTGGCGTGGGGCATCCGGCACGCTGTGCACCGCATGCGATACCCCGGCATCAGACGCGTCACCTACGGCACCGAGCCCGACCAGTGGGCCGATCTGTACGTGCCGGAAACGCGCCGCCATGAGGACGGACGTGGCGGGGCGCGGGAGCCGTGGACCACCACCGGGACCGGCCTTCCTGTGGTGGCGCTGATCCACGGCGGCTACTGGCGTTCGATCTGGGCCGCCGACCTGATGGAGCCCCTCTGCGCCGACCTCCTCGGACGCGGCTTCGCCGTGTGGAACATCGAGTACCGCCGCCCCGACCTGCACGGCTGGGACGCCACGACGAGCGACATCGCCACCGCCCTGTCCACCCTCCACGACACGGGCGCCACCGGTGCGGCGGGGCTGGACCTGAGCAGGGTGGCCGTCGCCGGCCATTCGGCAGGAGGGCAACTCGCCTTGCGGGCGGCGGCGGACGGGGCCCGCGTGTCGCTGGCCGTGTCGCTGGCGGGCGTACTCGACCTCGAAGCAGGCGACCGCCGCTGGCTCAGCGCCGGCGCGGTCGCCGCCGCCCTGGGCCACCCGTCGCTCGGCCGGCCGCCGGGGCCTGCGCGGGCCGGCCGGTACGCGGAGTCGTCGCCCCTGCGGCGCGTGCCGCTGGGCGTGCCGCAGCTCATCGTCCAGGGGGCCGAGGACGATCTGGACCTGGTCGACTTCTCCCGCCGCTACGCCGTGGCGGCCAGGGCGGCGGGGGACGACGTGACGTACCTGGAGTCGCCCGGCGGGCACTTCGACGTCATCGCACCCACGGCCCCGATCTGGCAGGCCGCCGTGAGCGCCATCACGGACGCGCTCCGCTGACCGGGCGGCGCCGCTCGCCCGGCCCGGGTGCGGTGGCCAGGGCGGCGAAACGGCCGGCCACCTGCCGCCAGACCGGCGTGGACACCGGCTCGTCGGCCACGGCCCGCGCATAGACCTCGTCGGGGTCGAACCCGTCGACCTCCCACTGACGTATGCGCGCCGGCATCACCTCCGGATGGAACTGCACCCCCCACGCCCGCTCACCCACCCGGAACGCCTGGTACGGGCAGCGCTCGGTCTCGGCGAGGTGGACGGCGCCGTCGGGAAGCCGGGTGACGGCGTCCTTGTGGTGCTCGATGGCGGGCACGACGGGCGGCAGGCCGTGGAACAGCGGGTCGGCGGCGGCCTCTGCCCTGATGGTGACGGGGAGGCTGCCGTTCTCGGGCAGGCCGGTGTCGCCGGTCACCTCGCCGCCCGCCACCTCGGCCAGCATCTGCCCGCCCAGGCAGATGCCGAACACCGGCACCTCATCGGCCAGCGCCTGCCCCATGAGCCGGCGGGCGTCCCGCAACCAGGGCGCGCGGTGGTCCTCGCTCGGGAGATAGCCGCCGCCGAGCATGATCAGGGCATCATGCCGCAACCGCTCGGGCAACGCGGCCCCCTCGTGGGCGAGCACGACGTCAGGCCGCAACCCGGACTCGGCCAGCCAGTCGCCCAGCCGGCCGGGACCGCCGCTCCTGCTGTTCTGGATGATGAGCACGTCAGGCAACGCCGGCCTCCACGAGATAGGAAAGATGAACGATCAAGGCTGGTGGACGATCTGAGCAAGGGAGCAGCTCAACGAAGGACCCCTCACCGCACAAGCGGGGCACCGGTCGCAGGCACGGTCCCCCGCCGAGCGCGCGAGAACGGGCGCGGAGACGGGCGCAGGGCTCCGCCGGGTGGGCACGGGCGCGGTCCTTCGCCAGGTGGGCGGGGCTGAGCGTGGTTCGGGGGAGGTCACGGGAGGTTGGCGGCCCTGGCGGTGTGGCGGAGGAGGAGGGCGGTGGTGACCGGGCCGACGCCGCCGGGCACCGGGGTGAGGGCGGCGGCCACGTCCGCGACGGCGGTGGCGTCGACGTCGCCCGTGAGGCCGCCGTCGTCGGTGGGGTTGGTGCCGACGTCGATGACCACGGCGCCGGGGGCCACGTGGTCGCGGCCGATCAGGCCGGCGCGTCCGGCGGCGGCGACCAGCACCTCGGCCCGCGCGGTGACCGAGGCGAGGTCGCGGGTGCGCGAGTGGGCGACGGTGACCGTGGCGTGCCGGTCGAGCAGCAGGTGGGCGAGCGGCTTGCCGACCACGGTCGAGCGGCCGACCACCACGGCCCGCCGCCCCTCCAGCGGCACCTCGTAGTGGTCGAGCAGCGCCATCACGGCGGCCGCCGTGGCGGGCGGGAACGCGGGCAGCCCGGCGGCCAGCCGGCCGAGCGAGAGCGGGTTGGCGCCGTCGACGTCTTTGCGCGGGTCGATGGCGGCGGCCAGCCGCTGCGCCGACGCGCCCGGGGGCAGCGGGGTCTGGAGCATGACGCCGTGGACGTCGGGCGCGGCGGAGAGCCTGGCCAGCGTCTCGGCGATCTGGTCGGGGGCGGCCTCGGGGCCGAGGTCGACGACGTCACAGGCGATGCCGACGCCGGCCGCCGCCTTGGCGATCGAGCGGACGTACCACAGGCTCGCCTCGTCGGCGGTGGCCACCACGACGGCCAGCCGCGGCTGCACCCCCGCCGTGGCCTCCGCCTGCGTCTGCGCCCTGATCGCGGCCGCCAGGTCCTTGCCGGTCAGCGTCTTCAACGGTCGTCCTGCCCCCTGCTGTCGGACGGGTGCCCCCACCGGACCCGCCACCTGTCCTCACGCGCCGTCGCGATCACCGCTCAGCTCGCTTTCTGCTCCCAGGCCGATGCCGGCGTCCGATCTCACGGCTTGATCTGTTCGCGCACCTCGGCGGTCACCCAGTCTGCCCTGGCGACGGCGGCGTCGACACCGGACATGCGGATGTTCAGCTCCTCGCGTACCCGCTCGTCCTTGATGCCGCCGAGGTTGATCTCGACGTTGACGCGGCCCGTGCTGAGGGCGGCGCGGGCCGCGTCCGCCGCGGCGGCCACGTCGCTGAGGACGTTGCGGTTGCAGATCGGCAGCAGCAGCTCGCACAGCTCGACCACGCGCGCGGCGGCCTCGATGACGCGGGCGGGCGGCTCGGCAGCCCCGGCCAGGGCCCTGGCGATGGTGGCGGTGCGCTCCTCGCCCTTGGGCAGCCGGTACGCGTCGGTGACGGCGGTAAAGGCGGCCGCGTCCTCCTCGGCCAGCCGCAGCGCCCGCGCCCGCAACGTGTCGGTCTCGGCGATCACGGCGCCGACGGTCTCGGCGTGGGCGGCGTACTTCTCGCCCGTGGTGTAGCGGGCCACCATGCCGAGCAGCGCGGCGCCCTGGGCCGCGTGCAGGGCCGCCGTGGCGCCGCCGCCGGGTGCGGGCACCCGGTCGGCCAGCCGGCTCAGGAAGTCGTCGATCGTCGTGTCGCGCATGGCGGCATTCTGTCAGGCCCGGGCAGGTTCACTCGCGGTACATCGGTCGCGTGGCGTCCTCGGGCCGCCCGGCGGGCGGCGGCAGGTACGGAGAGGGCCCCGGCTGCCACTGCCCCTCGTACGGGTCCACGGCCCGCGCCCGCCCCCGCCACCGCGACGGGAACGCCGACACGACCAGCAGCGCCACGCCGAGCAGGAACTGCAGCCCCGAGTACGTCAAGGTCATGAACCCGCTCTGCAGCGTGGACGGCAGCAACGCGTCGGGCAGCAGCCGCGTCCCCGTGCTGATCTCGGCGAACGGCAGCACACCCAGCCCCGTGTACGCCAGCCCGCCGAGCAGCGAGGCGACGGGCGACAGCCGCGAGCCGGCCAGGAAGGCGAGGAGGATCCCCGAGACGGCCAGCACCCCGAGGGCGACCCAGGAGACGCGCAGCTCCCGCTGGGCGGTGACGGACAGCTCGCCCACGCCGTACCAGAGGCCGGCGGCGAGCAGGGCGGGCAGGAGCAGCCCGGCGAGCACTCCCAGAGCGTGACGGGCACTATTTGTCATGATCTACCCCGTTTGCTTGGCTCTGTCCCAACCTACTCGCCGGGCCCGCCCGCCGCAGGACCCATGAAGCATCACCCATGGGGCGGACAATCTGAGAAGTATCTGAGAAGCCGCGAACGGGTCTTTGCCGCAGAAGATCCCGCGGGCATCGTGGGCGCATGAGATCCGCGATCCAGAAGACCGCACTCAGCGCACTCGCCGCGGTCCTGCTCGGCGCCACGCTCCACGGCCCCGCGCAGGCGACGACGAGAACCGACACGTTCCCCCTGCCCAATGGCTTCCAGCCGGAGGGCATCGCGATCGCCGGCGGCCACGCCTACTTCGGCTCGCGCGCCACCGGCGACATCTACCGCGCCGACCTGCGTACCGGCAGGGGGAGGGTGATCAGCAAGGGTCCCGGCACGCCGTCGCTCGGCCTGGAGACCGACGGCCGCGGGCGGCTGTTCGTGGCGGGCGGCAACGCGGGCGACGCCCGGGTGATCGACCTGCGCACCGGAAGGGTGCTCAAGTCGTACCGGCTCGCCACCGGCACGTCGTTCGTCAACGACGTGATCATCGTCGGCCGGGCCGCCTACTTCACCGACTCCAGCAACCCCGTCCTGTACAAGCTGGACCTCGGCCGCCGCGGCAGGCTGCCCGCCAAGGCCGTCAAGATCCGGCTCAGAGGAGACATCAAGTACGGCGAGGGCATCAACGCCAACGGCATCGTCGCCAGCCCCGACGGCCGCTCGCTGCTCGTCGTCCAGTCGAACACCGGCAAGCTCTTCGAGGTCAACCCGCGCTCCGGGTTCACCGACGAGGTCAGGCTGCGCGGCACGAACCTGACCAACGGCGACGGCCTGCTGCTGGAGGGCCGCACCCTGTACGCCGTCCAGAACAGGGACAACCGGATCGCGGTGATCAGGCTGTCCCGTGACGGCGAATCGGGCACGCTCGTCAAGCGCATCACCCACCGCAAGTTCGACGTGCCCACGACGGTCGCCGCCCGCGGCCCCCGCCTCTACCTCCCCAACGCCCGCTTCAGCACGACCCCGACCCCCGACACGAAGTACGACGTCGTCTCGGTCAAGCGCTGATCATCCGCCCCGGGGCACCGCCCCGGGGCGTTCACCCGCTAGTCGGGTTCGCCCGGGCGCAGCGCCGCGAGCTGCTGCTCGAACGGCACGACCGCCTCGGGCTCGGCCCGCCGGGACACGCGGTGCGGCAGCAGCGCGGCCAGCTCCTCGGCGGCGCGCTCGATGCGCTCGCCCAGCCCGTCGGTGAAGGCGTCCCTGCCGCCGCCCCAGTCCTCGGAGGCCGCGTACACGGCGGTCGGCACGACCACGGCCCGCAGGTACGCGAACAGCGGCCGCAGCGCGTGCTCCAGCGCCAGCGAGTGCCGGGCGGTGCCGCCGGTGGCCGCGATCAGCACCGGCTTGCCGGTCAGCGCGGTGTTGTCGATCACGTCGAAGAACGACTTGAACAGCCCGCTGTAGGACCCGCTGAAGATCGGCGTGACCGCGATGAGCGCGTCCGCCGCCGTCACGGTCTCGATGGCCGCGCGCAGCCGGCCGTTGGGGAAGCCGGTGACGAAGGCGTTGGCGATGTCCACGGCGAGGTCGCGCAGCTCCACGGTCTCGACCTCGGCGGCTTCCGCCCGCCGCGCGACCGCCTCGCCCAGGCGGTCGCCGAGCAGGCGGGTGGAGGAGGGCTGGGTCAATCCCGCCGTGACGACGACGAGCTTCATGAGGAGAGGTCTCCTTTCACAGCGAAGGAAGGCGGGTCAGGCGCCGACGGGAGCCGACGCGTCCCGCGCCGCCAGCAGCGACGCGTGCGTGGGCGCGCCGGGCACCTCGGCGGGGCGGTCCTTGGCGAACTCCTTGCGCAGCACCGGCACGACCTCCTCACCGAGGATGTCGAGCTGCTCCAGCACGGTCTTCAGCGGCAGGCCCGCGTGGTCCATGAGGAAGAGCTGGCGCTGGTAGTCGCCGAAGAACTCCCTGAACTCGAGCGTGCTGTCGATGACCTGCTGCGGGCTGCCCACGGTGAGCGGCGTCTCGGCCATGAACTCCTCCAGCGAGGGGCCGTGGCCGTAGACGGGGGCGTTGTCGAAGTAGGGGCGGAACTCGCGTACCGCGTCCTGGGAGTTCTTGCGCATGAACACCTGCCCGCCGAGCCCCACGACGGCCTGCTCGGGCGTGCCGTGGCCGTAGTGGGCGTAGCGCTGGCGGTAGAGGCTGATCAGGCGCATGAAGTGCTCCTTCGGCCAGAAGATGTTGTTGGCGAAGAAGCCGTCGCCGTAGTAGGCGGCCTGCTCGGCGATCTCGGGGCTGCGGATCGAGCCGTGCCACACGAACGGCGGCACGCCGTCGAGCGGGCGCGGGGTGCTGGTGAAGCCCTGCAGCGGCGTACGGAAGCGGCCCTCCCAGTCGACGACGTCCTCGCGCCACAGCCGGTGCAGCAGCGCGTAGTTCTCGATGGCCAGCGGGATGCCCTGCCTGATGTCCTGCCCGAACCACGGGTAGACGGGCCCCGTGTTGCCGCGCCCCAGCATCAGGTCCACCCGGCCGCCGGAGAGGTGCTGCAGCATGGCGAAGTCTTCGGCGATCTTCACGGGGTCGTTGGTCGTGATCAGCGTCGTGGCCGTGGACAGCTGCAGGCGCTCGGTCCTGGCCGCGATGTAGCCCAGCATGGTGGTGGGCGAGGACGGCACGAAGGGCGGGTTGTGGTGCTCGCCGGTCGCGAAGACGTCGAGACCCACCTCCTCCGCCTTGAGCGCGATCGCCACCATCGCCTTGATCCGCTCGTGCTCCGAGGGGGTCCTGCCGGTGGTGGGGTCGGTGGTGACGTCACCCACGCTGAAGATGCCGAACTGCACTTTAGTCACCATCCATGACTGTTGAATATTTGACGACTACGGTAGCGCCAGAGCACGCCGGGTTATTCCATCATCCGTTCAGAGGGCGTTGATGTCCGCGGGTCCGAGTATCCGCTTCGGCGCCCCGCGCTCGGCCACCGCGATCATCGCCTGGCCGATCCGCTCCGTCGTGGTCACCTGCGCGGCGAACAGCCGCCGCAGGATCGGGTAGAGCGGCCTGGTCACCATGTACGCCCACCGGTAGAGCGCGGTGCGCGAGGTCACCCCGTGCACCGGCTGGATGTAGCCCGGCCGGAACATGTACGCCTCCAGCGGCAGCGCCAGCAGCGCGTTCTCGGTCTCGCCCTTCACCCGGGCCCACATGGCCCGCCCGCCGGCGTCGGTGCCCATGCCCGAGACGTAGACGAAGGTCGATCCCGGGCTGAGCCTGGCCAGCGTCCGCCCGGCCGCCAGCGCGAAGTCGTAGGTGACCCGGCGGTAGCCGGGCTCCCGCATGCCCGCCGACGACACCCCGAGGCAGAAGAAGCAGGCGTCGTGGCCGCGCAACTCGTCCTCGATCGGACTCAGGTCGTCGAGCGCCGCATGCCTCACCTCACGCAGCTTCGGGTGCGTGACCCCGGTGGGGGCGCGGCCGACCGCCAGCACGGCCGTCACCCGCTCATCGGCCAGGCACTCCCTGAGCACGCCGCGCCCGATCATGCCGGTCGCCCCGAACAGGATCACCTTCATGCCGTTCCTCTCACGTCAGGTCGCCGACGGCCTCCTCCAGGCGGGCGCGGGCGCGGGCGGGGACGGTCAGGCCGTGGGCGGAGATGCCGATGGCCCACGACGTGCCGGGCACCACCGCGCCCGCGCAGGCCACCTCGTCCCTGAACTGCCCGTGCTCCTCCACCACCTGCCCCGGGGATAAGCCCGCCAGCTCCTCCTCGACGTCCTCCACGCTGGCGGGGGTGGAGGAGGTGAAGCGGCGCAGGCCGTACTCGGTCAATATGTCACGCCGCGTCCGCTGCGGGAGCGAGAGCAGCAGCGCCTTGCCGAGCGCGGTGGCGTGCGGCGCGGTGTCCAGGCCCGCCTGCAGGTCCTCGAGCCAGGGGGAGCGCGGCCCCTCGGCGACGTCCAGCACGATCAACCGGCCGCCGAGCAGCTGCGCGAGGTACGCGGTGTGCCCCGTCACCGCCGACAGGTGGCGCAGCACGACCGAGGCGCGGGGCGGGCGGTCGAAGGCGTCGATCATCTCGTGGAACCGCTCGGCGACCTGGCTGCCCGGCAGGTAGTCGCCGTCCGGGCAGCGGTACAGGTAGCCCTCGTAGCACAGGGTGCGGACGAGGTGGTAGGAGGTCGACAGGTTGAGCCCGCACCGCCGTGCGATGACCTTGACCGACAGCGGCCGGTCGGCGCGCGAGACCTCCTCCAGGACGCGAAGGGCACGGGAGACGCTGCGTATCAGATCGCTCGGTTCATCGGTCATCCCTACAGCATGTGCGCTATCTGAAAATCGGACGCCTACCCCAGGCGGCACACCCGTCCGACGATGAGGCCATGCCGGAGATACCGCAGTGGGCCAGTGAGGCGCTGTCGGGGGTCTACGACCCGTGCTGCCGGGAGAAGGGCATCTCCGTCGTGGAGATGGGCCTCGTCAGATCCGTCGAGGTGCGCGACGGCCTGGCCAGGGTGGAGCTGCTGCTGACGTCGGGCTGGTGCCCGTTCGCCGCCCGCGTGCTGTCGGAGGTGCGCGAGCGCATCGAGGAGCAGCCGGGCGTCCGCGAGGCCGAGGTGGAGATCGTCTGGGACGAGGTGTGGACGACGGAGCGGCTCTCCCCGAGGGCGGACCGGCTGCTGCGCTTCCTGCCCGACCCCGCGCAGGTGCCCGACAAAGCCGCCTACATCGCGAGAAGGGAACGACGGTGATCGACGACTTCTTCGTGTTCGACAGCGTGGCGCACGTCTTCAACTTCGAGCCCAAGAACGCCTTCGGCGACCCGGGCCGGATGTTCTCCAACCACTTGTACGCCTTCCACACCACCCTCACCCCGGAGGGCGAGCCCAAGCTGCCGCCCGAGGAGTTCCTGCGGCAGTGGACGATCGACGACATCCACCGCATGGTCTTCGACGAGTCCGACACCGACATGCTCGTGGCCATGCCGCTGCCGCTCACCGACCTCTACCACGACGGCCTGTCGCCCTGGCAGGAGTGCGCCGAGCTGGCCGCCCGCGACCCCGATCGGGTCGTCTTCTGGGGCTCGGTCAACCCGTTGGAGGGCCGCAAGGCGCTGGACCTGATGGAACGCCAGGTGGGGGAGTACAACGCGCGGGCGTTCAAGCTCTACAACGTCCGCTACGACTACGGCTCGCCGTACCCGTGGCGGATGGACGACCCCCGGGTGGCCTTCCCCATCTTCGAGAAGGCCCGCGACCTCGGCGTCAACCTGATCGGCGTGCACAAGGGCGTCCCGCTGGGGCCGCAGCCGATCGAGCACACCCAGACGTGGGACATGGACGGCGCCGCCGCCAACTTCCCCGACATCAACTTCGTCATCTTCCACGTCGGCCTGCCGTTCCTGGACGAGACCTGCTGGCAGCTCATCCGTTACCCCAACCTGTACGCCGACCTCGCGGCCACGATCAACTTCATCGTGCGGGCGCCGAGGATGTTCGCCGAGATCCTCGGCAAGCTGCTCTTCTGGTGCGGCGAGGACAAGATCATCTACGGCTCGGAGGCGCCGATCTTCCACCCGCAGTGGGCGCTGCGCGCGTTCAGGGACTTCCAGATCCCGCAGGACCTGTGCGCGGGGTACGGCTACCCGCAGCTCACCGACCAGGCCAAGCGCAAGATCCTGGGGGAGAACCTGCTACGCCTGCACGGCCTTGCTCCGGTGCACGGCCTGTAGCAGCCCGACGGCCACCAGACCGGCCACCGTGGCCGAGCCGGGCGGGCGTCGTCCCGCGAGCGCCCCGATGACGAGGGCGAACCCCGCCGTCCAGGCCGCCGTGAGCGGCAGCCCGGCCACGGCCGTGTCCCATGCCTCGTCGCCGAGCGCCACCGCCGCCACGGCCTGCGCCACAACCCCTAGCACCACCCCGCCACGGCCGGAACCGTCCGGCCCGCCGCCCCTCGCCCTCGATCGAGGTGGCAGGGGGACACTGCCCGCCCAGCCGCTGTTCTCAGTAACCCCCCACAAACGGCACAAACCCCTAACCCGCCGCTTTCCAGGGCTCCCAGGGCTCCCAGGGCTCCCAGGGCTCTCCGGGGCTCAGGTGGCGGTGCGCCAGGACTGTTCCTCGATCAGCTCCACGCTGCGCCAGCCCTCGGGAGTGCGGCGGAGGCGGTGGTGGTACCAGCCGCCGCCGTGCAGGAACCCCTTGGTCCGCGCGCCCGTCATCTCCCGCGTGGGGGCCAGCGTGTCGAGGAACGGCGCGCTCACCCGCGCCTCACCGCCGCCGAACGCGAACGTGGCCGCGCCCACCAGATGCGACCGGCCGGGCCATTGCGAGAGCACCTCGGCCAGCCACGCCTTGACCTCGTCGCGGGTGCCGCTGATGCCTCCGGACGAGCGGTAGTCGATGCTCGCGTCCGGGGTGAACACCTCGTCCAGCAGGTCCCAGTGCCCTGAGTCGACGGCCCTGGTGTAGCGGGCCAGCAGCTCCGTGATCTCTGATCGGTCGGCGATCTCCTGCGCGTCCATGGAGTGATCGTCGCGCTAGGCGAGGCTCATGGCCAGCAGCCCTTGGAGGCGATGCGCGGGCACCCGTACGGAGAAGGGCGCACACGGCACGCAGAAGCAGTCCCGGCCGGACGTGAACTCCACGCCACCGGGCGCGAGGTTCACCAGCAGGCGGTCGTTGTCGGCGGTGACCGTCCGGGGGTTCTGTCCCTCGGGCATGAGTGGGCGCAGCGTCTCCTCCATGTACGCCGCCACGGGATCGGCCAGCACCGCACCGACCCGTCCGGCGTCGGGCCCGCCCACGGCCCGGGGACAGGACAGCGTGACGACCAGCCCCGGGATCTCACGGCCACGCAGAAGTACGTCAGCGCCACCGCGAAGCCCGCCACCACCAGCGACCACCGCCGGTCGGTACGCACGGGATGAGGCGCGGAGACTTCGCCGGCCGGCGCGGGCAGCGCCTTCTGCACCGCCACCGACAGCGCGGCCAGCAGCATGGGCGGCACGGCGACCTGCGCGGGCGCGGCAACCAGCGCCGCCGTCAGGTCAGCGGCGTACTCGCTCACCCAGGCCGTGCTCCACGGCTCGGCCAGCAGCGACTCCCGCACGAACACGCCGACGAGAGACCACCCGGCGACCAGGCACGGCAGCACCCACGCCCGCCGCCTGAACCCCCACCTCGCCCTGCCCCCGGCCCTGCCCCCGGCCTTGCGCACGGCCCCGCGCGTCACCCCGAAGGTGATGAGCCCGGCGATCAACAGCCACCCCGACCGCGACGCCGTCCGACCGCCCACGCGCCGCGCCGATGCCCATCCCAAGCCCCGGAAACACCAGCACCCCGACGACCGGCCGCCCCGCGAGCACCCCGAGAAGCACGAAGCCCCAGCCGGTGGGGCTGGGGCTTCGTCAGGGTGGACGATACTGGGATTGAACCAGTGACCTCTTCCGTGTCAGGGAAGCGCTCTCCCGCTGAGCTAATCGTCCTTGGTGTGAGGTGGCGACGGGATTTGAACCCGTGTGGACGGCTTTGCAGGCCGCTGCCTCGCCTCTCGGCCACGCCACCGAGCCGGAAGCTCCGAGCGGAAGACGGGATTCGAACCCGCGACCCTCACCTTGGCAAGGTGATGCTCTACCACTGAGCCACTTCCGCGTGTCGCCCCGGTCGCTGCCGGGTGACGTAGAGAACTCTAGCGAATCTCGGCCCACTCCCCAAACTGGAATCCGGGCACCTACGGCGTGAGGCGCACGCCCACCGGATGCGGACCCTCCGTCTCCAGCCGGTACTCCCGCCCGTTGATCGCCCGGTTGTGCTCGATGACCCGCTCCGACGGCGGCTGCTCCCCGCCCATGATCGCCTCCTGCATGCGGGTGAACCGCTCGTGGGCCTCGCGCACGTAGCCGGTGCCCAGGGTGGTGACGTCCACCTGCGTGGTGAGCAGGTCGCGCAGGTAGCCCTTGTTCGGCTCGAACGTCACGGGCGGCGGCAGCGCGGGCGCCAGCACCTGGTCGGGGTCGCGCCCGTCGAAGCGCTTGAAGAGCTCGGCGGCCAGCCGCAGATGTTCGAGCTCCATCATGAGGTGCAGCTCCCAGATCGCGCGCACCTTGGGCTCGGACTCGGTCTCCATGAACGAGTGGTAGAGGTAGCACTCGTTGTACTCGTGGTTGAGCAGCATCTCCCACCAGCTCTCGCCGGGGTCGACGAGCGACTCGTAGTGGGTGACGTGCTCCTCCTCGATGAGCCCGATCTCCTGGTAGAGCTGCCGCGCGATCGGCTCCATGTAGGTGGGGCCGACGTTCATGTAGAAGTTCATGGTCTGCTGCTCGGCCGCCATGATCGTCAGCGCGTGCAGCCGCGACAGCGGCTCGGTCTCGTGGCGCTCGTAGGGCCGGCGCACGTTGTCGATGGGGTCGCGATGATGCTGGTACGTCGGCCGCCCCGGCATGACCTCGGTGAGCTGGTCGACGATCTTCTCCGCTTTGCGGTGCTCGATCATCTCGTACAGGTTGGCGTACCGGTAGAGATGGTCGAAGTCCTCCAGCACCCCGAACTGGTAGGCCTGCTTCAGGTACGGATCCGGCTCCATTCGCGCCACCCAGGCCGTCAGGTCCACCGCGACCTGCTCGTACGCAATCGTCGTCTCCAGCACCGACGACGAGCCGGGCAGCAGCCAGTTGACCGCCTTCTGCTGCTGCGCCTCGATGTAGCGGACCCGGGCGAGCTGCTGCTTGATCTCCAGGTCGGGGCAGTGCCGGGCCAGGTGGTGGCTGAACATGACGGCCTCGACCTCGATGCCGTTCATGGTGATGATGCGGCACCGCGTGTACGGGTCGGCGGCGTCGGGGTCGATCGGGGTGACGTTCAGCTCCCGCCAGGTGCGCAGCTGCTCGTCCAGCGGGATACCCCGCTCCTGGAGTGGGTCGAAGGACATGTCGCTGCGCGTACCCGCGCCCGTGCCGGGCAACCTCCGCGTTCGGTGCTCGGAACGCCCGCGTTCGGTAAGGCGGCGCGTGCCGGGACGGCGCCGGGGTAGGGCGCTCGACGTGGCTGAACACGTGGCTGAACACGATGTCATCGAGCTCCTGGTGGCCCAGCACGGGCGGATCAGGGACCTGTTCGACGAGGTGGAGCAGGCGCCGCCGGACAAGGTCGGGGAGGCGTTCGAGCGGTTGACGCGCCTGCTGTCGGTGCACGAGACCGCCGAGGAGGAGATCGTCCACCCGTACGCGCGCAGGAAGCTCGACAACGGCCAAGGTGTGGTGGCCGACCGGCTGGCCGAGGAGAACAAGGCCAAACGCCTCCTCCTCGACCTGCACAAGGCGGGCGTGGACGACGCGCGGTTCTGGGAGGGGCTGGCGGAGCTGCGTACCGCGGTGACGGCGCACGCCCGCAGCGAGGAGCGCTACGAGTTCGCCAAGCTGCGCGCGCGGACGTCGGTGGCGGAGCGGCGGACGATGGCGGCGGCGGTACGCGCGGCCGAGTCGATGGCGCCGACCCGCCCGCATCCCGGCACCGAGTCGATGACCAAGAACGTGCTGATGGGCACGCCCATGGCGGTCATGGACCGGGCCCGCGACATGATCCGCAAGGCGCTGGGAAAACGGTAACCCTTCGACGCGGGACGAAATGTCGGCGTACTAGCGTCGCAGGTATGGAACACATCGCCGCAGACGCCGACATCGCGCCCGTGGCCGCGCTGATCGCGGAGCCGGCGCGGGCCGCGATCCTGACCGCGCTGCTCGGCGGGCGCGCGCTGGCCGCCGGTGAGCTGGCCAGGATGGCGGGGGTGAGCGCCGCCACCGCGAGCGCCCATCTCGCCAGGCTGCTGGACGGCGGGCTGGTGGCCGTCGTCCGCCAGGGCCGCCACCGCTACTACCGCCTGGCCGGTCACGAGATCGCCGAGGTGCTGGAGGTGCTGGCGCGGA
Source organism: Nonomuraea sp. NPDC049421 (assembly GCF_040677005.1). Classification (NCBI taxonomy): domain Bacteria; kingdom Bacillati; phylum Actinomycetota; class Actinomycetes; order Streptosporangiales; family Streptosporangiaceae; genus Nonomuraea; species Nonomuraea sp. NPDC049421. The sequence continues at coordinate 106,960 of NZ_JBFAQA010000021.1, forward strand.
TCAGCGCCCGCCCGCCGGTGCGCTCGCTGCGCCAGTCGCGGCAGGCCAGGCAACTGGAGGAGGCCCGCACCTGCTACGACCACCTCGCGGGCCGCGCCGGGGTGAGCCTGCTCGACCGGCTCAAGGACGGCGGCCACTACGACGGCCATGACCTGACCGGGCAGGGGGAGCGGCTGCTGTCGCGGCTCGGCGTGGACGTCGCCGGCACGCGCAGGTCGCGGCGGCGCTTCGCGCCCGAGTGCCTGGACTGGACCGAGCGAAGAGCCCACCTCGGCGGCGCCCTCGGCGCGGCGATCACGGAGGTGCTGTTCGAGCGCGACTGGCTGCGCCGGGGCACCGTGCCGAGGGCCGTGACCTTGACGGACGCGGGACGGCAGGGGCTGGCGGAACTCTTCGGAAGTAAGGAGCTAACATCGGGTACGCCGGTTACCTAAGCGAGAGAGACGCACCATGCGCGACAACGAGGTCGTGACCGTCGGCCCAGAACCGCTGACCTTCGACGACGTCATCAGGGTGGCCCGCCACGGCGCCCCCGTACGCCTCAGCGACGACGCCGTCGCCGCCATCGCCGCCGCCCGGCAGCGAGTGGACGAGCTCGCCGAGACCCCCGTCCCCCACTACGGCATCTCCACCGGGTTCGGCGCCCTCGCCACCCGGCACATCGACCCGGCGCTGCGCGCCCAGCTCCAGCGCTCCCTCGTCCGCTCGCACGCGGCCGGCAGCGGCCCCGAGGTGGAGACCGAGGTGGTGCGCGCCCTCATGCTGCTGCGCCTGCACACCCTGGCCACCGGCCACACCGGCATCAGGCCGACCACCGCCAAGACGCTGGCCGCGCTCATCAGCTCGGGCATCACGCCGATCGTGCACGAGTACGGCAGCCTCGGCTGCTCGGGCGACCTGGCGCCGCTGGCGCACGTGGCGCTGACGCTCATGGGTGAGGGCGTCGTCAGGGACGCGTCGGGCGCGGTGCAGCCTGCCGCGGAGGCGCTCAAGCAGGCCAGGATCGACCCGGTCGAGCTGGCCGCCAAAGAGGGCCTGGCGCTGATCAACGGCACCGACGGCATGCTGGGCATGCTCATCCTCGCCATCCACGACCTCACCGAGCTGGTCAGGACCGCCGATGTGAGCGCCGCGATGAGCGTCGAGGCGCTGCTCGGCACCGACCGGGTGTTCGCGCCCGAGTTGCAGGAGCTGCGCCCGCACCCGGGCCAGGCGCGCTCGGCCGCGAACATGGTGAAGGTGCTGCGCGGCTCCGGCATCATGGCCAGCCATCGCGACCCGGCCGCCTGCACGCGCGTGCAGGACGCGTACTCGCTGCGCTGCGCCCCGCAGGTGGCGGGCGCGGCCCGCGACACGATCGCGCACGCCGCCTCGGTCGCCGGGTGGGAGCTGGCCAGCGCCGTGGACAACCCGGCCGTGCTGGCCGACGGCCGGGTCGAGTCCAACGGCAACTTCCACGGGGCGCCGCTGGCGTACGTGCTGGACTTCCTGGCGATCGTGGCGGCCGACCTCGCCTCGATGGCGGAGCGGCGTACCGACCGGTTCCTCGACGTGGCCCGCAACCACGGCCTGCCGTCCTTCCTCGCCGACGACCCCGGCGTCGACTCAGGCCACATGATCGCCCAGTACACCCAGGCCGCCCTGGTCTCCGAGCTCAAGCGGCTGGCCGTGCCCGCCAGCGTCGACTCCATCCCCAGCTCGGCCATGCAGGAGGACCACGTCTCCATGGGCTGGTCGGCGGCGCGCAAGCTGCGCAAGTCGGTGGACGGGCTCACCCGGGTGCTGGCCGTCGAGGTGCTGACCGCCGCCCGCGCGATCGACCTGCGCGCCCCGCTGGAGCCCGCCCCCGCGACGGCCGCCGTCGTACGGGCGCTGCGCGAGACCGTGCCCGCCCCCGGCCCCGACCGGTTCCTGGCCCCCGAGATCGAGGCCGCGGTCCGGCTGGTCGCCGAGGGCGGCGTGGTCGCCGCCGCCGAGTCCGTGACGGGGCCGCTGGACTGACCGCCTACCGGTGCGGCAGCGCCACGATCAGGTCCACCTCCAGGCGCAACCCCGGCATGAACAGCCTCGACACCTCCACCGTCGTGCTGGCCGGGGGAGTGCCGGTGAGATAGCGGCGGCGTACCGCGCCGTAGGCGAGCCGGTCGTCCATGTCCGTCAGGTACGTGCGGATGAACGCCACGTCCTCGAACGTCGCGCCCTGGTCCTCGAGGATCCGCGCGATGACCTGGAAGACGTGCTCGGCCTGCTCCTCCATGGTCTCTCCGACCACCTGCCCGCGCTCGTCGAAGGCGGCCTGGCCGGAGATGTAGAGCATGTCGCCGACGCGGCTGGCGTGCGAGTACGCGCCGTTCGTGGCGGGGATCGTCGGCAGGTTGAGCGGCACCGCCCGATGGACGGCCGCCCCGCTCACAGGCCCGGCGAGGTGGGTGGCGATGGCCGTCAGGTCGTGGCCGCCCAGGCCGGCCGCCTCGGCCTCCTGGAGGCGGGCGCGGGCGGCGGTGGCCAGGGTGGCGTCCTGCCAGGCGCCCAGCGCCAGATCCTTGGCCGCGTGGCCGAGCGAGTAGCGGGTCTGCGCGGCCGGGGTGCGCAGCCGCTCGGCCAGCGCGCCGAGAGGGGTCCCTCCCAGCACGTCCGCCAGGGCGTCGTGATCCACGCCGTGCGCCTTCCCGTACGCGAACGTCTCGGCGAGCAGCACCTGGGCGGGCACGAGCGCGCTCATGACGGCGATCTTCATGGCCGCGCCCGCCCCCAGCGGGCCCAGCTCGCGCACCTGCCCGAAGACCGACAGCACCTCCCGGCACCCCGAGACGTCACCGCCCGCCAGCACGGTCAGCGTGCCGCCGGCCGCGGGCACCACGCTGCCCAGCACCGGCGCGTCCACCAGGTTCACCGACGGCGGGAGCAGCGCGCGCAGCTCGCGCACCGCCTGCGGGCCGATCGTGGACATCTCCACGACGGTCGTCCCCGGCCGCAGCCCCTGTCGTGCGGCCGTCAGCACCTCGCGGACCGCGGCCGGGTCGCTGAGCATGGTGATGACCAGCTCCGCGCCCTCCACGGCGGCGGCCACAGGGCCGTCCGCCCGCCGCCACGTCGTCACCTTGTGCCCGGCGTCCACGAGCCGCCGGGCCATGGGGACGCCCATGCGTCCCTGTCCCAGAAAAGTGATCACGGCTCCGAGTGAAGCCGACCACTTGGTATTCCACCAACAACTTGATTGCATGGCCGCCATGCACGACACGAATGCCTTCGACACCGGCACGCTCCGGCTGTTCGACGAGGTGGCGCGGAGCGGGTCCATCACCGCCGCCGCGGAGCTGCTCGGCTACACCCAGTCGGCGCTCTCGCGGCGCATCGCCGCACTCGAACGCGCCGCGGGCGGGCCGCTGTTCGAACGCCTGCCGCGCGGCGTCCGCCTGACCCCCGCTGGCGCGGCCCTGCACCGGCACGCCGTCGCCGTGCTCGACCGGCTCGGCCGGGCGGGCGAGGAACTGGCCGCCATCCACCGGGGCGAGGGCGGGCAGCTGCGGGTCGGCTCGTTCGCCACCGCCAACGTCGCGCTCGTGCCGCACGCGCTCAGGCGGTTCGCGGCGCGGCGGCCCGGCGTCGAGCTGCGCCTGACCGAGGGGCTCAGCGCGCCGCTGGTCGAGCGGCTGCACGCCGGAGCGCTCGACGTCGCGGTGATCAGCGACTACCCGGCCGGGCTGCCCGCCGAGGAGACGCGGACGGTCCCGCTGCTGGCCGACCGGCTGCTCGTCGCGCTGCCCGCCGGGCACCGCCTGGCCGCCGAGCCCGACGTGGACCTGCGCGACCTCGCGGAGGAGACGTGGATCGAGGCCGCCCCGCGCGGTCAGCCGACGCTGCTGCTGCGGGCGTGCGCGGCGGCCGGGTTCACCCCGCGCGGCGGGCTGCGGGTGGCCGAGTGGTCGGGCAAGTTCGGGTTCGTCGCGGCGGGGCTCGGGGTGACGCTGGTGCCGGAGCTGGCAGCGGGAGCCGTACCGGCCGGGCTGGTCCTCAAACCCCTCAGGGGTACGGAGCCCGCACGCAAGGTCTACGCGGCCCTGCCCGATACGCCACTGCCCGCCGCGCTGGAGCTGGTCGAAATGCTGGGACAATGGGAGATGTGTACCGCGATTACGCCCACTTAGGACACGTTCTCGCCACCGGGCTGCGTGACGTGACCTCCGACCTCGCCGCGCTCGACGGCGAGGGCTGGTGGGCCGTCGTCGTCGACTACGAGGGCAAGGTGACGTGCGCCCGGTTCGACCACGTCCGCCCGGCGCCCCTGCCCACGCCCTCGGGGCCGTGGCGCGGCCCGCGTCCCGGCCAGTGGCGCAGCTCGCTCGACCGCGCCGCGTACGAGCGGGGCGTCCAGGCCATCCGCGCCTACATCGAGCAGGGCGAGGTCTACCAGGCCAACCTCTGCCGCGTCCTGACCGCGCCGCTCGCCTCCGACGCCGACCCGCTCGCCCTGGCGGCCCGGCTGGCGGCGGGCAACCCGGCCAAGTACGGCGGCGTGATCAGCCTGCCCGGCCTGAGCGTCGTCACGGCCTCGCCCGAGCTCTACCTGTCGCGCGACGGCGACGTCGTGGAGTCGCGCCCGATCAAGGGCACCGGCGTCACGGAGGCCGACCTGCTCGACAAGGACTACGCCGAGAACGTCATGATCGTCGACCTGGTCCGCAACGACCTGGGCAGGGTCGCCGAGGTCGGCTCGGTCGAGGTGCCCGCGCTGTGCGTGGCCGAGGAATACCCCGGCTCCGTCCACCTCGTCTCCACCGTGCGCGCCAGGCTCCAGGCGGGCGTGGGCTGGCCGGAGCTGTTCGAGGCGACGTTCCCGCCCGGGTCCGTCACGGGCGCGCCCAAGTCGTCGGCCCTGCGCATCATCAATGAGCTCGAACCAGCACCGCGCGGCCCGTACTGTGGGGCCGTGGGCTGGGTCGACGCCGACCGAGGCAGGGCGGCGCTGGCCGTAGGCATCAGAACATTCCAGATCTCGGCCGGCGAGATCCGGTTCGGCACGGGAGCGGGCATCACCTGGGGCAGCGACCCCGGGCGCGAATGGCTCGAGACCGAGCTCAAGGCAGCCAGGCTGATCGCGCTGGCATCACAGGAGGAAACTGCATGAACATCCCTGTCTGGGTCAACGGGGAGCTGATCGACCCCGCTGAGGCCACCGTCTCGGTCTTCGACCACGGGCTCATGGTCGGCGACGGCGTCTTCGAGACCATCAAGATCGTGAACGGCAAGTCGTTCGCCCTCACCCGCCACCTCGATCGGCTCACCCTCTCCGCCCAGCGCATGGATCTGCCCGAGCCCGACGTCGAGGACATCGCCGCCGGCATCGACAAGCTGCTCGACGCCGCCCCCGCCTGGGAGCTGGGCCGCATCCGCGTCACCTACACCAGCGGCCCCGGCCCCCTCGGCTCCGACCGCGGCGACCAGGGCACCACCAGCGTCGTCATCGTGGACGAGCAGAAGCCCTTCCCCGCCACCGCGAACGTCGCCGTCGTCCCCTGGCCGCGCAACGAGCGCGGCGCCCTGGCCGGCGTCAAGAGCACCTCCTACGGCGACAACGCCAAGGCCCTGCTGCACGCCAAGCGGCGCGGCGGCGGCGAGGCGATCTTCGGCAACCTGGCGGGCGACCTGTGCGAGGGCACCGGCTCCAACATCTTCGTCGTCCGCGACGGCCGCCTGCTCACCCCCACCCTCGCCTCCGGCTGCCTGGCCGGCGTCACCCGCGCGCTGGTGCTCGAATGGTGCGGCGCCGAAGAGGCGGACGTCCCCCTCCAGGCCCTGTACGAAGCCGACGAGGCGTTCCTCACCTCCACCACCCGCGACGTGCAGCCGATCAAGCTCGTCGACGACACCGAGCTGCCCGCCGCCCCCGGCCCCATCACCACCAAGGCCATGCGGATCTTCGCCGAGCGTTCCGCCGCCGACCTCAACCCGTGACCCAGGCCGCCCCGTCGTGACGCGCGGCGGGGCCGGACCGTTTTCGCATACCGCTCGGGGGTAGCGCGATCGCGGGGTTACGCTTGCGCTGCAGATGACGCCCGAAGCGAATGAGGGTTCGCTATGAGTGGGGAAGGCGGCGCCTGCGTGCCGCCGATCGCGAAACTGGGCGCGATCGTCACCGTGGAGCGGGTGCTCGCCCGCACGCCCGCGCTCGCCGTGCTGCTGCCGATGATCCAGGTCTACGACGTCGGCTGCCTGCTCAACCTCGACGTCGTGGCCCGCGACGCCGCCGCGCCGCCCGGCCTCGCGCTGCAGCTCGACACGGCGTTCTCCGGCGAGGAGAGCACGTCGCTGCACCTCGTGCTGCGCTATCCGGGCGGCGCCGAGGTGCACTCCGACCACGACGGCGACTGCGCGCCGCCGAACCTGTCGTGGTTCCCCGGCGGCGTGCGCGGCGACGCCTCCCACACGCTGTACCACATGCCGCTGTGGCTGTTCCCGCTGCCGCCGCCCGGCGAGCTGCTGCTCATCCTGGAGTGGCCGTGGGCCCGCATCGAACCCACGGCCGTCACGCTGGACGGCGCCGCCATCGCCCGCGCCGCCAGGCGCTCGTCGTCCTGCTGGCCCGCCTGACCGCCCGCCTGACCGCCCGCCTGACCGCCGGGGTCAGTACGACTGCTGCGTCTGGACGTTGAAGTCGTCCATCTTCACCTTCGCCGCCGGGTCGGTGAGCGGGTCGTCGATCTTCAGCACGTCCAGGCCGGCCCTGATGTCGCTGGAGTAGATGTAGCCGTTGTAGTAGTACGCCGACCACGTGCCCGCGATGCCGTCGCCCGGGAACGGCCCGCGGTCGAAGAACCCGATCTCCTTCGGGGCCGCCGAGTCGGTGAAGTCCCAGATGGACACGCCGCCCTGGTACCACGACTGCACCATGACGTCCTTGCCCGGCACCGGGATGAGCGAGCCGTTGTGTGCGACGCAGTTCTCGTTCTGCTGCTGCTCGCGCGGGATCTTGAAGTAGCCGCGCTTCTCCAGCCGGTCGCCCACCAGGTCGTAGATGGCGTTCGCGCCCTTGGTCTGCGGCGTGTTGCGGTCGCAGGTGGCCTGGCTGCCGCCGCCCAGCTCGTCGCCGAAGACGACCTTCGTCCCCTCGTTGTTGAACGTCGCCGAGTGCCAGATCTGGAAGTTCTCGGTGTCGGTGAGCTCCTGCAGGACCCGCGGGTTGACCGGGTCGCTGATGTCGAGCAGCACGCCGTCGCCGAAGCAGGCCGCCGCGGCCACCTTCTTCTCCGGGTAGGCGGTGATGTCGTGGCAGCCGGAGTCGAGGTCGCTGGTCGCGCGGTCGGGGAACAGGTTCGGCTTGGCGACCACCTTCGCGTTCTCCGGGGCCGCCAGGGGGACTTCCACGATCTGCAGCAGCTCGTGCGGGGACGGGCACGTGGGGGAGTCGGGCTCGGGGCCGGGCGAGGAGACGTACACGTAGAGCGTCTCACCGGCCGGGACCATCGTGTGGGTGTGCGAGCCGCACTCGGTCTGGACGGCGCCGACGTACCGCGGGCTCCGCTTGTCGCTGACGTCGAAGATCCGCAGGCCCTCCCACGCGCGGGGGCCGTCGGCGGCGTCGCACTCGGGGCCCGCGCGCGGCTCGTCGATCGACAGGATCAGCAGGTCACCGTGGATCGTGACGTCGTTCTGCTGGGCCGGGCAGGAGACCTGGCTGACCACCCTGGGCTTCTCCGGATCGCCGATGTCGTAGATGGCGAAACCGCCGAAGTTGCCCACGTACGCGTAGTCGCCCTGGAAGGCGAGATCGGTGTTGAAGTCCTCCTCGCCGTTCAGCGGGGCGGTCCGCGGCACATTGGCGACATGCCGGACATTGGGGCTGGTCTGCGCGCCGCTCCCCTTCCGGGAGCCGGTCGTGGCCGGTGCGGGCTCGGCGGAGGGCGCCGCTTCCGGTTCGGCGGCGGGCGCCGCGGCGCAGGCGGAGGCCAGGACCAGCACCGCCGACACCAGCGTGGCCCGCAGCGTGGTGCCGCGCACCTTGGTACCGCGCGACATGGCGAAGATCAACGCGCATCCCCTTTGTCTCGTAGCTCACTATGGAAGCTATGTCAGCAGAATCGGGGACGCGTACGGTAATCGTCACACTTATGGCGACATTTGCTCTTGCGGGATGTTCGCAGGAGCCCACCGCGCCGGCCGGGCCGTCACCCGTGGGCACGGAGGCGCCGGTGATCGTGCCAGGCAGCCCCGGGGCTCCGGCCCGCACCGCCCGGCCGGGGGAGCGGGTCGGGCGCACGCCGTCGGCCGCCGTCGCCGCCGACGTGCGCTTCGCCGAGGGCATGATCCCGCATCACCGCCAGGCGCTGGAGATGACCGCGCTGGTCGAGGCCCGTACGACGACCGGGAGCATCCGCTCGCTGGCCCGCCAGATCTCCGCCGCCCAGACGCCGGAGATCAAGGTCATGACGAACTGGCTCGCCGAGCTCGGCCGCCGCGTCCCCGCAGGGCACGACCACACGCAGGGGGCCGCGTACGGGATGGCCACCCAGGAGCAGCTGAACGCGCTGCGCAGCGCCAGGGACGGCGTCTTCGACCGCCTGTTCCTGCAGCTCATGACCCGCCACCACGAGGGCGCGGTCAAGATGGCCGGCGAGCAGCTGGCCGGCGGGCGCGACCAGCGCATGCGGCTGCTCGCCAAGGACGTCTACTCGGGGCAGAGCATCGAGATCGCGCGGATGCGACGGGTGCTGGAGTCGCTGCCGGCGTAAGGGGCCCCTGCATGATCACGTCCGGCGTTCCTGGGGGAGATCGCCGGACGACGTGCCGCCTTCTTCGGTCAGGACGGCCAGAGCATGTTGGTCAGCTCGGCGTCGAGGTCCATGTAGTCGGTCTCGCGACCGGCCGGGACCTTCTCGTACGTGCGGTGCAGGAACTCCGTGAGCGGGGCCAGCGGCACCTCGAACAACGCCTGCCCGAACGGGGAGGTGAGGCTGATGTGCAGGGTGCGCTCGCCGTCGGCGCGCGCGGGCCACACCTGCACGTCGCCGTCACCGACACGCCGAACGATGCCCACGGTGAGCAACTCGCGGGCGAAGATCCACTCGACCGGCTCGTCGTTCCCTACGTGGAAGGCCATGCGGATGGCGTACGGATCGTCGGCTGTGTAGCTCAGCCCGGCGAGCAGGGGGACGGTAGTACGGTCGGGGACCACAAGCCGAAGGCCAAGCTCGGCGGAGACGGTGGTGCTGTTCATCGTCAGCCAAACCTTTTCGTCGTAGGTCCCCTCTTCGGGGCTTTCACTGCTCTGACGGACTTCGTCCGGAGCTATGACGCGGAACGAAGAAACCTGTAGGAAAGATTCCGCCCCAGGGGCCTTCTGTAACGCACATCACAGCTGGACATTTAGGCATCTACCAGGCTAAACGGCATCAATCGGGTCGTATTTACAAGGGTTTTGCGTGCTGTGGAGCCTGCCCCGGACGCGCCGTCCATGAACGTTTCCCGCTCAAGATCCTGGCCGAAGATCGTGGCCGATGCTTCCCGGACAGGACGATGGTATGCCACACGCCCGCCGCGCCGGTGGGCAACCGCCGCGTTTCACCCGAATCCCTCTGACGCGGCCCACGGCGGGCCTCCCCGGGCTATTGGTTTCGCCGTACGTCCCGGAGTACGGTATGGTTTTCCCCGTCGGAACCGCAAGGGGCCGGCAGGGCGGGCGATTAGCTCAGCGGGAGAGCGCTTCGTTCACACCGAAGAGGTCACTGGTTCGATCCCAGTATCGCCCACCACAGCCCAGAGGCCATTCGCGATCACGCGGATGGCCTCTTTTGATCTCCTGGGCCGATTGATACCGGCCTGACGGTCGTCATAGCTGGGCTCTCGCCTCCTCGACATGGCGGAGTATGCCGTGGGTGGGGGCGGGGGTGGGGGTGGCGAGTGAGGTGGCTTCGTCGAGGAGTGCCAGCGCTTCGTCGCGGTGGCCTTCCGCGGCGGTGAGGTGGGCCAGGCCGATGAGGTTGGCGGCGACGCCGGGGAGGAAGCCGATCTTCCGGCGGAGGTGGGTCGATTCCTCCAGTCGTTCCCGTGCTCGCCCCAGGCGGCCCGCTTTGTGGTCCGCCATGCACAGGTGCCGGAGGGCGTAGGACGCGGTCAGGGCGTCGCCGGCTCGCACGGCCTTCTGGTGGGACTGTTCGAGCGCGGGCACTGCGGTGGCGTCGTCGTCCCGTACGACCTGGTGGAAGCATCCGATCCAGAACAGGGCCTCCGCCTCGCCGCGCGCGTCCCCCAGGTTTCGGTGGAGTTCGGCTGCGCGCTCGAACAGGCTCAGCTCCTGAGGGGTCCTCGTGGCCGTCGTCCAGGAACCGGGCGTGCGGGATGCGGCCTCGCGCGAGGGCCAGGTCCGCCTCCACCGCGTCGAGCTGCCGCTCGGCCGTCCCTATGGCGTCGGTGTCGCCTCCGAAGACTGCCTGTTCGTAGAGCAGCCTGGCCTGCTCGATGCGGTCGTCCGCGCTCATTTCGCCCCTTTGCCGCTTTCCGCCGACTTATGGAACCCTAATAGGGGAAGGCGGTATTCGCTGGTCCTTTTTCGCGGGCTCGTGTGCGCCGGTCGCGGGATTTCGTATTCCTTCCCTCGGGCCCATGATCATGGCTTCGCGGCCGGTGGTGACGCTGGTCGAGCGCCTGTCCGATCGGCCTCGTCCTGAGTCGCTCTCGTTCATGGGCGCCGTCGAGGATGGCGATGAGAAAGGCGGTCGCCGGGCGATTCGGAGGGTGTTGAGACGGCTCTGGCCGGAGTGAATTGTGCTGAATGCCCCGGGTCAGGGGGCGTAGGCGAGGACGTGGTTTCTTATCAGGACGGGCAGGGCGGGGTCGTCGCGTTCGATGGCCTCCACCAGGGGCTCGTGGTCCAAAGCGTTCTCGTGGGGGCGCAGGCCCAGCAGGCGGATCGACAGGTGGGTCCAGACCTCGACGCCCAGCGACTCCCATACCGACAGCAGCACCTCGTTGCCGGCCGCCGCGACGATCTCGCGGTGGAAGGCGACGCCGTGGCGGACCTGGTCGGTGCGGGAGCCGGTGGCGATGGCCTGCCGCAGGTGGGCTAGGTTGTCTCGGAGCGCGTCGGGGGAGGGGCGGCCGAGACGGACGGCGGTCTCCTCGAGGCCGGCTCGCACCTGGTAGACCTCACGCAGGTCGGCCTCGGTGAAGCCGCGCACCTGCGCGCCCTTGTTAGGGGAGGTTTCGATCAGGCGCAGTGTCTCCAGCTCGCGCAGCGCCTCGCGGACCGGGGCCTGGCTGACGCCGAGCTCCGCCGCGAGCCGGCGCTCGACGATGCGATCGCCGGGCGCCCACCGGCCGTCGATCAGGCCCTCGATGATCGAGGATCTGATCCGGTCGCGCAGCGGGACCCTCACCACCGGTTTCACGCCACGATCCTAGCCGTCTTCGCACATGGGATGATCGATCATAGGATGGATGTATGGAGACAGACTGGGACCCCCAAGAGACGGCGGAATGGCTGGAGTCGCTCGAAGCCGTCCGCCGGGAGGCCGGCCCCGACCGGGCCGAGTTCCTGCTGCGGCGGCTGGCCACGAGCAGCCGCTACGTCAACACGGTGCCGACCGATGACGAGCCCGACTACCCGGGTGATCTTGAGCTGGAGGAGCGCGTAGCGGCGTACGACCGCTGGAACGCCGCCGCGATGATCACCAGGGGCAGCAAGCTGGGGCTCGGCGGCCACCTGTCCACCTACGCCTCGGCCGCCTGGCTCTACGAGGTCGGCTTCAACCACTTCTTCAACGGCGAGCACGACCAGGTCTACTTCCAGGGTCACGCCTCGCCGGGGATCTACGCCCGCGCCTTCCTGGAGGGCCGGCTGAGTGAGGAGCGGCTCGACCTGTTCAGGCGGGAGCCGGACGGCGGCCTGCCGTCCTACCCGCACCCGAGGGCGATGCCGGGGTTCTGGCAGTTCCCGACCGTGTCGATGGGGCTGGGGCCGCTCAACGCGGTCTATCAGGCCCGGTTCAACCGCTACCTGCTCAACCGCGGCATCAAGGACACCTCGACCTCCCACGTGTGGGCGTTCCTGGGCGACGGCGAGATGGACGAGCCCGAGGCCACGGCGGCGCTGACGCTGGCCGCGCGCGAGGGCCTCGACAACCTCACGTTCGTCATCAACTGCAACCTGCAGCGGCTCGACGGCCCCGTACGCGGCAACACCCGCATCGTGCAGGAGCTGGAGGGCGTCTTCAGGGGTGCGGGCTGGAACGTGGTCAAGGCGCTGTGGGGCCGCGACTGGGACCCGCTGCTCCAGAACGACGAGCTGGTGGCGCGGCTGTCGGAGACCCCCGACGGCCAGTTCCAGACGTTCGCCGCCTCGTCGGGCGGCTACATCCGCGAGAAGCTGTTCCACGGCATCGAGGTGCCCCACTCCGACGAGGAGCTGCGCCGGATCGTCGGCGGCTCGCGGGCGGGCCACGAGCCGCGCAAGGTGTACGCCGCCTACCGCCGCGCGCTCGACCACCAGGGCGGCCCGACGGTGATCCTCGTCCAGACGGTCAAGGGGTGGACGCTGGGCGCGGGCGTCGAGGCGCGCAACGCCAACCACCAGATGAAGAAGCTCTCCCAGGACGAGTTCCGCGACCTGCGCGACCGCCTGGGCCTGCCGATCAGCGACGCCGCGCTCGACGGCGACCTGCCCCCGTACGCGCACCCCGGCCCCGACTCGCCCGAGGCCCGCTACGTGGCCGAGCGGCGCGCAGCGCTGGGCGGCCCGGTGCCGTCGCGGAAGGTGTCCCACCACCCGCTGGCGGCTCCCGACGCGCGTCCCTTCGACAAGCTGGCCAAGGGCTCGGCGCAGTCGGTGGCGACCACGATGGCGTTCGTGCGGCTGGTGAAGGACCTCATGCGGGAGCCGGAGACGGGCCGCCGCTGGGTGCCGATCGTGCCCGACGAGGCCAGGACGTTCGGCATGGAGTCGCTCTTCCCGTCGGCGAAGATCTACTCGCCGCTCGGTCAGCGCTACGAATCCGTCGACCGGGACCTGCTGCTCGCCTACACCGAGTCCACCGAGGGGCAGATCCTGCTGGAGGGCATCACCGAGGCCGGCTCGATGGCGTCGTTCACCGCCGCCGCCTCCAGCTACGCCACCCACGGCGAGCCGATGATCCCGTTCTACATCTTCTACTCGATGTTCGGCTGGCAGCGGACCGGCGACCAGATGTGGGCGCTGGCCGACCAGCTCGGCCGGGGCTTCCTCGTCGGCGCGACGGCGGGCCGCACCACCATGACGGGTGAGGGGCTGCAGCACGCCGACGGGCACTCCCAGCTCATCGCCTCGACCAACCCGGCGTGCCTGGCGTACGACCCGGCGTTCGCGTACGAGGTGGGCGTGATCGTCCGCGACGGCCTGCGGCGCATGTACGGCGAGGCCGGCGAGGACGTGTTCTACTACCTGACCGTCTACAACGAGCCCAAGCCGCAGCCCGCCATGCCGGAGGGCGTCGAGGAGGGCATCGTCAAGGGCATGTACCGCTTCTCCGAGGGCGGCGGGCAGGCGCAGCTGCTGGCCAGCGGCACCGCCATCCACTGGGCGCTGGCGGCGCAGGAGCTGCTGCGCGAGGAGTACGGCATCGGCGTGGACGTCTGGTCGGTCACCTCGTGGAGCGAGCTGCGCAGGGACGCCATGACGGCGACCGGCGTGCCGTACGTCCAGGAGGCCCTGGCCGGGGCGCGCGGGCCGGTGATCGCGGTCAGCGACTGGATGCGGGCGGTGCCCGACCAGATCGCCCCCTGGGTACGTCAGCCGTGGACCTCGCTCGGCACCGACGGCTTCGGCCTGTCGGGCACCCGCGAGTCGGTGCGCGAGCACTTCGGCGTGGACCCGCGCTCGATCGCGGACGCGGTGCTCAAGGCCGTACAGGAGGAGTCCGGCGCCTGAGCCGGCATCGTCAGGCCGGGCCCGAAGGCAGGGGCCCGGCCTGGCATCGGAGGCGAGGGGTCCTCGTTGACGCCGGAGGGTCCCAGGAGCCGGGCTGAGCCCCGGCCCCGACGGCGTTCAGGGTTTCGAGGCCGGTTCCGGGCGGGGTTCGGCGGTGAGTCCGTGGTGGTGGGCGGGCAGGCGCACGGTGAAGGCCGCGCCTTGGCCCGGCCGCCCGTCCGCGGTGATCGTGCCGTGATGGCCCTCCACGACCTCCCGTACGAGCGCCAGCCCCAGCCCGAACCCGGTCCCCTCGAACCTGCCGAACAACCGCTCGGTGTCCTCCGGGTCGAGGCCGACCCCGTCGTCCTCGACGGTGAGCAGCACGACGCCGGGCTCGCACGACAGCCGCATCCTGATGTGGCCGCCCGGCCCGGTGTGGCCGAGCGCGTTGTCGAGCAGCGCGGAGACGACCCTGCGCAGGGCCGACTCGACACCGCGTACGACGTGGTCGCCGGGCCCGTCGCAGCGCACCTGCACGTCCACGCCGCGGGCGGCGGCCCGCGCGCCGTCGGCCGCGGCCATCTCGGCGGCCAGGACGGCGAGGTCCACCGGCCCGAACGGCCGCCGCAGGTGCTGGAACTGGGCGGAGCACAGCAGGTCCTCCACCACCTCGCCGAGCTGCCTGGTGCCGGTGACGAGGTGATCGGCCTCATCGATGAGCAGGATCGGGTCGGTGCCGCCGCGCAGCCGCCTGGACAGCAGCTGGGCGCGGGTGTTCAGCCGGGTCAGCGGGGTGCGCAGCTCGTGGCTGACGTCGGCGGCGAAGCGCCGCTGCCGGGCCATCGCCTCGCCCAGCGGCGCGATGGCGCGGCGGGCCACGACCTGGCCGACGACCAGCGCGGCCAGCAGCCCGGCCACCTCGGCGCCGAGCAGCGTATGCAGCAGCCGCTGCCGCTCCGACACCTGGTAACGCAGGTCGAGCGCGGCCTGCACGATGGTGTCGCCCCGGCGGCGGGTGTGCACGAGATACTCCTGGCCGGCCACCGTGACCTGCACGGTCTCCTCGGGAACGCCGCCGGAGACGTGGTTGATGGAGCCGCGCAGGGGCAGCTCGGCGGGCGCGCCGGGCGAGGCGGCGATGCTGCCGTCGGAGCGCAGCTGGTACAGCCAGACGCAGGGCGGCGGGTACGCCACCGGCGAGCGCGCGGCCGTGACCGCCAGGTCGCGCATCGCGGCGGTGCCCTGGCTGTGCACCATCGCGCACCACACCAGCACGCCGACCAGCGCCAGCACCACCGAGAACGCGCCCGCCACCTGCACGGTGACCCGGCGGCGGGCCCGTCTCAGCAGGCGGCGGCCAGGATCGGGCTCCGGCTCAGGACGCCGCCCCGGGTCGGCCGGGCGGTGCGGCGCGATGACGCTCACAGCGCGCCCAGGCGGTAGCCCACGCCGTGTACGGTGCTCACCACGCCCGCGCCCAGCTTGCTGCGCAGGTAGTACACGTAGGTATCCACGATCGACTCCTTCTTCGCCCCGTCGAAGACCTGCTGGCGCAACGCCCTGCGGGTGTGCACCTGGCTCGGGCGCGCGGCCAGCGCGCTGAGCAGCCGGCACTCCTGCCCCGACAGCATCACCTGCTCGCCGCTGGGCAGCCGGACGATGTGCGACTCCGCGTCCAGCCAGCCCTCGCCCAGCGGCAGCAGCGTGGCCATGTCGAGGTTGCGGCGGTGCAGCGCCCGTACCCTGGCCAGGAGCTCGTCGATGTCGAAGGGCTTGACGAGATAGTCCTCCGCGCCGGCGTCGAGCCCGGTGACCCGGTCGGCCACCGAGCCGAACGCCGTCAGCAGCAGCACCGGAGTGGTGACCGCCTGCCGCCGCAGCCGCCGCAGCAGGTCGATGCCGTCCATCGAGGGCAGGCCGCGATCGACGATGAGCACGTCGTACGCGCGGCTCAGCCCAAGGTGCAGCCCCCGCTGTCCCTCCAGCGCCAGGTCGACCGTGTAACCCTGTTCGGTGAACAGGTCGACCAGCATCGGCCCCAGTTCGCGGTCGTCCTCGACGAGCAGCAGCCGACGGGAGGGCGGGTCGGCCGTGCCTGAAGTCCCAGCCACGGCACCACGGTTACACCACTGTGGCGGAAAAACCAGATCCACCCGTCTCATTGGCCTTCCAGAAGAAGTGTCCACACCCGCCCACCTGGGCGATCACGGGGAGCTGGATGGAACTTCCACGGGCCGCTCGGCCGGCGCCTCGGCCTTCGTGGTCGGCTCCAGCCGCTCGGGCAGGGCGAGCTTGTACAGCGGCAGCGCGGCCGCGGTGGTCAGCACGGCCACGAGCACCAGCATCGAGAACAGCTCCGTGGTGATCATCTGCTGGGCGAGCCCGATGTTGATGAAGATGAGGATCATCAGACCGCGGGCGTTCATCAGCCCGCCCACCGCGTACGACTCCCGCCACGAGAACCCGAGCCCGCGCATCGCCAGCGAGCACCCGAAGTACTTCCCGGCGAACCCGGCCGCCAGGATCAGCAGGAACGCCAGCACCATGGCGCCGCCGGTGATGCCGCCGAGCTGGGTGTTCAGCCCGGAGAAGGTGAAGAAGACCGGCAGCAGCAGGGTCGAGACGACCTCCATCATGCGGCCGTGCAGGACCTGGCGGAACTCGGGGTTCCTGGGCATGGCGAGGCCCGCGAAGAAGCCGCCGAAGACGGAGTAGACGCCGATCCAGTCCGTCATCCAGCCGGCCGCCAGGGGGACGAGGATCACCACGTACATGCCGGTCGGGCCGAGCCGCCCGGTGCGCGCGACGCTGTCGCCCATCGGCCGCAGCAGCGGGGCCACGACCTTGAGCATGACGATGGCGAACAGCGCGGTCAGCACGACCGTCGGCAGCGCCCCCGCGGGGCCGTCGCCGAGGTGCATGGCCGTCAGCACGGCGAGCAGGCACCAGGCCAGCGCGTCGTCGATGGAGGCGCCCAGCAGGGACAGGCGGCCGAGCGGGGAGTTCTCCAGGCCGCGCTCGTACAGGATCCTGGCCAGCATGGGGAAGGCGGTCAGTGACAGCGCGCCCCCGACGAACAGGGCGAACTGCAGCGGCGGCACCTCCGGGCGGGACAGCAGGTCGTACAGCACGAGGCCGGCGCCCGCGCCGAGCAGCAGCGACGGCAGGATGCCCGACGCGGCCAGCACCGACGCCTTGCGCGCCTCGCCCGGCGTGCCGGCGGTGTGGTCGAGTCCGGCGCCGACCAGGAACATGTAGAGGGTCAGGCCGATGGTGCTCAGCACGTACAGGACCGGCCGGACCTCCGGCGGGAACAGGGTGGCCTGCGCCCCGGGGAACAACCAGCCGAACAACGTGGGCCCGAGCAGCACGCCGGCGACCATCTCGCCGAGCACGCGCGGCTGCATCACGAGCTGGGCCAGCCTGCCGCAGATCGCCGCCGTGATCAGGATGACGACGAGGGCGGGCAGGACCTTGAGCACCAGGGAGAGGTTCGGGTCAGAGGGAGCGACGTGCGCCAGGTTCATGACCAGGGTGGGCGGCATACCGGTCCTCCGCATCGGAAGCGTCAGGGGGGTTGGAGGCGGCCTCGGCGAAGTGGCGCTCGCACAGCCTCTTACGGTGCGCGTCCCACACCATGTACGTGCCGAGGACGAGCTGGACGAGGCTGCGCCAGACGTCCTCCCAGCGGTCGCGCACCCGCAGGTACGTCAGCGCGAGCCGGGGCCGGTACGGGGCCCCGCGCGGGGTGAGCAGGCAGGGCCCGCGGCTGGGCAGGGATCTGGTGTGGGTGACGGAGGAGTCGAGGACGTAGCGGCCGAGCACCTCCCGCGCCACCGCGCGCATCGCGATCGGCGCCAGCCGCCAGGCCGGGCACGGCCGGTTGGCCGCGACGCCGAACGGGACGTGGTTCAGCTCCTTCGCGGGCCGATCGAAACGGCCGGGGTCGAAGCGGCCGGGGTCGGCGAACCCCGCCCGGTGGAACTCGGGATAGTTGAAGCACAGCACGGAACCGGCCGGGATCGTGGTGTGCTCGTCCAGCGCGATGTCGCCGCTGGTGATCCGGTGGGCGATGCCGAACAGCGGGTAGAGCCGCAGCGTCTCGTTGATCACCCGGTCGAAGTGGCGGTCATCGGACGTGCGCGCGCGTTCCTGCTCCTCGGGGTGCTGGGCGAGGACGAGCAGCAGATGCGCCATGGCCTCACTGAGCTGCACCACGGCGGTGTTGAAGAACGCGCCCTGCAGGTAGTACGCCTGCTCAAGCGGGGTCAGGCCGCCGGGCAGCGGCACCCGTACCTTGTCCAGGCGGGGCAGCAGGTAGCGGGTCAGGCGCTCACGGCGGCCCATGTGCCGCAGGCCCGTGCACTTGAGCGAGGTGACCACGTCGTCGGCGTTGGCCGCGATCAGGTCGCGGGCCTCGCGCGGGCAGCGCTCGGCGAAGACCAGCTCGTACGCGAACTCCGCCCACACCGGCATCATCAGGTCCCGCAGCCTGACCAGCCCGCGCACGCCCTCCAGGCCGCGCGCGGCGCACCGGCGGGCCAGTTCCTCCACCTCGCCCTTCGGCACCGCGAGCAGGGCGCGGGTGGTGCGGGCCACGGCGTCGTACCGCTCGCCCTGCTCCAGGTGCTCCTGGTGCATCTCGGGGCCGGGGGCCAGCCAGTACCAGAACAGGTCCGACAGCGCCGCACCCTTGCTGCGGCCGTTCGCGGCGGGGTGGGCGTACAGCTCGCGGAAACGCTCGACGCCTGCCAGCTCGCCTGGCACGGGCACGCCCTCGTCGCCGTTGATCCGGGCGAACACCCGCTCGCGCAGCGCCACCACCCGGCGCGGCAGCCACCACGGCAGGCTCACCAGCACGGCCGGCACCAGCAGCACGACGGCGATCAGCATGGCCGCACCACGTCCCGAACCATGTCCCGAACCATGTCCCGAACCATGTCCCGGCTCAGGCCGGCCAAGCCGGCGCAGCCGCACAGCGTCATGGCCTCCTCGAACTGCGCCCGGAGCAGGCCGAGCACGCCGGCCACGCCCGCCTCGCCGCCGGCGGCGAGGCCCCACAGCACCGGACGGCCGACCCCGACCGCGGCGGCGCCCAGCGCCAGCGCCTTGACCACGTCGGTGCCGCGCCGCACCCCGCCGTCCATCAGCACCGGCACCGCGCCCGCGACCTCGGCCACGACGTCCGGCAGCAGGCCGATCGCGGCGGGCATGCCGTCGAGCTGCCGGCCGCCGTGGTTCGACACCAGGATCGCCGCGGCGCCGTGGTCGATCGCGAGCCTGGCGTCGGCCGGGTGCGTGACGCCCTTGACCACGAGGGGCAGGTCCGTCATACGGCGCAGCACGGCGAGGTGCTCCCACGACAGCTCCGGCCACATCGCGATCGGCCGCACGGGGCCGCCCGGGTGGTCGCGCAGGTTCTCGCAGTGCAGGTGCGCGGGCAGGTCGTGGAAGCCGTTGCGGACGTCGCGCTCGCGTACGCCCATGACCGGCGAGTCGGCCGTGACCACCAGCGCCGTGCAGCCCGCCGACTCCGCACGGCGCACGACGCGCTCGGTGAAGGCCAGGTCGGGCTGGACGTAGAGCTGGAACCACAGCTCGGCGCCCGGCGCGGCCGCCGCCACCTCCTCGACGGCGACCGTGGCGGCCATGCTGACGATCATGATGATCCCGGCCGCCGCCGCGGCCCGCGCGGTCGCCCGCTCGCCCTGCGGATCCGCCAGGCGGTGGAACGCGGTCGGCGCCACCAGCACCGGCATGGACGCGCGGCTGTTCAGCAGGGTCACGCCGGTCTCCGGCCTGCCCGCGCCGCGCAGCACCCTCGGCACCAGAGCGAGCCGGTCGAAGGCGGCCTCGTTGGCGCGCAGCGTGATCTCCTCGCCCGCGCCGCCCGCGAAGTAGTCGTAGTGCGCGGGGGCGAGGCGCTCGCGGGCGGCGTCCTCGAAGTCCCGCAGCCGCCAGCCGCTCATCGGGCCGCGCGGGGCGTTGGTCCTGACGTCGCGGACCGGGCCGTGCGTCGGGCCGTAGCGGGGGTCGCTCAGCGGGACGGGCGGCGGGACGGGCGGTGAGGTGCGGGCCGGGTCGTGGACGGGGCTGCTCATCGTCGGGCGCATCACGCGGGGACCGCGGCCGTGCGCCGGGCGAAGAACGCCCGCAGCGGCTCCACGTGCACCTCGGGGGAGTCCCACTCGTTCTCCAGGTTCTCCGTCACGTGGTGCACGGCGACCGGCTGCCCGGGGAGATGGTGGCGGACGACCGGATGCAGGTAGTGGCCCTCGTGCGCGCGGGCCGCGTCGCCCTGGCCCGGCCGGGCGACCTCGATGTCGAAGGGGTCCACCTTGTCGTGGCCGGGGCCGTACTCCAGGGTGATCGAGAAGTGGCCGTGCTCGCCGATCGGGTGTTCGCGCAGGTCGTACGGCACCTCCTCGTAGTAGCGGGCGGTGCCGCCGTCGAGCGTGATCACGTCGGCCAGCAGCCCGAACTGCTGCCACAGGGCCGACGTGCGGTTGATCCTGGAAACCACCGCCGCCGCCAGCGCCGCCGGGTCGGCGGGCAGCTCCGTGGCCGGCCACGCCACCCCGTGGTCCCGCCACTCCAGCACGCGGTGCAGGGCCCGCACGCCGTAGCGGAAGCCGTGGATGAAGCCGCTCGTGCCCTGCTTGAAGTCGCGCGACTGGGTGATGGTGCCGGCGAAGTACAGGCCGGGGACGTCCACCGACTCGTACGCGGGCGTCAGCGCCGGGTACCTGCCGTCGCACGCGAGCGCCGGCCGGCACTCGGGCGCGAAGATCGAGTCGTCGAAGCGGAACCCGGTGCAGACGATGACCCGGTCGTACGGGATGTCCTTGGTGATCTCGTCCACCCGGACGAAGGCCACGCTCACCAGGTACGTGCCGTCCGGCTGCCGCTCGATGTTCCTGACGTGCCCGTCGAGCACCGCGTTCTGGGACTTGAGCTGGTAGGTGTCCAGCATGCTGTTGTTGATCGCGCGCAGGTGGCCCACGTAGTGGGTGCGCCAGGCCAGCCGCAGCGAGCGCGGCCCGGCGACGTGGATGACGGCGGCGGTCTCGACCAGGTTGTCGGCCGTCTCGAACGCGGAGTTGCCCTTGCCGATGATGAGCACCCGCTGGTTGGTGTAGTCGGCGGGGTCGATGGACGCGTCGGCGTACAGGTCGGCCGTCTCGATGCCCGGGATGGGCGGGATGTTCGGCTTGCTCACCCCGGTCGCCACGACGACCCGCCGCGCCTCGAACGTCCGGCCGTCCTCGGCCGTCACCACGAAGGGACCTGGCCGCTCCACCCTGGCCACCTGGGCGCCGTACTCGATCCGCAACCCGCAGGCCCGCGCGAAGTCGCCGAGATAGCGGACCATGTCATCGGCATGCGGGAAATACCGGTCGCTGTAGCGGGTGAACAGCAGCTCCGGGTCGTCCGACAGCAGGGAGTTCCAATCCATCCGCAGGTTGAGCTCGGGGTCGTCCCAGCCGGTGTGCTTCTTGTTGATCGAGATGAGCGTGCGGTGGCGCGGGAACGTGCGGAAGAACGGGCCCGGCGCCGCGCCCGCCTCGAGGATCACGTAGCTGCGGCCGGACTTGTGGAGGAAGTGACCGAGTTGCAGGCCCGCGGGCCCGGCGCCGATCACCACATAGTCGAGGGGGTTGTCCGCCATGTACGCCTCCGTCACGACAAAGTGCTTGACAGGACGATCGACATTTTTGGCAAGCAATTCTCAGAGAATGCTCAGAGCGCGCGGCCGCCGTGCCGGGCCGGGCTCGCTTGTCCGGTGCCGGTCCGCTCGTCGGGGGCACCGGCCACGTACGCCTCGTCCACGTCGAGGTGGCCGGCCGGGACCCGCTCGATCGGGCCGGCGTACATGACGATCGCATTGACCATGATCACTAAGGTCGGTGTCACCACCGCTGGCGAACGTCAGCGCCGCCGGCGTGCTAGGCCAGCGTCCACTCGGCTTTCTGCGAGCCGAGGCCGGCGTTGATCGCGTACTGGAGCTTGGCGGCCCGTGCCGCCTGCGGCACCTCGAACACCACCACGCCCATGCGCGAGTCGCCGCCGCTGATCGACACCGTCGCGCCGAAGTCCTGCCCCTCGCTGATCTGCTTGACGCTGGGGCGGTATTGGCGGTTCTCGTGGTCGATGAGCCAGGCGCTCAGCAGCGGGGAGTCGGTGAACTGGATCTGGCCGGTGTTGGTGAAGGTCATCTCCACGGCGACGAGCTTGCTGCCCGCCGCCGGCTTCACGAACTCGGTGGCGGGCGTGGCCGTGTCGATGACGCGGCTGACGGTCGCGGTGAGCCGCAGGGCGGGGTCGATGGACTGGAGCATGATCGACCCGCCGAGCCCCGCCGGCCCGGTCTGTTGCTGAAGGACGGGGTCGGCCTGCGTCTGGGCGGTGTCAGTTTGGGCGGCGTCAGTTTGGGCGGGGTCGGTCTGGGCGGGGTCGGTCTGGGCCGGGGTGGTCTCCTGGGCGTCGGCCAGCGGCTCCCTGGACGGCATCACCATGGTCGCGGAGCTTGGTGAAGGCCCGCCGCCGGTGTCGGTCAGCACCAGCGCGAGGGCCGCGCCGCCGCCGAACAGCAGCATCGGCAGGCCGACCACGAACAGCACGATCAGCGGCAGGTTGTCGTTGCGCGTGGCGGGCGGCGGCCCGTAAGCCGGCCCATAGGCCGGCCGGTGGTGCGTCGGGGGCGGGTATCCCACGAGTGACTCCTGATAGGGGACGGGAGTGTTGGGACGTTCCACCCGGCCATCCGGTTGTCCTTGATCGGTTTCCGGGGGCGCTGTCCATCCTAGGCCGCCGGAAGGCGCTTGCCGAGCATCCCCTATCGTGCGGGGGATGAGTGGACGTGGAGTACTTGTCACCGGGGCGTCGAGGGGCATCGGCCGGGCCGTCGCGGCGGCCTTCGCCGAGCGGGGAGACCGGGTCGCCATCCACCACCGCGACTCGGCCGGCGACGCCGCGAGCCTGCTCGGCGCGCTGCCGGGCGAAGGGCACGCGGTGGTCCAGGCGGACCTGGCCGACCCCGAGGCGGTCAGGTCGATGGTGGACGCGGCGGCCGATGCTCTGGGCGGCCGGATCGACGTGCTGGTCAGCAACGCGGGCGTGTTCCTGCACCACCCGATCACGGAGCTGACGTACGAGGAGTGGCAGGACGCCTGGCAGCGCACCTTGGGCGTCAACCTGATGGGCGCGGCCAACGCCGCCTGGTGCGCGCTGCGGCACATGAACGAGGGCGGCAGGATCGTCAACGTCTCCTCGCGCGGCGCCTTCAGGGGCGAGCCCGACAGCCCGGCGTACGGCGCGAGCAAGGCCGGGCTGAACGCGCTCGGCCAGTCGCTGGCCATCGCCCTCGCGCCGCGCGGCATCGCGGTGGCCACGGTCGCGCCCGGGTTCGTCGAGACCGACATGACCAACGAGCACCTCAAGGCACCGCGTGGCGACGCGATCAGGGCGCAGAGCCCGTTCGGGCGGGTGGCGCGGCCCGAGGAGATCGCCGCGGCCATCGTCTACCTGGCCTCCCCCGAGGCCGAATGGGCCAGCGGGGCCGTCCTGGACCTCAACGGGGCCTCTTACCTGCGCTGATGCCCGTCTGTCGGGGATCTCGTGATCTGTCGGCGTTCCGGGGCTATTGTGAATTCTCAGGACGCCTCGGGACTCGTTCGTTCGTGAGGGGGTCGGTGTGGCCGGTCGCCGCGGGTACGCGTGGTCATCGCTGGCGATCTGCGTCGCGATCGTGCTCGCCGCCCTCCTCCTGCACGGCGTGTTCGGCGACATCGGGCTGCTCTACACGGTGCTGCTCATCCCGATCGGGCTGGCCGTCTTCATCGTGGCGCACGACGTCCTGCACCGCAGGAACGTGGCCGCCGACGAGCGCCGGCAGCTCGCCAGGGAGCGCGATCACGTCCGCCGTACCGTGGACTTCATCGCCGACCCCGACCTGACCGAGCAGGAGCGGCTGGCCGTCGTCGACGCGTTCGTCCCGCGCTCACGCCGCGAGCCCGCGGACTCGCTCCACGATCGGTACGTGCTCGTGCCCGAGCTGGCCGCGCCCGCCCGCGCCCTGCTCGAACGCGCCAGGCGGGCCGTCATGTCCGTCTACACCTCGCAGGCCATGCGGCTGCGGCTGCTCGACGGGCTGGCCAACGAGGTGCTGCTGCCCCGGCAGATCTGGGAGATCGCGGTGCTGCTGCGTACCCAGACCCGGCTGTGGCAGGAGCAGGAGCGGGCCATGAGCGGCGTCGTCACGCCCGAGCTGCGGGCCGTGCTGGCGCCGCAGCAGGAGGCGCTGCACCGCTCGGCGGCGGCCGTGGAGGCCCGGGTGACCCGGCTGGAACGCTACGCCCACCGGGTCGCCGAGGCCGACGCCGCCCTGCGCGCCCGCGACGCGCTGGCCCGTAACGACGCGTACCGGGCGCTGCTCGCCCACACCGACGACACCGACGGCCTCGCCGCCCTGGAAGCCCAGGGCGAGGCGCTGGAGGAGACCCTCGCGAGGACCGTCCGCCAGGCCGTCGAAGCCGGCCACACCCTCACCACCTGACCACCGGCCTGTGTCGCTGTCCCTTCGGGAGGAGGTGGGGTGTTCCCCACCGGGGTCTGGGCGGGTGTCCCTAAGGGACGGCAACACAGGTCGGTGGGTCAGGTGGTGGCGCGGCGGTCCAGCAGCAGGGCGCCGCGGCCGGAGAGCAGGGTGCGGCACCAGTTGCGCAGGTCCGAGGGTTTCGGGCCGTCCAGGTCGCTCTCGTCCAGCAGGTCGGCCCAGTCGAGGAGCGACTCGGCGAGCATCAGGGGGACGCCGCGGCGCTCGTGGACCTCGGCGGCCGCCTCGAAGTGGCCGGCGGCGCGCCGCTCGTCGCCCATCGCCACGCACAGGTGGGCGAGGTAGTGGTGGCCGCAGTGGTGGGCGACCGTGCCGTGGCCGAACGTCTCGCCGTCGCCGGAGAGCGCGTCGTACAGGCGCCCGGCCAGCTCGGCACGGCCCAGCCGGGCGGCGGCCACGGCCAGGTTGTCCAGCGCGGGCCGGTGCGCCATGTTGCGCGGCGGGGTCTCGCCGCCGTCGGCGAGTATGCGGTCGAGCAGCGGCCCCGCCTCCTCGTCGGCCAGCTCGCACAGGTAACGCAGCACCGCGTGCACCGGATCGACCCGGGGCGCCTGCCCGGCACGGCGCAGCCGGTCGCGCAGCTCCCACAGCCGCCCCTGCAGCCGCCGGATCTCCGCGATCTGCTCGGAGAAGATGGCCACCGCCTCCAGCCGCCGGCCGATCTCGGAGCCGAGCCGCAGCGCCGCCTCCGCCTCCGCCTCGGCCTGCGCGAGGTCGCCCTGCATGAGGGTGAGCCCGGCCTTGGAGTAGCCGATCAGCCAGTTGAGGTGCGGCTGCCCGAGCCGGTGCGCCAGCTCGTCGGCCCGGTCGAGCAGGTCGGCCGCCTTGGTGGCGTCGCCGCTGTCCAGCACGGGGGGCGTGCGCTGCACGTACGCGTGGAACAGCGCCAGGTCGTCACCCGTGCGGCGGGCCGCCTCCAGCATCTCGTCACCGTCGCGGTGCCGCTGGTGCAGCGGGTCGGCGGGGATGATGGTCAGGCTGCGCATGCCCAGCACGCCGGCCAGCGTGCGCGGGTCGCCCGACTTGCGGGCCAGGGCCACCGCCTCGTCACTGAGCGCGAAGCGCCGCTCGCCGTCGGGCGCCCAGATCAGCTCGGAGGCGAGCTGCGCGGCCAGCAGCGCGCGGGTGCTGACGTCGGTGGAGTCGACCACCTTGCGCGCCTCGGTGAGCAGCGCGATGCGCTCGCGGTCGGGGGCCGCCGAGATGGCGGAGCCCCGGTCGCCGCCGAGCGCGGCGGTGACGATCAGGTCGTGGCGCTCGCACTCCCTGGCCAGGTCGGCCGCGTCGAGCAGGGTGCGGCGGGCGTCGGGGTGCCCGGCCAGCCACATCGCCCTGCCGCACTCGACCAGCAGCTCGGCGCGGCGTTCGCGGGTCGCGCCCGGGGAGTCGGGGAGCAGGGAGAGCGCCCGCTGGTACCAGGTGACCGCCTCGCGGTGGGCGAGCCCGGCCAGCGCGTGCTGGGCGGCGTGCACGGCCGCGTCGGCCGCGGCGCTCACCCGTGCCGGGTCGCGGCCCTGCTCGGCGGCGGCCAGCAGGTGGGCGGCCACCACGTACGGCCTGGTCCGCATCGCGTGGGGGTCGGTGGCGAGCAGCGCGTCGGCGACCCGCCCGTGCAGCAGCGCGGCGCGCGGCGCCGAGAGCGTGGTGCAGAGGGCGGTCCTGGTCAGCTCGTGGGAGAACTGGCAGGACCCGCCGTCCAGCATCGTCACCAGCCCCGTGCCCATGGCCTCCTCGACGGCGGCCACGAAGCGCGGTTCGTCGAGGTCGAGGCCGCCGCGCAGCTCGGCCGAGTCCATCCGCTCGCCCACGGCCAGCAGGCTCACCAGGTCGCGGGCGTCGGGGTGGAGCTGCGCGACGCGGGCCGTCACCATGCGGGTGACGGAGTCGGGCACGGCCAGCGCGTCGAGGTCCTTGCCCGCGCCCAGCTCCCTGATGACCTCACTGATGAGGAACGCGTTGCCGCCGGTGATGCGGTGCAGCCGCTCGGCGTCGGCGCGGGCGCGCGACTGCGCGAGCGCGTCGCTCACCTCGTCGGGCCCGAACGCCGGCACCGGGATCACCCGGGCGTCGGCGGTGAGCTTGTGCAGCTCGGGCAGCGTCTGCGAGGGCGCGGACTCGACCGGCACCGGCCGCGCCATGGCGAGGACGAGCAGCGGCAGCGCGTCGGAGTCCCACATCAGGGCGCTCAGCATCTGCAGCGACTCCAGCGTCGCCCACTGCAGGTCGTCGATGATCAGCAGCACCGGGCGTACGGTGGCCAGGCGCTCGATCAGCGTGCGGGCCGCGGCCATCAGCTGGTAGCGCTCGGAGACCGGCTCGGTGGCCGGCGGCACCTCCAGCGACAGCGGCGGCGCGGCCAGCGAGGGCGCCAGCCGGACGAGCTGCCCGCACTGCTGGTCGATGCCGGCCCGCAGCAGCAGCGCGGGCGAGGTGCGGGCCAGCCGCTCGACGGCGCCCGCGATCGGCTCGTACGCCTTGCGCGCCGGATCAGTGCACCGCCCCGCCAGCACCGTGAACTGCCGCTTGAGCGCCCGCCTGGCCGCCTCGGAGGCGAGCCGGGTCTTGCCCACGCCCGGCTCGCCCTCCAGGATCACCAGCTTGCCGCCGAACTCGGCCGCCGCCAGCTCGCCGTCCAGCGCCCGCAGCTGCTCCTCGCGGCCCACGAACGGCAGCGCGCCCCCGTCGTCCAGCCACGGCGCGAGCCCGCCGCCGAGGTGGTGGTCGGCGCTCTGCCAGTGCAGCTCGTACGTGTGCAGCGGCTCGCGCAGCCCCTTGCCGGGCAGCCGCCCGAGGTCCTTGAACTCGTGCCTGCTGCGCCCCTGGGCCAGCCGCCTGACCAGGTCGGTGCAGAGCACCTGACCGCCCTCCGCGATCGCCACCAGGCGGGCCGCCTCCACCGTGGGGAGCCCGCTCACGTCGTCGTGCCCCCAGCACACGTCGCCGGCGGCCAGCGCCGCCCTGATGGAGATCTTGTCCATGGCGCGCTCGTTCTCGTCGGCCACCGCCTGCTGGACCGCGATGATCGCGTCGAGCCCCGCCGTGGCCGAGTCGAACACCGCCATCAGCCCGTCGCCCAGGCTCTTGGTGAACGACGAGCCGCTCGCCGTCACGACCGAGCGCAGCAGCTCGTACAGGCGGCGGAAGACGACGTTGGCCCGCTCCTCGCCGAGCCTGATGCGCAGCGCGGTGGAGCTGACGACGTCGGTGAACAGGATGGTCGCCGTGGTGAGCGTGCCCGGCTCATGTGGGGCTGTCACTGTGCGGCCCTTTCCGCCCGCGGGCGGGCGCTCGTAGCCTCGTGCGTACGTTCCTGCGGATCGCGCGGGTCTGTACGGCCGCGCGCGACTGCCTGATGCGCCAGGCGCGGGCCAGCTCGTCGGGGATCCTGAACGCCGCCTGCCCGTCGGAGTGGCGGTCGATCAGGGCGACCACGATCTGCCGCCCGGCCTTGCGTACCAGCCAGCGAATCACACCGTCCACCGGCCCGGCCAGCCACGAGGAGCCGTGCGCGGCCCTCGCGGCGGCGAACAGGGCGGTGAACCACCAGGCGGGCGCGGGCACGCCGAGCAGCTCGGGCACCCGGCCGGCGCCGTGGGAGGCGTGCCGGAAGATCCAGTGGACCAGGCTGCGCGGCATCTTGCGCCAGCCCAGCGGCATGAACGCCTCCATCTCCTTCAGCATCACCGCCATCAGCAGGCGGCCCTCGTCGCTGGTCTCCAGCAGCCGGCCGAGGCGCGCGCTGACCGGCTCGACGTCGCCGAGGGTGAGCGGCCCCTCGCGGCAGACCTCGATGCCCATGAGGTGGCCGAAGACGCTCCACGTGTAGAGGTTGGCGGCGCGTTCCTCGTCGCTCAGCACCACGCCCATGGTCTCCATGGCCTCCCACGTCACCACGGAGAAGTCGAAGAGCGTGGCGAGCAGCAGCTCCTGGTTGACCGGCGCGCCCAGCCGCTCGGTGTCCCAGTGGTCGGCGTAGCGCTCGTCCACCAGGGCGCGGACGAACGAGTGCAGGATGCGCAGCCCGATCGCCGTCGTGTGGCCCGGCCGGCCGGGCTGGAGGCTGTCGGTGCTCTTCAGCCCCATCACGTCCACCAGCATCTGCCCGGTCTCCGCGACCCTGCGGGTCATCCCGTGTGTGGCGAGGTTGGAGACGCCGGCCAGCACCTTGGCGCTGGACACCTCCGCGTACGCCATCGGCAGGCAGGCGAAGAACAGCGCCGCCGACTGGTAGAGCCCGTGGTCGGCGAACACCGCCTGTCCCCTGGCCAGCAGCTCCCGGTCGTCACCCCACTCAGGCAGCTCCTTGGTGAAGTCGAGCGCGTCGAAGATCCGCGACGCCGGCGGCTCCCCCGATGGCTCCCTGGCCTCCCGCTTGGCCGCCCCCAGCTCCGCGACCACCGCCTTGACCAGCTCCAGCGCGCCCCGCCCCGGGGGCTGCTCCTGCAGGTATCCGGCGACCACCTTGTCGACGTCGGGATCGGCCTGCCGCCGTAGCTGCCGGAATCTCTCCTCCGGCCAGCGCCTCTCGCGATCGTTCATGTGCCCCGTACTCCAGATTCGGTCAGAGGCCGCCCCGTTTCCGCAGGGCGGCGACGTCCAGCAGCCTGATCGTGCGGCCTTTGACGGCGATGAGGTTGCGCGCCACCAGCGACTGCAACGCCCGGTTGACGGCCGGGCGGGAGGCGCCGATCAGCGCGGCGAGGTCGGACTGGGTCAGGCCGGGCAGGTCCACCACCCCGCCGGCCTGGCCGTGCTTGTCGGCCAGCTGCAGCAGCAGCTTGGCCAGCCGCCCGCCGAGGTCGAGGAAGGCCAGGTCGGCCGCCTGGTCGGTGAGCCTGCGCACCATGCGGCCGAGCAGCCGCAGGAACTCGTCGGCCAGCCCAGGGTGCTCGCGCATCAGCTCCAGCAGTCGCGCCCTGGGCAGCGCGAACACCCAGGCGGGCCGTGCGGTCACGATGGAGGCCGAGCGCGGTGAGTCGTCCAGCAGCGCCATCTCGCCGAAGGTGTCGCCGCGGCCCAGCATGTTGAGGACGATCTCGTCGCCGTGCTCGGTGGTGAACACCACCTTCACCAGACCGTCCAGCAGGACGTAGAGCGACTCTCCCGGATCGCCCTGATGGAAGATGATCTGCCCCGACCGGTAGCGCCGGGTCAGGCCCGCCCGCGCCGTGCTGCGGATGCCGCTCTCTCCGAGCACCTGGAACAACGGGATCTCCGCCAGCACCGCGGCGACCGGCTCGACGTCGTGGGGAAGGCCGCTGCGCCCGTTCATGCAAGAACTCTAGGCCGCATTCCGGCGGGGGACAGCTTCCGGCAAGCGATCTTTGAAATGTGACCAGCGACACACCCAGGCTGTCACGTCCGGAACAGTCTTTCCGGATCATCCGGCGCACGGTGGGTGAGCCGGCCGGAGTCGACCCCCCGAGTGTCCGGACCGGCAGGGAGAACGACATGCACGTGGACACCATGGAACGCCTCGACACCCGCCCTGACGCCCGCCCCGACCCGCGCCCCGACCCGCGCCCCGACACCGGAGCCTTGGTGGCCGCCGCCCAGGAGGGCGACGGGCTGGCCTGGGAGCGGCTGGTCGAGGAGTTCAGCCCCATGCTCAAGGCCCGCATCCGCAGGTTCAGGCTCAGCCACGAGGACGCCCAGGACGTCCTGCAGACCACCTGGCTGCTGGCCTGGCAGAACCTCAAGAGCGTCGAGGACGGCCAGCGCATGGCGGGCTGGCTCGCCACGATCGCCTTCCGCGAGTGCCTCAAGCTCACCCGCAGGACGAAGGAGATCTGCACCCCCGACCTCGACTCGCTGGGCAGCACCGACGACGTCGACAGGGAACTGGCCAGGATCTGGCTGGCCGGCACCCTCGAAGAGCTCGTCGAGGAGCTGCCCGCGGCCCAGCGGGTGCTGTTCAGAGCGCTCACGGAAACCTCCGAGCCCCACTACGTGGACGTGGCGCGCAGGCTGGGCAGGCCGGTCGGCAGCATCGGGCCCACCCGAGCCCGCTGTTTCGCGAAGCTACGCGGCCTGCTGCAG
Source organism: Nonomuraea sp. NPDC049421 (assembly GCF_040677005.1). Taxonomy (NCBI): domain Bacteria; kingdom Bacillati; phylum Actinomycetota; class Actinomycetes; order Streptosporangiales; family Streptosporangiaceae; genus Nonomuraea; species Nonomuraea sp. NPDC049421. The sequence goes on from NZ_JBFAQA010000021.1 coordinate 137,493, forward strand.
GCCCGCGAGATCACCCGCGACTTCCTCGACTGACCTAGTCACCGGGCTTGCCTGACTGAGCGGACGTGTCGGGCGGGTCAAGCGGGATCGCCTCCAGGAACGGCTCGAAGTCGAAGTGCGCCATCTCGTACGCGTCGGGGTCGGTTGCCGACGGGTACCGGTAGAGCTTGCGCGGCCGCAGCCCCGGCCGGTCGACGAACATCTGGCTGATCGCCTCGGGGACGAGCCCCTTGCGCATCTCCTCGGCCAGCCCGTCGGCGACCTCCTTGTCGAAGGGCACCCGGTAGAGGGCGTCCACCTTCTGGTAGACGCGGAAATAGCTGACGATGAAGCGCATCCGGTCGGGATAGGACACCCAGTCGCGCACCCCGGCCAGCGACGCCTCGCGGTCCTCGGTGATGAACTCCTCGGCCAGCTTGCGCACCTTCTCGTTCTGGATGGGCGCCCACGCCTCGTCGAGGTCCACGCCGGGCGGCGGGGTCAGTGGCCTGCCGACCTTGACGTCGCTCAGCGGAGTGGCCACGGCGAACAGGTGGCGGGTGTAGAGCGAGGACCACAGGCCCTCCAGCGTGCGCGTCAGCCAGGGCTGGTCGGCGTGCGCGGCGGCGTACAGGCGGAAGCGGGGGAACGGGCGGCGCGTCACCAGGGAGCGCAGCGAGCGCCACGACACCCGGGTCAGCCAGCGCACCGGCCGGTAGAGCACGAGTTCGAGCGCCGCCTGCGCGCGCGCCTGCTCGTACGCCGACAGCGCGATGTTCGCCCCCAGCATCAGCTCGGCCCGCTCGGCCGGGTCCCGCGTCGCCGCGGCCGCCACCATGAGCTGCGCGGCGTCCTTCAGGTAGCGCGGATCGGCCGGCGAGAGCAGGTCGGTGAGGAACTCCGGCGGCGTCGGCGTCACCCCGGACTCGGGGCTGACCTTGAGGAAGCGGTCGGGCGTGTCGTTCCACAGGTTGACCGCCAGGCTGGCGGTCTCCAGGAAGATGGCCCGGTTGGCCAGCGCCAGCCCCAGCTGGTAGCTCGGCCCGAGCAGGGTCAGCAGCGCGGCCCTGAACAGCCGGCGGAAGCGCTGCGGCACGCGCAGGCGGCGGCCGAAGTCCTCGATGAACGGCGAGCCGGGGCCGAGGTCGAGGCTCTCCCCGACGGCCTTGGAGGTCCAGGTGGCGTAGCAGTACCAGTTGTTCGCCTCCCGGCCCAGGTGGACCGCGAGGTCGGAGGCCACGCGGTGGTAGCTGTAGGCGATGACCATCGCTTCGAGTGCCGCGCTCCGGTCCTTGTACGCCGCGATGCGCAGCACGTCGTCGGCGGTCATCGGAGTGTCGGACATCAAGTCTCCCGTTGTGCCGGTCCCGTCGCCCCCGGGGCATGCTCATGGAGTAAAGAGCGCCCCCAAGAGCGTCAGATACAGTCGGCGGCCTGCTTTGCCCCGTGGCCGCCAGGGCTGGAGCGTAGGAGCGTCCGCTTGCGGGGGGCTTGCAATAACATCGCCATGCTTCTCAGCCTTGGTGCTGGTTCGTTCGTCGGCCCGTCCCCAGGACCGCCCCGGGCGGTCGCCGCCCGGGGCGGGTGCCGCTCACTCCTTGACGGCGATCTTGCTGATCACCACGAATCCGCCGAGCGCCCCCGCGGTGCCGGCGGCCGTGGTGGTGGTGAGGTTGACCACGAGGTCATAGGTGCCGGGGGACAGCTGCCCCCGCATCGGTATAGAGGCCGTATATCGCCCGGAGCCCGGGGTGAACGTCATCTCAACGGGCGGCGCGGGATGCCGCGACTCGCCGCCGCCGATCCGGTCGGCGATGATCTCCAACTGCCAGCGGCCCACCAGCCAGTCGACAAGCTCACCGGTGACCTCCCAGCTCACGTCCACGGTCCAGCCCTCGCCACAGTGGACGACGTGCGTGGGCTGCGCCCCGGGATCGACCACCTGGCCATGGAGAATGCCCGCCAACTGCTCGGCCGGCACTTTCATCACCTGGAATTCTCCGGTCGCCATTGCGATCTCCTCTCCGCGGGACGGGTCCCCGTGCGAAGGAGCAGAGCGACGACGGCGGCGGCGAAATACGAGCTTTTCGCCTCTGACATGGCGCCGTTTCTTCTCGCAGTCCCCGGGATCCGGGGTCAGCGGTCCCTGAGCCTGACCAGGTCGGGGCCCAGCCCCTCGACGCCGCCCGCGCCGAGCAGCTGCAGCGTCCGTACGAGCTCGGCCCGCAGCAGCGCGAGCACCCGGTCCACGCCCGCCTCGCCACCGGCCATCAGGCCATAGAGGTAGGCCCTGCCGACGAAGCAGGCGCGGGCGCCCAGCGCCACCGCGGCCGCCACGTCGGCCCCGCTGCGCACGCCGCCGTCGAGGAAGACCTCGGTGCGGTCGCCCGCCGCCGCCGCCACGGCGGGCAGCAGCTCCAGCGGGGTGGCCGACCGGTCGAGCTGGCGCCCGCCGTGGTTGGACACCACCACGCCGTCCACGCCCAGCGCGGCCAGCTCCTTGGCGTCGTCGGCCCGCTGCACGCCCTTGACCAGCAGCCGCCCCTGCCACGCCGACCTGATCCACTCCAGGTCGGCGAACGTCACAGAAGGGTCGAACATCAGGTTCGTCAGCCCCGCGAGGTCCTCGGGAGCGCCGTCCACGGTGGCGAACCTGAGCGGCTCACCGGTCAGGAAGTCGAACCACCACGCCGGGTGCCGCACCGCCTCCAGCACGCCGCGCCAGCGCAGCGTGGGCGGGACCGTCAGGCCGTGGCGCACGTCGCGCAGCCGCGCCCCCGCCACCGGCACGTCCACGGTCACCACCAGCACGTCCATGCCGGCCTCCGACGCCGTCGCCAGCGTCTCCAGGGTGCGGGCGCGGTCGCGGACCACGTACAGCTGGAACCAGTTCCAGCCGGCGGGCGCCGCCGCGGCCACGCCGGCCGCCGTCGTGGTGCCCATCGTGGACAGCGTGTACGGGACGCCCGCGCGCTGCGCCGCCCGCGCCACCGCCCGCTCACCGGACCGGTGCATCATGCGGGTGAACCCGGTCGGCCCGAGCACGACCGGCATCGAGACGCGCCGGCCCAGGATCTCCACCGAGGTGGGCGCGTCGGAGACGTCACGCAGCACCCGGGGCGCGAACTCCACCCGCTCGAACGCCGCCAATGACCTGGCCAGTGACAGCTCGGACTCGGCGGCGCCGTCGACGTAGTCGAACACCATGCGCGGAGCCCGCCGCGCGGCCAGCCGCCGCAGATCGGCCACGTCGGCCGCGGCCGCCACCCGGGCCGCGCGCGACCAGCGAGGGACTCGCGGCACGACGGCCCGCAGCTCCCGCCACCGGGGCAGGCGCCGAGCGTCTCCGCCTGTCGTACCGATGCCAGGAACGCTACCACTACGGTGGAAACATGATCGAGGGTGCGACGTCCTTCCCGCGGTGGGCGGAGCAGGCGGGGGAGTCGCGCACCTCGCACGCCGTGCACGCCGAGCTGCTGGCCCGCTGGTCCGAGCCGCACCGCCGCTACCACACCCGCGACCACCTGGCCGCCGTGCTCGCCGCGATCGACCTGCTGCCCGGCGAGGCCGGCGACGAGGCCGCGGTACGCCTGGCCGCCTGGTTCCACGACGCCGTCTACGACGGCAGGCCGGGCTGGGACGAGGAGCGCAGCGCCCAGCTCGCCCAGTCGAGGCTCCCGCGCTGCGGCGTGCCCGCGCGCCGGGTGTCGGAGGTGGCCAGGCTGGTACGCCTCACGGCGGCCCACGACACGCTCGCCCCCGGCGACCGCCACGGCGCCGTGCTCTGCGACGCCGACCTCGCGGTGCTGGGCGGCCCCGGCTACGACGCCTACGCCCGCGCCGTCCGCCAGGAGTACGCCCACGTGCCCGACGACCTGTTCGCCGCCGGGCGGAGCGAGGTGCTGCGCCGGCTGCTCGCCACGCCCGTCCTGTTCCGCACGCCGCGCGCGCGGGAGTTGTGGGAGGAGCCCGCGCGGGCCAACATGACCGCCGAGCTAGCGGCGCTTGCGGCGGCGCAGACCGGCCGCGATCAGCCGCTGTAGCAGCTCGCGCGAGCTGACCGCCTCGGCGCCCAGCTCCACCGCCCGCGCGTGCACGGTCTCCGGCACGTCGTAGTGGTCACGGTCGAACGCCCGCGGCGGCACGCCCAGCCGCCCCGCGAAGTCGTGCAGCTCGTCCAGGGACTTGTCACTGACGAGGTGCGACCACATCAGGCCGCGCGGCCCCGGCCAGTCGGGCGGATCGATCAGTACGGTCACCCTCTCAAGGGTAGGACCCGCCCACGCACCCCCAGCTCACTCAGATCACCCACGACGACGAGCCCGCCCGCCGCGTCCCCCGCCGCGTCCCCCGCCGCGTCCCCCGCCGCGTCCCCCGCCGCGTCCCCCGCCGTGTCCGCTGCCGTGTCCCCTGCCGTGTCCCCCGCCTTCGCGCCGACCGCGACCACGGTGCCGAAGCCGCCCTTCCCGCCCGCCTCGACGGCCGGCAGCGCCGAGGCCACCACGGCGATCCCGGCGGCCGGCAGGTCGAGCCGGCGCGCGGCCTCCAGGAAGAGCGCCGGGTCGGGCGTGCCCGGCAGGTTCATCAGCGCGGCGTCGTTGCCGTCCACCATGAGGTCGAACAGGTGCATCACCCCCGCCGATGTGACCAGCCTGCGGCCGTGCAGGCTGGCGGAGACGGCCGCCGTACGGGCGCCGCGCCTGCGCAACTCGTGCAGCAGCGCCACCGTCGGCGGGAAGGCGGCCACGCCGTACTTGCCGACCTGCTCCAGGAAGGAGCGGTCCTTGGCCAGGCCCAGCCCGTGCACGGTGGGGGCGCCCGGCTCGTCGGCCGGCGAGCCCTCCGGCACGGTGATGCCGCGCGCGGCCAGGAAGGTGCGGATGCCGTCGAGCCGCGGCCGGCCGTCCACGTGCCGCAGATAGTCGTCGCGGACGTCGAACGGCTCCGAGCGGCCGCGCAGGAAGGCGTCGAAGACGTGTTTCCAGGCGGCCGCGTGTCCCCGAGCGGTGTCGGTGACCACGCCGTCGGTGTCGAAGACGACGGCGCTGATCACGGTCAGGTCGATGACGTGCTCGTCCACATGGCGAACGTAACCGCTTCACCAGGCGACGGGTAGCTCTTTGACGCCGTAGACGATGGCCAGTTCCCTGAACGGCACCTCGCCCGCCACCCGCAGGCCGGGGAAGCGGCGCAGCAGCGCCGGGAAGGCGATGCGCATCTCCATCTGGGCGAGCGGCGCGCCGACGCAGCGGTGGATGCCGTGGCCGAACGCCATGTGCGAGCCCGCGGTCTCGCGGCCGGGGCGCACCTCGTCCATGTCCTCGCCGAGCGCGGGGTCGCGGTTGGCGCCGGTGAGCGAGCACAGCACCATCTCGCCCTTCTTGATCGGCACCCCGTGCAGCTCCAGGTCGTCGCGGGCGAAGCGGGGGAAGGCGACCTGCACGACCGTCATGTAGCGCAGCAGTTCCTCGACCACGTCCACGATGTAGCCGTCGACCTCGCGCACCTTGGCCGCCTGCTCGGGGTTCTGGATCAGCCAGAGGGTGCCGAGCGCGAGCATGCTGGTGCTGGTGTCGTGGCCGCCGGTGAGCAGGCCGTCGGCCATGCTGGCCAGCGTGCGGTCGTCCAGCTCGTCGCCGTGCTCGCGCAGCAGCTGTCCGAGCAGGCCGTCGCCGGGGTTCTGCCGCTCGCGGGCGACCAGGTCCACGAGGTACGTCATCGCGTCGTTGATGGCCTGCAGCGACGCCTCGGGCCCGGCGGTGAAGTCGAACCGGTCCTTGCTGATCTTGACGAAGCCGGCCCGCTCCTCATAGGGGACGCCGAGCAGCTCGCACACCACCAGCGAGGGGATCGGCAGGCAGAACTCCTCCATGAGGTCCACCGGCATGCCCTCGGCGCCCTTGGCCTCGATGCGGTCGAGGTACTCCTCGACCATGGCCTCGATGCGCGGCTCCATGCGCCGCAGCCGCCGCATGGTGAACTCGGGTGTGAGGAACTTGCGCAGCCGCGTGTGCTCGGGCGGGTCGCGGAAGCCCAGGCCGCCCGGGTCCTCCTGGTTGGAGCCGAGCCCGATCACGCCGGCGAAGTCGTTGCTGAAGCGCTCGTGGTCGCCGAGCACCGCGCGGACGTCCTCCCAGCGGGTGACGAGGTAGACGGTCTGCCCTCCGGGGATCTCCATCGGGAAGACCGGGTGCTCGTTCCTGATGCGGCCGAGCTCGCCCACCGGGTCGAACCCCTCACGCATGAACTGGACGAGCGGGAACTCTTCTGTGTCTGACATCGATATCCGTCCTGCTGGGATGCATCACACCAAGTTGGGATAAATCCCTGCATCGATGGTCCCATCCGGATGGACGGGTGTTGCCCTCCGAAAGGAGGAATTTACCCCTCCGACTGGCCGGCGACGGCGGCAGGGTCACCGGCTGAGCTGCCTCTTCCCTGTCTCATTGTGCGCGGGTCGCGCGAGCCGGTGCCACCCCTCGGGCGCGCGGGATGGCGCGTTCCAGGCGGGTACGTTGCGTCAAGGTCACAGAACTGCCGTGAAACCAGGGCAAACTGGGGCAGCAGACGGCGTTTGGCGTACAAGATGGCGACATTCTGCGATGATCTCGTCGCATAGAGCCGGAGTTTGAGCCCTCACGGATAGTGACAGATGCCGACATTTGAGGAAATAACAGCCTTCATCACCGAGAAGCCGCTCGCCACCGCCGTCATCGCGCTGCTGAGCCTGGCCGGGCTGGTCCTGGCCTTCCTGGTGCTCAGGGTCGTCTGGCGCGTCGTCGCCTGGTTGTGGTCCAGGTACGTCGCCCCGCGCCCCATCGAGGACGTGCTGACCATCGTGGCCGCGTCCATCGCCACCGGCGTGTCCGCGCAGGGCATGTGGCGCTTCTCCGGCGACGTGCTGGGGCTCGACGGCCCGCTGCGGTTACTGCTGTTCGCGTTCATCGAGGTCGCGATCATCACCAGCGCCGTACGCGCCCGCCGCAACATGCGCGAGAACTTCTCCGCCGGCATCGACGGCATCGCCGTGTGGGCTCTGACCTGTCTGACCGCCGTGCTGTCCAGCATGGACGCGCGCAGCCTGCCCGAGGCCGTCTTCCGCCTCGCCGCCCCGCTCGTGGCCGCCTGGCTGTGGGAGCGCGGCATGGCCATCGAGCGCCACCGCATCCGCGGCACCGGCCGCATCAACTGGCGGCTCACCCCCGAGCGGCTGATGGTCAGGATGGGCCTGGCCGAGGTCAGCGACCGCACCGCCAGCGAGGTCGACGCCCACCGCCGCCTGACCAGGGTCGCGCTGGCCGCCAAGAAGGCCAAGGCGCTGCGCGAGGGCGGCGCGTCCGAGCGCAAGATGCGCGTCGCGCTCGCCAAGCTCGACAAGGCGATGGACCAGGCCGTCGAGCACACCGGGCTGGCCGTGGACCCCCAGCGCCAGGAGGCCCTGCTGGCGCAGATCGCCGCGCTCTACAACACCTCCGCGCTCATCGACGCCGACCCCCGCGTGCCCTGGGAGCAGGACGCCGAGCAGCACCCCGTGCCCGCCCGACCCGCGCTGTCACCGGCCCTGGTCGAGCTGGTCCGCGAGGAGGACGAGGACGTCACCGTGCTCGACGCCACCCCGCAGGTGGTCAGCACCGCCGAGCGCGCCGCCCTCATGCGGGCCGCCCGCGAGTTCTGGGACCGGCAGATCGCCAAGGGCATCGTCCCGCGCACGGTGGACATCGCCCAGGAGATCGGCATCTCGCTGGCCGCCGCGCGCGAGTACCGCGCCCTGTGGAAGCTGGAGCCCCGCGCGCACGCCCTCATCGAGGCGCTCTACCAGCAGCACGGCATCGTGGACACCGGCGCCTTCCCCGCCATCGCCGACGACGGGCGGGTCCTGACGAGCAAGTCCTAGCCCCGGCTAGCATCGTTCCCGCAGACAGGCGGGCACGGGAGGGGGCCTCGGTTGCGGGAGCGCACGCTCGACCGCGTCAGGAAGCTGCTGGCCAAGGCCGAGCGCACCGACAACGAGCACGAGCGGGCCACGTTCATGGCCGCCGCGTCGGCGCTGATGGCCAAGCACGGCATCGACTCGCTGCCGCCCGCCGGCACCCGCCAGACGCCCGCCGACCGCATCGTCACCCTGCCGCCCCCGTGGGCCAGGGAGAAGGCCAGGCTGGTGAGCCTGGTGGCGCAGGCCGTACGCTGCCGGCCGCTGCTCATCGGGCGCGGCGACGGCGGGCAGCGGGTGCACGTGTTCGGCTTCGCCGCCGACCTGGAGCGGGCCGACGTGCTCGCCACCTCGCTGCTGCTGCAGATGGCCTCCGGCCTGGCCAGGACCGAGCCGCCGGCCGGCGCCGTCCGCGCCTACCGGCGATCCTGGCTGCTCGGCTTCACCGACGAGGTCTACCGGCTGCTGTGCGCGGCCGAGAAGCAGGCGGCGGCCGAGGCGGCTCCCACCGGTACCGCGATCGTCCTGGCCGACCGCAGGGCGGAGGTCGATCGGGTGGTCGCCGGGCACTATCCGCACGTCCGGATGAGCGTCCCGCGGACCAGCGGCACCGGCTACCGCGCGGGCGTCGCCGCGGGCCGCAGGGCCGACCTCGGACGTACGGGCATGAGCACCGCCACGGCCCCCGAACTCGGGCGGTAAGCCCTTTCCGGACGGCCGTTTGACCCCCTGGCGATTCGGGCATAAGCGCGCACACGGAACGCAGTCCTGCCGAAGCGAGACCGGTCACCGTGAACGCATCCGTACGTGTCCTCGCCGCCGACCACCTCCGCACCCTCGCCCGCGACCTCCTGACCGCCGCCTCGCACGAATCCAAGGACATCGACATCGCGGCCTTCGACCCACTCAAGGAGTGACCGGCATGGACATCAACGGCAGCGTCGCCGTGATCACCGGCGGCGGCACCGGCATCGGCGCGGCGGTGGCGGAGCGGCTGGCCGCCAAGGGCGCGGCGGCGGTGGTCGTCAACTACTCCCGCTCGGCCGACGAGGCCCGCGCCACCGTCTCGCGGCTGGAGAGCATGGGCTGCAAGGCGTCGGCGGTGGCGGCCGACGTGTCCGACGACGCCGCCGTACGCCGGATGGCCGAGCGCGTGCTCGCCGACCACGGGCGGGTGGACGCACTGGTGTGCAACGCGGGCACCACCACCTGGGTGCCGTTCCCCGACCTGGAGGGGCTGACCGACGAAGTGTGGCGGCGGCTGCTCGGCGTCAACCTCATGGGGCCGTTCTACTGCGCCCGCGCCTTCGCCCCCGCCCTGCGCGCGTCGCGGGGCGCCGTCGTCAACGTCGCCTCCATCGCGGGGCTGCAGGCCACGGGCTCGTCCATCGCGTACGGGGTGAGCAAGGCGGCGCTCATCCACCTCACCCGCGACCTGGCGGTGGCGCTCGGGCCCGAGGTCAGGGTGAACGCCGTCGCGCCCGGCCTCGTGGCCACCCGCTGGCACATCGACCGGGTGGGGGAGCAGGTGTTCTCGGAGATGGCGGCCAAGGAGGAGCTGAAGGCCCCGCTCCGCCGCACCGCCCAGCCCGACCACATCGCCCAGATGGTCACGTCCCTGCTGGAAGCGGACCTGGTGACGGGCGAGGTGTTGGTCGGCGACGGCGGCCGCCACCTCGGCTACTGACCGCCCGGCGGGCATTCGGGCGGCGGGCCGCTCAGGCGAGGGCGGCGGAGACCAGGGAGCGGGCCTCCTCCTGGACCTTGGCGAGGTGGTCGGGGCCCTTGAAGGACTCGGCGTAGATCTTGTAGACGTCCTCGGTGCCCGACGGCCGGGCCGCGAACCAGGCGTTCTCCGTCGAGACCTTCACGCCGCCGAGCGCGGCGTCGTTGCCGGGCGCCGACGTCCGCACCGCCGTGATCGGCTCGCCGGCCAGCGACGTGGCCGTCACCTGCGCGGCCGACAGCTTGCCGAGCACGGCCTTCTCCTCGCGGGTGGCGGGCGCGTCGACACGTGCGTACGCGGGCTCGCCGAACCGCTCGGTCAGCTTCCGGTAGTGGGCGCTCGGCGACTCGCCGGTGACGGCGAGGATCTCGGAGGCCAGCAGGGCGAGGATGATGCCGTCCTTGTCGGTCGTCCACACGGAGCCGTCGCGCCGCAGGAACGACGCACCCGCGCTCTCCTCGCCGCCGAACCCGAGCGACCCGTCGAGCAGTCCGGGCACGAACCACTTGAAGCCGACCGGCACCTCGTACAGCCGCCGCCCCAGCGACTGCGCCACGCGGTCGATGATGCCGCTGCTCACCATCGTCTTGCCCACGCCGGCGTCGGCGGGCCAGCCGTCGCGGTGGGCGTAGAGGTAGGAGATGGCGACGGCGAGGTAGTGGTTGGGGTTCATCAGGCCGCCGTCGGGGGTGACGATGCCGTGCCGGTCGGCGTCGGCGTCGTTGCCGGTGGCGACGTCGTAGGTGTCGCGCGCGGAGATGAGGGAGGCCATCGCGTACGGCGACGAGCAGTCCATGCGGATCTTGCCGTCCCAGTCGAGCGTCATGAACCGCCACGTCGGATCGACCAGCGGATTGACCACGGTCAGCGACAGCCCGTGCCGCTCGGCGATCTCCCCCCAGTAGGCGACGCTCGCCCCGCCCAGCGGGTCGGCCCCGATGCGCACTCCGGCCGACCTGATCGCGTCGAGGTCGACGACGCTCGGCAGGTCGTCGGCGTACGTGCCGAGGAAGTCGTAGCGGCCCGCCCGCTGCAGCGCCGTGGCGTAGGGGACCCGGCGCACGCCCTTGAGACCGTCCTGCAGCAGCTGGTTGGCGCGGTCCTGGATCCAGGAGGTGGCCTCGGTGCCGGCCGGGCCGCCGTGCGGCGGGTTGTACTTGAACCCGCCGTCGCCCGGCGGGTTGTGCGACGGCGTCACCACCACGCCGTCGGCCAGGCCGCTCGTGCGGCCCTGGTTGTGGCGAAGGATGGCGTGGGAGACGGCGGGCGTCGGCGTGTAGCCGTCGCGCGAGTCGATCAGCACGTCGACGCCGTTGGCCGCGAACACCTCAAGGGCCGACACCCGCGCCGGCTCCGAGAGCGCGTGGGTGTCGATGCCCAGGAACAAGGGGCCGTCGGTGCCCTGGTCGCGCCGGTATTCGCAGATCGCCTGGCTGGTGGCCAGGATGTGGTCCTCGTTGAAGGCCGTCCTCAGCGACGAGCCCCGGTGCCCCGAGGTGCCGAACGCGACCCGCTGCCCCACCTCGCCGGCGTCGGGATGCAGCGCGTAATAGGACGTCACCAGCCTGGCGACGTCGACCAGATCGGAGGGCCGGGCGGGCTGTCCTGCGCGTTCGTGGGTCATGTAGGTCACTTTACAAACGGGGAGCGGCCCGGCGGGTGACCGCGTGGCGGCGTGGGGAGATACATTCGCCTCAGCCACTAGAACGGAGTTCTGTTCCATGCGATACGGCATCCTGCTCCCGGAGTCCGCCAAAGACGGTGACCCCATCACCGGCCTGCGCGACCAGATCGCCGGCGCCGCCGAGCGCGGCTTCACCTCGGCCTGGCTGTCCAACATCTTCGGCCTCGACGCCATCACCGCCCTGACCGCGGCCGGCGTGCAGGCCCCGCCTCTGGAGCTCGGCACCGCGGTCGTGCCCACGTACCCGCGCCACCCGGCCGTGCTCGCCCAGCAGGCCATGACCGCCAACGCCGCGCTCGGCGGCCGGTTCACGCTCGGCATCGGCCTGTCGCACCAGGTCGTCATCGAGGGCGTCTACGGCTACAGCTTCGAGCGGCCCGGCAGGCACATGAAGGAGTACTTGGACATCCTGCTGCCGCTCTCGCGCGGCGAGAAGGTGTCGTACCAGGGCGAGACGCTCAAGGCCGAGCTGAAGCTCGGCACGCCGGGCGCGGGCCTGCCCGTGCTCGTGGCCGCGCTGGGCCCCCGCATGCTGAAGCTCGCCGGCACCGTCGCCGACGGCACCGTGCTCTGGATGACGGGGCCGAAGACGATCGCCGAGCACATCGCGCCGACCATCAGGGCCGCCGCGGCCGAGGCCGGCCGTCCCGAGCCGCGCATCGTCTGCTCGCTGCCCATCAGCGTCACCGACGACCCCGAGGGCGCCGTCGCCCGCGCCAACGAGATCTTCTCGGTGTACGGGACGCTGCCCAGCTACCGTGCCATGCTCGACAGGGAGGGCGCGGCGACTCCCGGCGACGTCGCCGTCGTCGGCGACGAGGACACCGTGCTCGCCAGGCTCGACCAGCTCAGGCAGGCCGGGGTGACCGACTTCGTGGCCTCGCCGTTCGCCGGCCGGCAGCGCACACTCGACCTGCTGACCGGCGCGGCGAAGGGCTGAGCGCCCGGCGTCCCCATAAGATCCGACAAGGTGAAGAGCGTGCTACATGGCATTGATGTGTCCAACTGGCAGGGCACCGTCGACTGGGCAGGTCATGCCGAGGCCGGGGTCGCCTTCGCCTTCGCCAAGGCGAGCGAGGGCGGCGACTTCACCGACAAGTGGTTCGCCCGCAACTGGAACGGCATGCGGGAGAGCTGGATCGTCTGCGGCGCGTACCACTTCGCCAGGCCCAAGGGCGACCCCATCGAGCAGGCCCGCCACTTCCTGCGGGTGATCCAGTCGGCCGGCGGGTTCCGCCGCGGCGACCTGGTCGCGCTCGACCTGGAGACCAACGACGGCGCGCGGCCCGAGCGGGTGGCCCGCTTCGCGCGCCGCTGGTGCCACTACGTCGAACGGCACGGCGGAGTGCGGCCGTTCATCTACACCTTCAACGCGTTCGCGCGCGGCGGACACTGCGCCGGGCTGGCCGAATACCCCCTGTGGATCGCCAGCCCGCACAGCCCCCGCGGCCGTCCGTCGGTGCCCAGGCCCTGGCGCGACTGGACCATTCACCAGTACGCCAGCAGCCCCGTCGACCGCAACGTCTTCCACGGATCACGGCAGGAGCTGACAAAGCTGGGGTTTCACCCGCGATAGCATCGGTGTTCTCATCACCGAACCCTGCCTCGGTGCCGGGCATCGAGCGCGATCCACGAGGAGTCACCGTGTCAGCCGAGCTACGCATCACCCTCGCCGGAGCCGAGCGTGTGGTCGCGGCCGGCACGACGGCCGGTGAGGCGCTCGAGGCCGACGGCCGCACCGTCATCGCCGCCCTGGTCAACGGCGAGCCCCGCGACCTCGCCCATCCGCTGTCCGACGGCGACGCGGTCGAGCCCGTCGAGGTCTCCAGCGAGATCGGCCGGTCCATCGTCCGCCACTCCACCGCCCACGTCATGGCGCAGGCGGTGCAGGAGCTGTTCCCCGAGGCCAAGCTGGGCATCGGGCCGCCCGTCGACAACGGCTTCTACTACGACTTCGACGTCGCCCAGGCGTTCAACCCCGACGACCTCAAGCGCATCGAGAAGCGCATGCGCGAGATCGTCAAGCAGGGGCAACTGTTCTCCCGCCGGCCCGTCTCCGACGACGAGGCGCGGGCCGAGCTGGCGGCCGAGCCCTACAAGCTGGAGCTGATCGGGCTCAAGGGCGGCGCCGACCAGGAGGAGTCGGTCGAGGTGGGGGCAGGTCAGCTCACCATCTACGACAACCTCGACCCCAAGAGCGGCGACCTGCGCTGGAAGGACCTGTGCCGCGGGCCCCACGTGCCCTCCACCCGGTCCATCCCGGCGTTCAAGCTCATGCGCTCCGGCGGCGCCTACTGGCGGGGCAGCGAGAAGAACCCGCAGCTGCAGCGCATCTACGGCACCGCGTGGGAGTCCCGCGACAAGCAGGACGAATACCTCAAGCTGCTCGAAGAGGCCGAAAAGCGCGACCACCGCAAGCTGGGCGCCGAGCTCGACCTGTTCAGCTTCCCACCCGAGCTGGGCAGCGGCCTGCCGATCTTCCATCCCAAGGGCGGGATCATCCGCAAGGAGATGGAAGACTACATGCGCAGGCGGCAGGCCGAGGCGGGCTACGAGTTCGTCAACACGCCCCACATCACCAAGTCGTCGCTGTTCGAGACCTCCGGCCACCTGCCGTGGTACGCCGACGACATGTTCCCCGCCTTCGAGCTCGAGGGCACCGAATACCGCGTCAAGCCGATGAACTGCCCGATGCACAACCTGATCTTCAGGGCGCGCGGGCGCTCCTACCGCGAGCTGCCGCTGCGGCTGTGCGAGTTCGGCTCGGTCTACCGCTACGAGAAGTCCGGCGTCGTCCACGGCCTCACCCGCGTGCGCGGCATGACGCAGGACGACGCCCACATCTACACCACCCGCGAGCAGATGGCCGACGAGATCAAGTCGCTGCTGCGGTTCGTGCTGAGCGTGCTGCGTGACTTCGGGCTCAACGACTTCTACCTCGAGCTGTCCACCCGCGACGACTCCGAGAAGTTCATCGGCGACCCGGCCGAGTGGCAGGAGGCCACCGACGCGCTGCGCCAGGTGGCCACCGAGTCCGGCCTCGAGCTCGTCGACGACCCGGGCGGCGCGGCCTTCTACGGCCCCAAGATCTCCGTCCAGGCCAAGGACGCCATCGGCCGCACCTGGCAGCTGTCCACCATCCAGCTCGACCTCAACCAGCCCAAGCGCTTCGGCCTCGAATACCAGGCCGCCGACGGCTCCCGGCAGACCCCGGTGATGATCCACCGGGCGCTGTTCGGCTCCGTCGAGCGCTTCCTGGGCGTGCTCACCGAGCACTACGCCGGCGCCTTCCCGCCCTGGCTCGCCCCGGTCCAGGTGGTCGGCATCCCGATCGCCGAGGCCCACGTCCCCTACCTGCACGACGTCGCCAAGCGGCTGCGCGCCGGCGGCGTCCGGGTCGAGGTCGACGCGGCCGACGACCGCATGCAGAAGAAGATCCGTAACGCGCAGAAGGCCAAGGTGCCGTTCATGCTCCTGGCCGGCGACGACGACATCGCCAACGGCGCCGTCTCGTTCCGCTACCGCAGCGGCGAGCAGAAGAACGGCGTCCCGATCGAAGACGCCATCGCCGAGATCGTCAGCGCCGTGGAGCGCCGCATCCAGGTCTGACCCCGCCGAGGCCTCAGCCTCCCTCCCAGAGGGAGGCTGAGGTGCGCCGCATCCAGGCCTGACCCCGCCGAAGCCTCAGCCTCCCTCCCAGAGAGGGACTGAGGCTTTTCAAGGGAGGACAGGGTGCCCGGCGGGTGCTCTCTGGGCATGCCCCCTTTGCCGGGAGCCTCAGCGGGGGTAGAGGCGGAAAGTGACGGCGGGCCTTCCGCCGAAGCGGGCGGCCTCGTCGTGCGCCGAGCCTTCGAGGAAGTCGCGGGCGTATTTCTCCGGGTCGGTGCCGGGCTGGAGGGCTTCGATGTAGGTGCGGTGTTCGGTGAGGGAGTGGACGCCGCGCTCCAGGCCCTGGGTGACGTCCACGGCGTGGGTGGGGGTGTCGGAGCCTGCCACGGCGATCCAGCGGACGCCGTTCCAGGGCTCGGGGCCCGCGTCGGGGAAGATCCAGCGGTTGCCGGCGTCGCCGACGGCGTCCATCGTGGCGCGGCCGACGGCGCGGTGGTCGGGGGTGTTCCAGATCGTGCCGCCCCAGGTGTCGTCGAAGTTCAGCGTGATGACGAGTTCGGGACGGTGCCGGCGGATGGCGGCGGCGAGGTCGCGCCGGAGCCGGGTGCCGTACTCGATCACCCCGTCGGCGTGGTCGAGGAACTCCACGCTGCTGACGCCGACGACCGCCGCGCTCGCCCGCTCCTCGCGCTCCCGCAGCGGCCCCGCCTCGGCGGGGGCGAGCGTGTCGATGCCCGCCTCGCCCCTGGTCACCATCACGTACGCGACCTCCCGCCCCGCGTCGGTCCAGGTCGCCACCGCCGCCGCGCAGCCGTATTCGAGGTCGTCGGGGTGCGCCACGATGGCCAGGGCGCGCTGCCAGTCCTCGGGCATGGGTTCAAGCTGATCGGTCATACCCGCCATCCTGGCAGCCGCCCGCCGGGAGGGCGTCAGGACTCCGAGGAGGCGTCGTCCTCGGGGGCCTCGCGGGGAGCGGGGCGGCCCTCGCCGGGGAGGCGGACGTCGTCCACCGTGACGTTGACCTCGGTCACGCGCATGCCGAGCATCCGGCTGACGGTCCGCGCCACGTTCGTCTTGACCTCGGAGGCGACGTCCATGACCACGTGACCGTACTCGACCACGATCGTCAGGCTGACCGCCACCTGTCGGTCCTGGATCTGCGCGCTGACGCCCTGGTTGCTGCGGCGGGAGCCGATGCCGATGCGGTCGCGTACGGACTCGAAGGCCCGGACCAGATCCCCGCCCAGGTCGGCGACGCCCGGCACCTCCAGGGCGGCCAGCGCGGCGACCTTCTCCACGACCTCGTCTGCCACCTTGATGCGCCCCTTGACGGCGGCATCGGCGGTCGGCGCCTCGATGTACGACGGCTCGCCGCCTCGGGAGCCTTCGGAGGGTGGGTCGGCGGGCGGGGCGGTCTGCTCGGCCGCCTGATCGGCCGCCTGTTCGGCCAGGGCTTCACTCATCGCGTCCTCCTGTTAGGGGGTGCACAGGATTGTGCCGGAAGAAGACCCGGTTTGTCCGGGGTCCTATGCTGCTAGATATGCACGATCAGGCAGGGGCAGGGTCCCCCGACAACTTCGAACGGCTGTGGACCCCGCATCGGATGGCCTACATCAAGGGCGAGAACAAACCGACCGGCACCGGGCCCGGCGACGGGTGCCCGTTCGACGCCATCCCGAAGATGACCGACGAGGAGGGCCTGATCGTCAAGCGCGGGCAGGTGGTGTACGCCGTGCTCAACCTCTACCCGTACAACTCGGGCCATCTGATGGTGGTGCCCTACCGTCACGTGTCCGACTACGACGAGCTGGACGCGGCGGAGGTGGCGGAACTGGGCGACTTCACGCAGCGCTCGCTGCGGGCGCTGCGCAAGGCGAGCGGCGCGCAGGGCTTCAACGTCGGCATGAACCTCGGCCACGTCGCGGGCGCCGGCATCGCGGCGCACCTGCACCAGCACGTCGTGCCCCGCTGGGGCGGCGACACCAACTTCATGCCGGTCGTCGCGCAGACGAAGGTGCTGCCGCAGCTACTTCGCGACACCCGCCAGCTGCTCGCCGACGCCTGGGACTGACGGGCGCGACCGCCCGGCCGCGGGCAGGGCGCCGATGCCGGTGGCCAGCAGCAGCGGTACGGCCAGCGCGAGCGCCATCGACAGCACCGCCGCGCCGGAGTCGTTGACCAGCATGCCGACGACGCCGCTGACGAGCGTGCCGATGAGGCCGGCGCGCAACGCGGGGGAGTGCTCGAACGCGGCCGGCACCACACCCGCCGACGCCTGCCCGGGCCGCAGGATCGCGTAGACGAGGAACGCCGCGGCGGCGATCACGGTCGGCATCAGGTTCGGGCTGAGCAGGGTGGCCAGCATGGCGTGCAGCTTGCGCCAGATGACGTCGACCGCCTCCCCGGTCAGCACCTGCCCCACGAACCTGCCGAGGTGCGACTGCTCGCCCGGCGGCCGCAGGTGGTTGAGCCAGGCGAAGCCCATCACGATCACGCCGCCGGCCGCGCAGAAGGCGCCCAGCTTCACCAGGGAGACCCGGCGGCCGGACAGGATGAGCGCGGTCACCGCGATGCCGGGCACGAACGCGATCACGCCGCCGAAGTCGCTGCCCAGCCCCGAGCCGCCCAGCACCATCGCGAACGCGCCCAGCGCGACGATCGCGCCGACGCCCGCCCGGCCCGGCCAGCGGTGCGCGACGACGGTGCCGGCCAGCAGCGTGCCGGTCGCCAGCAGCGCGAACGGGATGTTGCCCAGCCCGTAGTAGCGGGCTCCGACGTCGGCGCCGTACCCCATGACGCTGTTGAGCTGCAGGGTGGTGCCGGTCAGCAGGTCGCCGGCGAGCGTCAGCGCGGTCACCCCCGCCACCACGGCCGGCGGGCCGAGCGGCCTGCGCCGCCACGGGCCGGCGAACGCCACCGCCGTCACCGCCGCCGCCCACGCCAGCACGCCACCGACGAGCTGCGGCAGGCCCGTCCACGGCAGCAGGTTGACCAGGTAGCTGGAGACGGGCAGGGCGGCCAGCACGACGGCGGCCACGCGTACCGGCGACAGGCCCCTGTTGCGGCGCAGCAGCAGGAACGCCGCCAGGTAGAACGTCACCTGCAGCACGGCCACCACGGTGAAGTAGACGCCCTTGACGGACCTGACGGACTGGGCGGTGGCGTCGTCCCTGCGCAGGTCCGCGATCGTGGCGCCGGCGGGGCCGACGCGCAGCGGCGTGCCCACGACCGTGGCGGGCACCGGCACGCCCAGCTCGCTCAGCACGGTGGCGGTCAGGTCGGTGAGGATCGAGATGTCCTCGCGGTGGGTGGAGGCCGCACCCAGCAGGTGCCCCTCCGCGCCCGGCGCGCGCATCGCGGCCACCCGCAGGTGCGGCACGGACCCGTGGTCGGACAGCCCGGCCAGCAGCACCGTCGTGCCGGCCGGCAGCACCGACAGCAGGGCGCCCGCCTTGGCATCGGCGAGCTGCAGCGCGTCCCGCCGCTCGGCGGCGGACAGCTTGTCCGGCACCCGGGGCAGCCGGCCCTCCTCACCGCCCGCACCGCCGCCCCCTGCGCCGCCCCCTGCGCCGCCCCCTGCGCCGCCCCCTGCGCCGGCCCCTGCGCCGGCCCCTGTGCCGCCTCCTGCGCTGGTCTCTGCCCCCGCCCCTGCGCCGCGTCCTGCGCCGGTCCCCGCCACCGCCTCCGCCGCTGAGCCCGCTCCAGCGCCCTCGCCGGTCAGGTAGGGGCGGATGAGGTCGTCGACGTCCATCGCGACCAGGGGGCAGCGTGCCAGGTCCGCGGTGCCGACGCGGAGCGGGGAGTCGTGGTAACGGGCCACCGTGCCGTGCCGGTCGGCCAGGGCCAGCGCGGCGCCCGGCCCGATCGCGATCGAGCACCGACCGGCCGTCCTGAGCGTCTCGCCGAGCGTGCCGGCGGCCCGCTGGCCCGCCACGTCGATGAGGTAGCGGTAGCCGGGGATGACGGCGCCCTCACCGGCGGCCTGCGGGAGCGGGGGCGGGGGCGCGCCGCACGCGTAGCCGCTGGCGGACCTGGTGCCCGCCGAGACCGTCAGCCAGCCGTCGTAGGGGCAGGTGACGCTGCCGACCGTACGGACCGACAGCGAGCCGATGGCGCTCGTCCTGGCCAGCTCCCACAGGTTGGGCGTGTCGTCCGGGGTGAGGTCGTTCCAGTGCAGCCCCGGCACCCCGATGAGCGCCACCCGCCCGGCAGGCGGCCCGGTGGCGGACGCCGCCTGGGCGGCCAGCACCTGACCGGCCAGAACGGCCAGTACGACCAAAGCCCGCCGCACGCCGATGACCTCCCGCGCTCGTCTGCTGAGGCACTGTGGCACGGCTACGGTCCCGGCCGCGTCACAGGACGTGACCACCCTCTCACGCGCCACTCCCGTACGCGGGGGAACAGCGAAAGGGCCGGTCCCCGTCACGGGGACCGGCCCTCAACGGCTCGGCAGGCGAAGCCTCAGGTCGCGTCCACCTTCACCTTGACCGCCTTGCTCTCGTTGTGCAGCCGGTCGAGCGCGGTCACCAGGTAGGTGCCGGCCGACTTGGCCGCGTAGGAGGGGTCGCTCACCACGGCCACCAGGTTGCGCGCGTCGGTGGTGCGGCAGTCCTTGCCGGACTTCGGCACCTGGTAGACGGCGTAGGCGCGGGCGCCGTCGGACGGCTTCCACGACAGCTGCGCGCCGGACGCCTTGACGCCCGCGGGCGCGGCGGGAGCCTGACCGCCGCGCTCCTTCATCAGCGGCTGCAGCGCCGGACGGCTGTAGTGGGTCTTGGCGACCCGGTCCATCGCGCCGAGCGGGTTGGTCAGCAGCTGCTTGGCGCTGAAGTAGACGGCGCCGCTGACCTGCTTGCTGTCGCGGTTGAGGCCGATCTGGGCGGGCAGCTCGCCGGCCTTGGTCCAGGCCCTGTCGTCCTTGGTGCCGACGCGGTAGAGGCCCTGACCGATCCAGAGCTGAACGTCGCTGCCCTTGACCGCGTCGGACCACCAGCGCACCAGCGTGCGGTAGTCGGCCGCCTTGTGCCCGCGCGGCCAGTAGAGCTGCGGCAGGACGTAGTCGACGGTGCCGGACTTGATCCAGGAGCGGGCGTCGGCGTAGATCGCGTCGTAGGCCGACATGCCGGACGTCTTGGACCCGCTGGGGTCGTTGGAGGTGTTACGCCAGATGCCGAACGGGCTGATGCCGAACTTGATGTGGCTCTTCGCCTTGTGCACGGCCGAGTCGACCTGCTCGACGAGCTTGTCGACGTTGCCCCGCCGCCAGTCGGCGAGCTTCTGGCCCTTGCCGTACTTCTTGAACGCGGCGGCGTCGTCGAACGTCGCGCCCGCCACCGGGTAGGGGTAGAAGTAGTCGTCGAAGTGCACGCCGTCGATGTCGTAGCGGCCGACCACGTCGGTGATGACCTTGGTCACGTGGTCGCGCACGGCGGGCAGGCCCGGGTTGTAGTAGAGGCGGCCGCCGTATTTGACCGTCCAGGCGGGGTGCTTCTTCGCCGGGTGCCCGGCGGGCAGCTTGGCGATGCTGTCGTCGTAGGAGGCGCGGTAGGGGTTGAACCAGGCGTGGAACTCCATGCCGCGCTTGTGCGCCTCGTCGATGAGGAACGGCAGCGGGTCCCAGCCGGGGTCCTTGCCCGCGGTGCCGGTCAGGTATTGCGACCAGGGCTCAAGCGAGGACTTGTAGAGCGCGTCGGAGGCGGGCCGCACCTGCACGAAGACCGCGTTGAAGTTGCGCTCGGCGGCGCTGTCGAGGATCTTCACGTATTCGGCCTGCTGCCTGGCCTTGCTCAGCCCGGTCTTCGACGGCCAGTCGATGTTGGTCGTCGTGGCGATCCACACCCCGCGCAGCTCGCGCTTGGGATAGCGGGCGTCGGGCTTGCAGGCGGCCGCGGGCGCGGCGGCGGTGGCCGTCTTCTTCGAGCTCGCCGCGTTGCCCGGCTTGGCGTCGGGGCCGAAGGCGTAGGCGGCGCCGGTGGTGGCGATCGCGAGGGCGGCGGCGGCTAGGAGTGGGCGTCCAGTTCGCATAGTGCCACCCAGTGTGACAGCTTCGGGGGCATGCTCGGGACGGAAACCGCAATCAAAGCGTGATACGTTCGTGACAAAAGTAAAAAGCTGTGCCGGGAGGGACGAACGCCCTCCCGGCCCAGATAACGGCTCAATCCGCGGCGGCCACCTTGCTCGCGAGGTTCGGCGGCAGCGGTTCGTAGCGCAGGAACGTCCTCGTGAACGTGCCCGTGCCGTGTGACATGGATCGCAGGTCGATGGCGTACCGCGTGATCTCCAGCTCGGGCACCTCGGCCTTGACGAGCGTACGTCCGGCGCCCACCGGCTCGGTGCCGAGCACGCGCCCGCGCCGTGACGACAGGTCCGACATCACCGAGCCCACGTAGTCGTCGGCCACCAGCACCGAGATCTCGTCCACCGGCTCCAGCAGCAGCGTGGGCACCTTGGACGCGGCCTCCTTCAGCGCGAGCTGGCCCGCGATCTGGAAGGCCATGTCGGAGGAGTCGACCGAGTGGGCCTTGCCGTCGTACAGGGTGACGCGCACGTCCACCATCGGATAGCCGGCGACGACGCCGCGCTCCATCTGCGCCCGCACGCCCTTCTCCACCGACGGGATGAACTGCCGCGGCACCACGCCGCCCACGATCTTGTCGACGAACTCGAAGCCCCCGCCCGACGGCAGCGGCTCCACCTCCAGGTGGCAGATGGCGTACTGGCCGTGGCCGCCGGTCTGCTTGACGTTGCGGCCCATCGCCTGGCACCTGCCGCCGAACGTCTCGCGCAACGGCACCCGCAGCTCGATGCGCTCGACCTCGACGCCGTGCCGCTTGGCCAGCCGGTCGAGCAGCACGTCGGTGTGGGCCTCGCCCATGCACCACAGGACGAGCTGGCGGGTCTCCGCGTTGTTCTCCAGGCGCAGCGTCGGGTCCTCGGCCACCAGCCTGCCGAGGGCCTGCGACAGCTTGTCCTCGTCGGCCTTCGACTTGGCCCTGATCGCCACCGGCAGCAGCGGCTCCGGCATGCTCCACGACGTCATCAGCAGCGGGTTGTCGACCTCGGACAGCGTGTCGCCGGTCTCGGCGCGCGACAGCTTCGCCACGGCCACGATGTCGCCCGCCATCGCCTTGGCGGCACCGCGCTGGTGCTTGCCCAGCGGGCAGGTCAGGGTGCCGATGCGCTCGTCCACGTCGTGGTCCTCGTGCCCGCGGTCGGCCAGGCCGTGGCCGGAGACGTGCACGGTCATGTCGGGGCGCAGCGTGCCGGAGAAGACGCGGACGAGGCTGATGCGGCCCACGTACGGGTCGCTGGTGGTCTTGACGACCTCCGCCACGAGCGGCCCGTCGGGGTCGCACGTGATGCCCTTGACCGGCTTGCCCGACAGGTCGGTGATCTCCGGCATCGGGTGTTCGAGCGGCGAGGGGAAGCCCTGCGTCATCAGCTCCAGGATCTCCTGGGCGCCCACGCCGAGCCCGCTGCACAGCACCGGGTAGAAGCTGCCGCGCGCGACGGCCTTCTCCAGGTCCTCGATGAGCACCTTGGTGTCGATGGGTTCACCCTCGAGGTAGCGCTCCATGAGCGACTCGTCCTCGCTCTCCTGGATGATGCCCTCGATCAGGGTGCCGCGGTACTCCTCGATCTGCGTCTCGTACTCGGCGCCCGGGTCCTTCTCCGCGCGGGTGCCGGTGGCGTAGTTGTAGTACTTCTGGGTGAGCAGCCCGATGAGTCCGTTGACGTGGCCGTTGGTGATGACCGGGAGGTAGAGCGGTGCCACGCCGTCACCGAAGACGTCCTGGCAGGTGGTCAGCACCTCGTCGAAGTCCGCGCGCTGGTGGTCGATCTTGGTGATGACGACCGCCCGCGGCATGCCCACCTGCGAGCACTCCTCCCAGAGCATCTGGGTGAGCCCGTCCACGCCTTCGGACGCCGAGACCACGAAGAGCGCCGCGTCGGCCGCGCGCAGCCCGGCGCGCAGGTCGCCCACGAAGTCGGCGTATCCAGGGGTGTCCAGAAGGTTGATCTTGATGCCGTTGTGCACCAGCGGCGCCACGGCGAGGTTGACGGACCGCTGCTGCCGGACCTCGACCTCGTCGAAGTCGCTGACCGTGTTGCCGTCCTCGACCCGTCCAGGGCGCTGGATGGTGCCAGTCGCGGCCAGCAGCTGTTCGACGAGGGTCGTCTTACCCGCTCCTGAGTGGCCGACCAGCACGACATTGCGTATCGCGTCGCACCTGTCGGCCGCGGGTGCCCTGCCCGCGGCTCCTACGGCGCCGCCAGAGTTCCTTTCCGCCACATCGCCTCCCGCTACGCTTCCCGTCTCATCGCGTGAGACGGCTCGGTCGATGGGGGGACGCCGTCCAGCCGCGTCCGGCAGCTCGCTCCCGTCGCTCCTCGGCCCAGGCGGCGTCGCTCCCTTCGCGTTGGTCCGTCTGCCAACGCCGCGCCCGCGCGGAGGGTGTCGGAAACCGCATGGACGCGGTGTGTTCACCAAATACCCCTGTGGCGGATATCACAAGGGGTCCGGGGCAAAGAAAGTTGTCAGGCCCTTCATGGCCTACGATCGGACCGCGATGCTCAAACTCCTGCGCCCGGCCATGACCCGGATACTCACCCCGCTGGGCAGGGCACTCGCCGGCCGCGGGATAGGCCCGAACGCCGTCACGGCGGTCGGCACCCTCGGCACGGTCGTGTCGGCCCTGCTCTTCTTCCCCCTGGGCCAACTCGCCTGGGGGGCACTCGTGATCACCGTCTTCGTGCTGTTCGACCTGCTCGACGGCGTGGTCGCCCGGCTCGGCGGAAAGGGGGGCAGCACCTGGGGGGCCTTCCTCGACTCCACCTTCGACCGGGTCGCCGACGCCGCCATCTTCGCCGGCCTGATCCTCTACTTCGTCGGCCGCGACGACGTCGTGTCGGCCTCCGTGACGCTCGCCTGCCTGATCCTCGGCACCCTGGTGTCCTACGCCAAGGCCAGGGCCGAGGGGCTCGGGCTGACGGCCGACGTCGGGCTCGCCGAGCGGCCGGAGCGGCTGGTGGTGGCGCTGGTCGCGGCCTTCCTCGCCGGGCTCGGCGTCCCCTACGTCCTGCCGGCCGGCATGTGGCTGCTCGCCCTGGCCAGCCTGATCACGGTGGGCCAGCGCGTGATGATCGTGCACCGGCAGACGAGACAGCAGACCGCCCATCAGACAGGCCATCAGACAGGCCATCAGACGGGTCATCAGACTGGGGAGAGATGAGCGACAAGGCATCGTTCGCCGACCGGGTCGTGGCCGCCGGGTTCGCGGCCGGGTGGAAGCTCGTGCCGCTGCTGCCCGAGCGCCCGACGGCCGCGGTCTTCCGGTTCCTCGCCGACCGGGTCCACGCCAGGGGCGGCAAGTCCGTACGCCGGCTGGAGTCCAACCTGGCCAGGGTGACCGGCCTCGACCCCGGCGGCCGCGAGCTGCGCGAGCTGACCAGGGCCGGCATGCGCTCCTACTTCCGCTACTTCCACGAGATCTTCCGCCTGCCCAAGATGGACCGCGCCGAGGTGGTGCGGCGCACCCACGTCATCGGCGCCGAGCACATCCACGGCAACGTGGCGGCCGGGCGCGGCGTCGTGCTGGCGCTGCCGCACATGGGCAACTGGGACCAGGCGGGCGCCTGGCTGGTCGGCGTCGGCCACCCGTTCACCACCGTCGCGGAAAGGCTGCGTCCCGAGTCGCTGTTCCGCCGCTACGTCGCCTTCCGCGAGGGCCTCGGCATGGAGGTGCTGCCGCTGACCGGCGGCGACGGCCACAACTTCGGCACCCTCGCCATGCGCGTGCGCAAGGGCGGCGTGGTCTGCCTGCCCGCCGAGCGCGACCTCACCAAGAGCGGTGTCGAGGTGCGCTTCTTCGGCGCCGCCACCAAGATGCCCGCGGGGCCGCCGCTGCTGGCCGTGCAGACGGGGGCGGCGCTGCTGCCCGCCACCGTCTACTTCGTGGGCGACGACTGGGGCATCCACATCCACGAGGAGCTGCCCGTGCCCGCCGAGGGCACCCGGCAGGAGAAGGTCGCGGCGCTGGCCCAGGGCCTGGCCGACGTGTTCGAGAAGGGCATCTCCGAGCATCCCGAGGACTGGCACATGATGCAGCGGCTCTGGCTGGACGACCTGGACCCCCGATGAGGGTCGGCATCGTCTGCCCCTACTCCTGGGACATGCCGGGCGGGGTCAAACAGCACATCGACGACCTGGCCCAGGCGCTCATGGCGCAGGGCCACGACGTCTCCGTGATCGCGCCGGCGGCCGACGACGACGAGCTGCCCCCCTACGTGACGGGCGCGGGCCGGGCCGTCCCCGTGCCGTACAACGGGTCGGTGGCCAGGATGTCGTTCGGGTTCCTGTCGGCCGCGCGGGTGCGGCGCTGGGTGCGTACGGGCGGCTTCGACGTGCTGCACATCCACGAGCCGCTGATCCCGAGCCTCGGCGTGCTGGCCTGCTGGGCGGCCAAGGGGCCGATCGTGGCCACCTTCCACGCCTCCTTCACCCGCTCGCGGGCGATCGCGGTGGCCGAGCCGCTGCTGCGCAGCGCGCTGGAGAAGCTGAGCGGCCGCATCGCGGTCTCCGACGCGGCCCGCAAGAGCCTGGTCGAGCAGTTCGGCGGCGACACCGTGCTCATCCCCAACGGCGTCACCGTCGCCCGCTACACCGAGGCCGAGCCGCTCGACGGCTGGGGCCCCGACGGCGCCACGATCGGCTTCCTCGGCCGCATGGACGAAGAGCGCAAAGGCCTGCCGATCCTGCTCGACGCGTTCGCCGTGCTGGCGGCGCAGCGGCCCGACGTGAAGCTGCTGATCGCCGGTCCAGGCGACGAGAAGGACGTCTACGAGCGGGTGCCGAAGCAGTTCAGGGACCGCGTGACGGTGCTCGGCATGGTGAGCGAGGCCGACAAGATCCGCGCGTACCACTCGGTCGACGTGTTCTGCGCGCCCAACACCCGCGGCGAGAGCTTCGGCATCGTGCTGGCCGAGGCCATGGCGTCGGGGGCGACGGTGCTGGCCAGCGACATCCCGGCCTTCCGCAGGGTGCTGGGCGACGGGCAGGCGGGGGCGCTGTTCGCCAACGGCGACCCGGCCTCGCTCGCGCGTGAGGCCGCCGCGCTGCTCGACGCGCCGGAGCGGCGGGCCAAGCTGGCGGCCGAGGCGCTGGTGGCGGTCAGGAAGTACGACTGGTCGACGGTGGCGCGCGACGTCGTACGCGTCTACGAGACCGTCACCACGAGCGGCGCGGGCCGCGTGGAGGAGGACCTGTGACGCGCATCGCGGGTGATGCGGCGCGGGTGGAGGAGGGCCTGTGACGTCCACCATGATCGTGCTGATCGTGGGCATCGTGGTGGTGCTCACGGCCGTCTACATCTCCTGGCGGGCCGGCCGCCTCGACCGGCTGCACATCCGCCTGGAGCTGGCTCAGGAGTCGCTGGACGCCGCGCTCATGCGGCGCCGCGCGGTGGTGCTGGAGCTGGCGGGCTCCCGCCTGCTCGATCCGGCGACGTCGCTGGTGCTGGCCGCGGCGGCGCACGAGGCCCGCTCGGCGGGCCCCGACGAGCGCGAGCACGCCGAGAGCGACCTGTCGCGCACGCTGCGCGCGGTGGTGGACCAGGAGCGCTTCAGGGAGAAGCTGGCGGAGTCGCCCGGCGGCCGCGAGCTGCTGGAGGAGCTCGACGCGGCGGTGGCGAAGGTCGTCTACTCGCGCCGGTTCTACAACAACGCGGTCGGGGTCACGCGTACGGCGCAGCGCCGCTGGCTGGCCAGGACCCTGCGGCTGGCCGGGCACACCGAGTACCCCCGATTCTTCGAGATTGATGACAATCCGCCCGCAGCGATGGCAACTGAATGACCTGATTTGGGGAAGCCAGTAAGCTTCATCCCGTTTTCGGGCTGAAGCGAGGAGAAGTGCACGTGCGGCTACCCCGGTTGATCACCCTCTGGCTGGCGGGAGCGGCCGTCCTGCTGCCCGTAGCGGCCTGTTCGTCCGACGAGCCCGCGGCCGGTTCCGCGCCGCAGGCCACGACGGAGGCTCCGGCCGAGGCGCCGCAGGAGGAGGAGGTCAACGCCCACCCCTTCACCGGCAAGCCGTACGAGAAGCTCAGGCCGGTGCTCGCGGTGAAGATCGAGAACACCGCGGCGGGCAAGCCGCAGCTCGGGCTCAAGAGCGCCGACATCGTCTACGTCGAGCAGGTCGAGGCCGGGCTGACCCGCCTCATGGCGATCTTCTCCTCGAAGCTGCCGGCCAAGGTCGGCCCGGTGCGCAGCGCGCGCATCTCCGACCTGCACATCGCCCCGCAGTTCGGCAAGCCGGCCTTCTCCTACTCGGGCGCGCAGACCAAGATGCTGCCGCTCATCGCCGAGGCGTCGCTGTTCGACGTGGGCGACTCGCACAACCCCGGCGCGTACTTCCGCCAGCCGGGCCGCTTCGCCCCCTACAACCTGTTCGCCAACACCAAGCAGCTGCTGGCCAAGGCGCCCAAGGCGAGCAAGGCCAAGGACATCGGCTTCACCTTCGGCGACGCCCCCGAGGGCGGGACGCCGCGCAAGTCGTACACGGTCAAGTGGCCCGCCGCGCGCTTCACCTTCGCCTGGTCGGAGGCCAAGCAGCAGTGGCTGATCTGGCAGGACGGCAAGAAGGACATGGCGGCCGAGGGCGGCCAGCTGAGCGCGCCCACGATCGTCGTGCAGTACACCAAGACCGAGCGCTCGCAGTTCCACGACAAGAACCAGAGCTACACGCCGCTCGTGCACACCACGGGCAAGGGCTCGGCGATCGTGCTGCGGGACGGCAAGGCGTTCAAGGCGAAGTGGGAGCGGGAATCAGAGGACGGCGGCACGACGTTCACCACTGAGAGCGGCGAGCCGATGAACTTCGCCCCCGGCCAGGTCTGGGTGGCCCTCGCCAGCCGCAAGCCCGTCATTCCGTAGCCGCCGTACCTTGACAAACCTGTATAGGTACGGCGCTAAATCCTGACATCTTGGCATGTCGGGGGAGGGGTCGTTCAGGACCTACGATGGGCTTGATAACTTACAGATTCGCCGTTGAGAGCCCGTGAGGATGACCGTGTCCAGCAGCACGCCAGAAAGCACCCCCGTCACCGGAACCGCCCGCGTCAAGCGCGGCATGGCCGAGATGCTCAAGGGCGGCGTCATCATGGACGTCGTCACCCCCGACCAGGCCAAGATCGCTGAGGACGCCGGCGCGGTCGCCGTCATGGCCCTCGAGCGCGTGCCCGCCGACATCCGTGCGCAGGGTGGCGTCTCCAGGATGAGCGACCCCGACATGATCGACGGCATCGTCAACGCCGTCTCGATCCCCGTGATGGCCAAGGCCCGCATCGGCCACTTCGTCGAGGCCAAGGTGCTGCAGTCGCTCGGCGTCGACTACGTCGACGAGTCCGAGGTGCTCACCCCGGCCGACTACGCCAACCACATCGACAAGTGGCAGTTCACCGTGCCGTTCGTGTGCGGCGCCACCAACCTCGGCGAGGCCATGCGCCGCATCACCGAGGGCGCGGCCATGATCCGCTCCAAGGGCGAGGCCGGCACCGGCGACGTCTCCAACGCCGTCACCCACATGCGCACGATCCGCGCCGAGATCAAGCGGCTCACCTCCCTGCCGGAGGACGAGCTCTACGTCGCGGCCAAGGAGCTGCAGGCGCCGTACGAGCTGGTCGCCGAGGTCGCCCGCACCGGCAAGCTGCCGGTCGTGCTGTTCACCGCAGGCGGCATCGCCACCCCTGCCGACGCCGCGATGATGATGCAGCTCGGCGCCGAGGGCGTGTTCGTGGGCTCCGGCATCTTCAAGTCGGGCGACCCGGCCAAGCGCGCGGCGGCCATCGTCAAGGCCACCACGTTCTACGACGACCCCGACGTCATCGCCAAGGTCTCCCGCGGCCTGGGCGAGGCCATGGTCGGCCTCAACGTCGACGAGATCCCGCAGCCGCACCGCCTGGCCGAGCGCGGCTGGTAAGCGTCGGCGTGTCGGCGCAGGTCAGCGGCCTGCGGGCGTGAAACGATCACTTCCGGGTGAACGTCACGCGACGACGGAGATTTCCGGAAAAGGCGGCATCCGTGAAGGATGTCGCCTTTTTCATGTCTGACGTTCACCGCGAAGTCATGCCGCTGAGTCAGGCTACGGGGGTCCTCGCCCTTGATCGTCACAGGGAGCTCCCAGGTGTCCAAGCTGAACCGCAGGCACTTCCTCGTCACGGGGTTAGCGGCAGGGGCCGCATCGGCCATCCCCGCCGTCGTCCCCGCTGTCGTCCCGGCGGCCGCGCACGCCGACCTCGACCATGAAACGGCTTCGCGCGGGCTGCGCAGCGACCCCTTCACGCTCGGCGTCGCGTGCGGCGACCCCGACCACGAGGGGTTCGTGCTGTGGACCAGGCTCGCCCAGCAGCCGCTGGCCGAGGACGGCCTCGGCGGCATGCCGCAGCGGCCCTTCCCCGTGCAGTGGCAGATCTACGCCGACGAGCGGGCCCGCCGCGTCGTGCGCTCCGGCGTCACCGTCGCCGCCCCCGAGTGGGGCCACAGCGTGCACGTCGAGGTGCAGGGGCTGAGCTCCGACCGGGACTACTGGTACCGCTTCCGCGTCGGCCCGTACGTCTCGCCCCTCGGCCGCGCCCGCACCGCCCCGCACCCCCTGTCGTACGGCGGCGCCCTGGCCATGGCGTTCGTCTCCTGCGCCCAGTACGAGCACGGCCACTTCACCGCCTACCGCCGCCTCGCAGAGGAGCACCCCGACCTGGTGCTGCACCTCGGCGACTACCAGTACGAGTACACCAGGGACACCTACACGATCCCCGGCGGCAACATCCGCCACCACGAGGGCCCCGAGACCGAGACCCTCGCGAACTACCGCCAGCGCCACGCCCAGTACAAGGCCGACCCCGACCTGCAGGCCGCGCACGCCGCCGCGCCCTGGCTGGTCGTGTGGGACGACCACGAGCTGGACAACAACTGGGCCGACGAGGTGCCGGAGAAGCCCGAGGTGCCGCAGCCGAACTTCCGGGAGCGGCGCGCCGCGGCCTTCCGCGCGTACTACGAGAACATGCCGCTGCGCCGCACCTCGATCCCGCGCGGCATCGACATGCAGCTCTACCGGCGCATCCGCTGGGGCAGGACGGCCACCTTCCACATGCTGGACACCCGGCAGTACCGCGACGACCAGGGCTGCGGCGACGGCTACAAGGACTGCCCCGCCGCGGTCGACCCGGCCCGCTCGATCACCGGCGCCGAGCAGGAGGAGTGGCTGCTGCGCGGCTTCCACCAGTCGCGCGCGCAGTGGGACATCCTGGGCCAGCAGGTCTTCTTCGGCCAGCGCGACAACAACCCCGGGCCCGCCAAGATCACCTCGCAGGACGCCTGGGACGGCTACGCCGCCTCCCGCCGCCGCATCACCCAGGGCTGGATCGACGCCGGGGTGCGCAACCCCGTGCTGCTGACCGGCGACGTGCACGCCCACTGGGCCGGCGACCTCAAGCTCGACTACGACGACCCGACAGGGCCCAGCGTGGGCTCCGAGCTGGTGACCACGTCGATCTCGACGGGTGGCGACGGCGGCGACTCCGACCCGGCGCAGCACCCGTTCCTGCAGATCAACCCGCATCTGAAGTTCTACAACAACCAGCGCGGATACGTGCTCACCACGATCGAGCGCGACCAGCTGACGGCCGACTTCAAGGTCGTGCCCCGGGTCCAGACGCCCGACGCCGAGGTCTACACCCGGGCCACGTTCGTCGTCGAGGACCGGGTGCCGGGGGTGCAGCAGACGTACCTGCGGCCGCTCGACCCGGCGCGCCGGCTCCAGCAGATCACGGTCGAGGACACCGTCCGCCTGGAGACCGAACGCCCGTAACGGCTCTCATCGCAGCCCTTCCCCGCGAGCCCGGCCCCCGATCAGGGGCCGGGCTCGTCGCGGTCAGCGCCTGATCGACGAGCCCCCGTCGGAAGACGACGGGGTGTTCTGGTGTTGAATTGTCGGTAACCCGTACTCGACGGAAGGATCGCCCGTGCCCACGATCGGTGTACTCGCCCTCCAGGGAGACGTGCGCGAACATCAGCGCATGCTTCAGGAGGCGGGCGCGACGGCCGTCGCCGTACGCCGCCCCGCCGAGCTGGACGCGGTCGACGCCCTGGTCATCCCCGGCGGCGAATCGACCACCATGTGGAAGCTCGCCGACACCTTCGACCTGCTGCAACCGCTGCGCGTCCGCGTCAAGGAAGGCATGCCCGCCTACGGCTCGTGCGCCGGCATGATCATGCTGGCCGACCGCATCGAGGACGGCATCGCCGGCCAGCAGACCATCGGCGGCATCGACATGGTGGTCAGGCGCAACGCGTTCGGCCGCCAGGTCGACTCCTTCGAATCCGACCTCGACTTCGCCGGACAGCAGGTGCACGCGGTGTTCATCCGCGCTCCCTGGGTCGAATCCGTCGGCGCGGACGTCGAAGTGCTGGGCAGGTGCGAGCCTGGGGATAGGATCGTCGCGGTCCGTCAAGGTCCTTTGCTCGCTACGTCGTTCCACCCCGAGCTCACCGGGGACGTACGCGTGCACCGTTACTTCGTAGACATGGTGAGGGAGCTCTAGGTAATGTCCGGCCACTCCAAATGGGCGACGACGAAGCACAAGAAGGCCGCACTCGACGCCAAGCGCGGCAAGCTGTTCGCCAAGCTCATCAAGAACATCGAGGTGGCGGCACGGACCGGTGGCCCTGACCCGGACGCCAACCCCACACTCTTCGACGCCATCTTCAAGGCGAAGAAGAACTCCGTGCCCAACGACAACATCGAGCGGGCGCGCAAGCGCGGCGGCGGCCTCGAAGCCGGCGGCGCCGACTACCAGACGATCATGTACGAGGGCTACGCGCCCGGCGGCGTCGCGGTGCTCATCGAGTGCCTCACCGACAACCGCAACCGCGCCGCCTCCGAGGTCAGGGTGGCGCTCACCCGCAACGGCGGCTCCCTGGCCGACCCCGGGTCCGTCTCCTACATGTTCAACCGCAAGGGCGTCGTGATCGTGCCCAAGAACGGGCTCGACGAGGACACCGTGCTCATGGCCGTCCTCGACGCAGGGGCCGAGGAGGTCAACGACCTCGGCGACTCCTTCGAGGTCGTCTCCGAGGCCGGTGACCTGGTGCCGGTCCGCAAGGCCCTCCAGGACGCCGGCATCGACTACGACTCGGCCGAGTCCAGCTTCCTGCCGACGATGAGCGTGCCGCTCGACGAGGAGGGGGCCAAGAAGGTGTTCCGGCTCATCGAGGCGCTGGAGGACAGCGACGACGTCCAGAACGTCTTCGCCAACTTCGACGTCTCCGACGACGTCCTCGCCGCTCTCGACTGACCTTCATCAGGGCCTGGGCTTCGGTGCCCGGGCCCTGTCCTTTCCCTGGATGCATCAGGCTCGCAGGGGTGTGCCGGCGATCCCGCGCTCGTCCTGTCGGCTTCGGGATCGTTGAGGCGAGACGGCCACCGCCGCGCTCCTCCGCATCGCATCCGGCGAATCCTCCGGGTGACGGTCTGTCGGCGTGCGGGCGAGGGGGCGGGCCGCGTAGGGTCGGGCGACGTGACTTCCCCCAACCCCCCAGGATCCGGCACTCGGCTGGTCGGGCTGCTGCTCGCCGTACCTGCGCTGGTCGGCACCCTCATCACGCTGGTGCTGCCGACCGCGCAGACGATCTGGCTCAGCTTCCAGAGCGGCGGCGTGCTGCGGAAGAGCACGTACGCGGGGACCGCGAACTACGTCAAGCTGCTCGGCGACGACGCCTCCTGGCGGGCGCTGGGGTTCACGGTGTCGCTGGTCGGGTTCCCGCTGCTGGTGGCGTTGGTGGTGGGCCCGCTGCTGGCCCTGGCACTCGACCGGGCGGGCCCGTGGCCGCGGCGGGCCGGGCGCGTCCTGCTGTCGCTGGCCGTCGTCACCTTCTCGCCGGTGGCCGTGGCGGCGTCCTGGCTGCGCGGCCTGATGCCCGAGGAGTCGGGCCTGGTCGCCCTCGCCGAGGGGCTGCGCGACCCGGCCACCGCGCCTGGAACGCTCCGGCTCATCGTGGCCGCCGCCACGTTCGGGCTGGTGTGCGCGCTGGCCGTGATCGCGTTCCTGCCCGCCCTGCGCGGTCACACCCCGGGGCCGGCGACCGTGGTGGTGGGCGTCCTCGTCGCGCTCGCCGTCGTGGCGGCCGGGCTGCAGACGTTCGCGCTGAGCCAGGTGCTCACCGGCGGCGGCCCTCAGCGCGCCACACAGACGCTCGCGGGCCTCCAGTACGACTACGCCTTCAGAACGGCCGAGTTCGGCCTCGGTGCGGCCGTGGCGACGCTCACAGGGGCGATCCTGGGCGTGCTGGGCATCGCCGCCACGATCATCGCGGCCGCCTCCGGCCTCCGCATCACCCTCACCCCCAAGACCGACCTCCCCGACCCGCCCACCCCACCGGCCTTCGCCCCGGGCGCACCCACCTCCGCCCAACCCGGACCGTTCGCCTCCGACCCACAGGCACCGGCCGCCTTCGGCCGGCAGGGACCCATGGCTTTCGGCCCGCAGGGCGGAGCCGCCTCCGGGCAGGGCGGTCGGGCCGCCTTCGGTGCGCACGGCTCTCAGCCGCCCCCGGGGCACGCCCAGGGAGGTGCCCCGGCGGCTCACGTCGGTGGGGCGGGTGGGGTGACGTCCCCGTACCTGCCTGGGAGCGGGCAGCCCGAGGAGGAGCGGCAGGTCCCCGCGAGGCGCGCGGTCACACCGGCGGGCGTGGCGATCGGGATCGCCGCGTCAGCGGTGGTCGTGGTGGCCGCGTTCGTGCTCGCCTGGCCGTGGATGGACGGCGTGCTGGCCTCCAGGGCGGGCGCGGCGAGCAGCCTCAGAGCCCAGGTCAACACCTGGGTCCCGGCCGTCGTCGGCGCCCTGGTCTCGGTGGGAGTGGCGTACCTGGCCGCCCTCGGCATCGGCGGCCTGCGCCCGCTCGGCCGCGCCAGCGAGTGGCTGCTGCTGATCTTCGCCCCCTGGCTGTTCGTCGGCGCAGGCCCGTTCAACGTCGCCAACTGGCAGAACGTCCGCAACCTCGGCCTCATCGACACCTTCCCCGCCCTCATCCCGCCGCTGCTGGTGAGCGTCCCCGCGCTGCTCGTACTGACCCTCCTGTGCAAGGGCCTGGCAGAACGCACCGACAGGGACTTCTTCTCGGGGGTGTTCCTGCCCTCGCTGCCCATGGCGGGCGTCCTGGCCGGCGCCGTCACGCTGGTGAACGCCCACGACGTCCAGTGGCCGCTCCTGGTCGTGCAGCACACCGACCTGTTCACCGCCCCGGTCGCCCAGATGGCCCAGGTGGGCGGCTTCTCCCGGGCCGCCGCGGACGTCGGCGCCGCGACGCCGCTGGTCGTGGTGGCCGTCGCGCTGGCCGTCCTGGTGACGGCCCAGCTCCTCTACCTCGACAGGCTCGCCATCACGACAAAGGATTCGCGGGTACGTCCACCGGTTTCATAGGTTTGCTGCTTGTGGAAATACGCGACATTACGCCCGACGACCTCGACGACGTCCTCGACCTGCGCCGGCGGGCGTTCGGCCCGATGAGCCCGGGCAGCAAGGAGAAGTGGCGCAAGTCCGTGCTGCCCGCGCTGGCCGAGGGGCGCTACCTCGGGATGTTCGACGGCGGCAGGATCGCGGCGGCCGCCCGGCTGCGCCGCTTCACCCAGTGGTGGCACGGCCGGCCGCAGCCGATGGCGGCGATCGCGGGCGTCACCGTCAGCCCCGAGGACCGCGGGCGCGGCGTCGGCACCGGCATCATGCGGGCCGTCCTCGACCGCGCCACCGAGCTGGGCGACGCGATCTCCGCGCTCTATCCGGCCACCACGGCCATCTACCGCAACCTCGGCTACGAGCACGCGGGCGCGCAGCACATCATCCGCCTGCCCGCCGAGTCGCTGCGCGGCATCCGCCCGTCCGGGCAGGTCAAGCTGCGCAGGATGGGTCCCGGCGACGCCGCCGAGCTGATCTCCGTGCTGCACCGCGTGCACGGCGCGGCCCGCGCCAGCGGCCCGATCTCGTACGACGAGGACACCTGGAACCTGTGGCTGGCCAGCGAGGACGACTTCCTCTACCTGGCCGACGACGGCTACGCGGTCTACCGCTGGCGGGGCGACGACATGGAGGTCGAGAACGTCGTCGCCGCCTCCTCCGACACCCTGCGGGCGCTGTGGGGGCTGGTCGGCAGCGCGTCCTCGGTGGCCCGCGAGGTCGTCGCCGCCGTGGCGCCCGACGACCCGGTGCTGTGGATGCTGCGCGAGCGTACGAAGGAGCAGCTCACGCGGGTGCGGTGGATGTTCAGGGTGCTGGACGTGGCCGCCGCCGTCGAGCGCAGGGGCTATCCGGCGCACGCGAGCTGCCAGGCCGTCGTGACCGTGGACGATCCGGTCAGGGGCGGGGGCACGTGGCGCCTGGACATCTCCGGCGGAACGGGCACAGCGACCCCTGCCTCCGGGGGGACGGGCACGGCGACCCCCGCCTCCGGAACCGGCGTCACGCTCTCGGTGAACGGCCTGTCCGCTCTGTACGCCGGGATCCCCACCTCGACGCTGCGGCTCAGCGGTCTCATGTCGGGAGATGACCGATACGACGCGGCACTCGACGCCGCCTTCGCCGCCAAGCCGTACATGCTCGACTACTTCTAGCCTCCGCTTCCCGGTGCGCGCCCTCCCCGGCCACGGTAAAGTCTCGTGCCGAACAGATGTTCGGCGGCGCGGTCTCGGGAGGGCATGCCGGTGCGGGTGATGGGCGTCGATCCGGGGCTGACCCGGTGCGGGGTGGGCGCGGTCGAAGGGCGCCCGGGAGCGCCGCTGTCGCTCGTGGCCGTCGGGGTGGTGCGCACGGGGGCGGACGAAGAGCTCGGCGCCCGGCTCGTGGGCATCGAGGCCGGCATCGAGCGCTGGCTCGACGAGGTGCGCCCCGACGCGGTGGCCGTCGAGCGCGTCTTCAGCCAGCACAACGTCCGCACCGTGATGGGCACGGCGCAGGCCGCCGGCATCGCCGTCCTGTGCGCCGCCCGGCGCGGCCTCCCGGTGGCGCTGCACACGCCGTCCGAGGTCAAGGCCGCCATCACGGGCAGCGGCACGGCCGACAAGAAACAGATCGGCGCCATGGTCACCCGCCTCCTGCGCCTCACCGAGATGCCCAAGCCCGCCGACGCCGCCGACGCCCTCGCCCTGGCCATCTGCCACGTCTGGCGCGGCGGCGCCCAACACCGCCTCGCCACCGCCCTGGCCAAAGCCAGAAACCCCCACCGATGAGCCCGACCACCCACACCCCCGACCGGGGACCCGCCGGCACCCGCCCCGTCCGCACCGGGAACTTGGGACTGCCGGGGGTGGGGAGGCGTTTGCGGTTGACCTTGACGGCAGCCGCTGCGGAGGTCACCTGCCCCCGTTCTCAGCCCATCCTCGCGCGCAGCGGCCGCGCCCGGAGCTCGGGGTCGCCGGGCGTGGCGGTGGTGGGTGCGGGGGTGGATCTGCGCTATGACAGGGGACCAGGTGTGACAGCGGTGACGGAGACGGGAGGCCGAGCGTGATCGCGTCGGTGACGGGCAAGGTGACGGCGATCGCCCCTGACGGGGCCGTGATCGAGGTCGGCGGCGTCGGCATCCTCACCCACTGCACCCCGGGCACGCTCGCCACGCTCCGGCTGGGCGAGGAGGCCAGGCTGGCCACGTCGCTCGTGGTGCGCGAGGAGTCGCTGACCCTGTACGGCTTCGCCACCGACGACGAGCGGGCCGTCTTCGAGCTGCTCCAGACGGCCAGCGGCGTCGGCCCCAAGCTGGCGCTGGCGATGCTCGCCGTCCACACGCCCAACGCGCTCCGCATGGCCGTGGCCTCGGCCGATCTCAAGGCGCTCACCCAGGTGCCGGGCATCGGTCAGAAGGGTGCCCAGCGCATCGTCCTGGAGCTCAAGGACCGGCTCGGCACCCCTGAGGAGACCGTCAACGCCGCGCTCAACGGCGACCGCCGCGCGGCCGTGTGGCGCGAGCAGGTCCACTCGGGCCTCGTGGGTCTCGGCTACTCCAGCAAGGACGCCGACGAGGCCATCGCCGCCGTCGAGCCAGAGGCGGAGGCCGACCTCGCCGCCGGCCGCCGGCCACAGGTCGCCGCCCTCCTGAAGGCCGCACTCCGTTCCCTGAGCATCCGATGACCCACCACCCCGACACCCCCAAGCCACCGCGTCCCGCACGTTTCGGCGCCGTACGTGACGCGCGGGCGCATGGCGCGCCTGCGCAAGGCGCAGAGCAGGCAGGCAGGCATGCCGGCGTGTCGTGCGAGACGCTCGGATGGGGCGGGTTCCCGCACCGCGCGGGGTCGGGGTTCGGCGGATGCCGGAAGGTGCCTTGGGGGCGGGGCGAGGATGGCGAAGAGGGTCCCGGAGTGGGCAATGGTGGCGAAGCGGGTCCCGGGGTGGGCGAGGGTGGCGAAGAGGGTCCTGGGGTGGGGCGAGGGTGTGTGGTGGCGGGAAGAGGGGTGGCGTGATACGTGAGGGCGGGGTGGGCCATGACGGCCGCCAGGACGGGCGTTCGGTGACTGAGGAGAGGAGGCGCTGGGATGGGATTTGAGCGGGACGAGATTCTGTCGGCCGCCGCCGGTGGCGACGAGCTGCAGATCGAGGCCGCACTCAGGCCCAAGCGCCTCAGCGAGTTCATCGGCCAGGGACGCGTCCGCGAGCAGCTGTCGCTGGTGCTGGAGAGCGCGTTGCGGCGGCAGCGGCCGCCGGATCACGTGCTGATGAGCGGCTCGCCCGGCCTGGGCAAGACGACGCTGGCGATGATCATCGCGGCGGAGCTGAACGCGCCGCTGCGCATCACCTCGGGGCCGGCGCTGGAGCGGGCGGGAGACCTGGCGGCGATCCTGTCGACGCTGACCGAGGGCGAGGTGCTGTTCATCGACGAGATCCACCGGATGGCCAGGCCCGCCGAGGAGATGCTCTACCTCGCGATGGAGGACTTCCGGGTCGACATCGTCGTGGGCAAGGGGCCGGGGGCGACCGCGATCCCGCTGGAGATCGCGCCGTTCACGCTGGTGGGCGCCACCACCCGGGCGGGGCTGCTGCCCGCGCCGCTGCGCGACAGGTTCGGCTTCACCGCCCACATGGACTTCTACGAGGTCCCCGAGCTGGAGCGGGTGCTGCACAGGTCGGCGCAGCTGCTCGGCGTCGGGCTGCCGGACGAGGGCGCCCATGAGATCGCCCGCCGCTCCAGGGGCACCCCGCGCATCGCGAACCGGCTGCTGCGCCGGGTGCGCGACTTCGCCGACGTGCGCGCGGGCGGCGTGATCGACCGCGACGTCGCCTCGGCGGCGCTCAATCTCTACGAGGTCGACGGCGAGGGGCTCGACCGGCTCGACCGGGCGGTGCTCGGCGTGCTGCTGCGCAAGTTCGGCGGCGGCCCGGTGGGGCTGTCCACGCTCGCGGTGGCCGTGGGGGAGGAGCCCGAGACGGTCGAGGTGGTGGCCGAGCCGTTCCTCGTACGCCAAGGACTGCTGGCCAGGACCCCGCGCGGCCGGGTGGCGACCGCGGCGGCGTGGACCCATCTCGGGATGACGCCACCGCCGGATGCGTTCGGAGCGTCGCTTTTCGACTGATCACAGATCGGTTGCAACCGTTTCAATATGGGAACTTCCCCGCGCGCCGAAACGCTGCTTCGTTGCCGCGTTTCGCAACAAGCGCCTAAACTCCGTGGCTTGGCTGGCTGTGTAGGCTGACGGGCTGAGCGGCGCGGCCCGGAGCAACGCACGGAATTTCCGGCGCGAGGCCGGTGTCAACTCCTTGTACGACTATGGAAGGTCGCCCCTTATGGACATGGGACAACTCGGAAGCATCCTGCCGCTGATTCTTCTGGTGGTGGTGTTCTACTTCCTGCTGATCCGCCCCCAGCGCAAGCGCCAGCAAGAGGCGATCCAGATGCAGAACTCCCTGACGCCGGGCACCCGGGTCATGACGACGACCGGGCTGTTCGCCACCGTCGTCACGATAGACAATGAGGACGTCGTCCTCGAGATCGCGCCAGGGATCGAGACCCGCTGGGTGAAGGCCGCCATCGGTCGCGTCGTCACCCCCGGCGACGCTCCGGCGAGTGACGAGCCGGCCGCTGACCAGGCCGAGCTCGGCGAGGAGGGCAAGACGGAGTCCGAGGCCACCGTGGAGCGCAACGGCGACCAGGACTCCAGCACGAAGAAGTCCTGACTAAGCTCTGCCACAAACCTCTATCTGAAAGAACTGACGACCAGTGGCCCGACCGACCAGCCGCCACAGCCGACCGGGGCGTACGCTCCTGGTGCTGCTGGCGCTCATCCTCGCCCTGGGCGGGACGATGTTCCTGCAAAAGGCGTACACGCCCAAGCTGGGCCTCGACCTAGCGGGCGGCACGACGGTGACGTTGTCCCCGGTGACCCAGAACAACGCGGCGCCGCCCGAGGAGATCCTCGACCGGGCGGTCAACATCATCCGCGACCGGGTCAACGGCACGGGCATCTCCGACGCCGAGGTCGCCAAGTCCGGCGACAACATCATCATCTCCATCCCGGGCGTGGGCCAGAACGAGGCCATCAAGCTGGTCGCGACCACCGCGGAGCTGCGTTTCCGTCAGGTGCTTGCCATGGAGGCCACGCAGGCCCCCGCCGACCTGGCCACCAACGCGCCGACGCCCGGCCCGTCGGGCAGCCCGTCGGCCCAGCCGTCCACCCGGCCCTCCCAGTCGGCCGCGACGCCGAGCGCGTCCCCGACCGGTAAGGCGCTCTCGTCCGCGCTGACCTCGCCGACCGCCACGCCCTCCGCGGGCGCGCCACGGTCGGCCACCGAGACAGGTGACGGGCAGAAGAGCCAGGGCGACGGACAAGCCCGGCAACAGGACCCCGATGGGCAAGGCGACGGTGACGGCAAGGCCCGCACCGGCACCCAGAACAACCAGACCGCCCAGAACAACCAGACCGCCCAGAACAACCAGACCGCCCAGAACCAGGACAACACCAAGGGCCAGAACGCCAAGGCGTCACCGTCGGGCGCGCCCACGGCCAGCACGCCGCCCGTGCAGCCCCCGCAGCAGAACCCCGACATCAACACCGCCGGCATCGATCCCAAGGTGCTCGAGCAGTTCAACAAGCTCGACTGCGCCGATCCGGCCAACCGCGGCCAGGGCGTCCAGGACGACCCGAACAAGCAGTACGCCGGCTGCGAGACCGACGGCAGCTTCAAGTACGTCCTCGACGTCGCCAAGGTCGTCGGCACCGACATCGACACCGCCTCGGCCGGCGTCCGCCAGGGCACCACCGAGTGGATCGTCCAGCTCGACTTCAAGAGCAAGGGCGCCGGCGAGTGGAGCAAGCTCACCACCGCCGCCTACAACTCGCCCGAGCCGCGCAACAAGGTCGCGGTCGTGCTCGACGGCGTCGTCATCACGGCCCCCAACATCATCAGCCCGATCCCCGGCGGGCGGGCCGAGATCACCGGCGGCTTCGACCAGATCAGCGCCACCAACCTGGCCGACCAGCTCAAGTACGGCGCGCTGCCGCTGAAGTTCAACCGCAGCTCGGTCGACACGGTCTCCTCGACGCTCGGCCAGGACCAGTTGCAGGGCGGTCTCATCGCCGGCCTCATCGGCCTGGCGCTGGTGGTCGTCTACTGCATGCTCTACTACCGGGGCCTCGGCATCGTCGCGGTGCTCAGCCTCGTGGTGGCGACGGTGCTGACGTACACCTCGGTGGTCGTGCTCGGCCACAACGCCGGCTTCCGGCTCTCGCTGCCGCACATCATCGGCCTGGTGGTCTCGATCGGCATCACCGCCGACTCCTTCATCGTCTACTTCGAACGCATACGTGACGAGATGAAGGAGGGCAGGCGCTCGCTGCGAGCGGCCGTCGAGGTGGCCTGGGTACGCGCCCGGCGCACGATCCTGATCGCCGACGCCGTCATGTTCATCGCCGCCATCGTGCTGTACTTCCTGGCGGTGGGCGGTGTCGCCGGCTTCGCGTTCGCGATGGGCCTGACCACGCTGATCGACGTCGTGGTGGTGTTCCTGTTCACCAAGCCGTTCATCGCCATGCTGGCGAAGTTCAAGTTCTTCGCCAAGGGGCATCCGCTGTCGGGGCTCGACTCCGAGCGCATGAGCGAGACGGCCGGCCACAAGACCACTCCGCAGGAGGCCTGAGATGGGACTGGGGCGTCGCCTCTATCGCGGCGAGATCGACGTCGACTTCGTCGGCAAATGGCGGCTGTGGTACAGCCTGTCCGGCCTGCTGCTGCTGGTGTCGCTGGCCGGGCTGGTCCTCCATGGGCTCAACCTCGGTGTGGAGTTCAAGGGCGGCACGATCTTCTCGTTCAAGGCCCAGCACGCCACCGTCGAGCAGGTGCGTACGTCCGTCCAGGACGAGGGCGTGCACCAGGTGATCGTCCAGCAGGCCGGCACCGACGGCTGGCGGGCGACCACCGAGAGCCTGCCGGAGGACACCAGGTCGCAGGTGCAGAGCGCCATCGCGAAGGACTTCAGCGTCCCGGCCGACCAGGTGAGCATCCAGGCCATCGGCCCGTCCTGGGGCGGTGAGGTGTCGCAGAAGGCGTGGATCGGCCTGGCCGTGTTCATGCTGGCGATCATCTTGTACCTGTCGATGGCGTTCGAGCCGAAGATGGCGCTGGCGGCGATCGTCGCGCTCATCCACGACCTCGTCATCACGGCCGGCATCTACGCATGGTCGGGCTTCGAGGTCACGCCGGCCACGCTGCTGGGCTTCCTGACCATCCTCGGTTATTCGCTCTACGACGCGGTCGTGGTGTTCGACATGATCAAGGAGGTCACGGCCAAGCTGGGCCACACCTCGAAGCAGACGTACTCGATGGCGGCCAACAACGCGCTCAACCACACGCTGATCAGGTCGCTGAACACCTCGCTCGTCGCGATCCTGCCGGTGGCGGCGATCCTGTTCATCGGCACCACGCTGCTCGGCGCGGGCACGCTGAAGGACCTGTCGCTGGCGTTGTTCGTCGGCATGATCGTCGGTACGTACTCCTCGCTGTGCGTCGCCACGCCGCTGCTGGTGACGCTGAAGGAGCGCGAGCCGAAGTACCAGGCCATCGCCAAGAGGTTGGCCTCCACCGGAGGCGGCAGCAAGAAAGGCCCCAAAAGCGCGGCCGTAGCCAAGGGCTGACCCGCTCGTACGACGGGCTCAACAGGCGCCCTCGCCCCGGGAAGGGGCGGGGGCGCCTGCCTTTGTGGACCCCGAGGCCGCGAGGGCCTCAGAGAGGCGCTGAGAGCTGCGGGTACGGGTCAGGGCCCGATATGCACCATCATGGAGCCCGGCACACGGCCGGCGGAGAAGGGATGACCATGAGCGAGCTGAGCACGACGATCCTCGACCGGATCAGGGACGTGCCCGACTACCCCAAGCCAGGGGTCATGTTCAAGGACATCACCCCGCTGCTGGCCGACCCGGTGGCGATGGCCGCCGTGGTGGACGAGCTGGCCGGGCTGCACCAGGTGGACAAGATCGTGGGCATCGAGGCGCGCGGCTTCATCCTTGCTGCGCCGGTGGCCTACCGGGCGGGCGCGGGGTTCGTACCGGTGCGCAAGAAGGGGAAACTGCCCGCCGCCACGCTGGAGGAGTCCTACGATCTGGAGTACGGCTCCGCGACGATCGAGGTGCACCGCGACGCGTTCGCGCCCGGCGACCGGGTGCTCGTGGTCGACGACGTGCTGGCCACGGGCGGCACCGCGAAGGCGGCCGTGGAGCTGGTGAGGAGGGCGGGCGCCGAGGTCGTCGGCATCGCCGTGCTGATGGAGCTGGCCTTCCTGAAGGGACGTGAGCGCATCGCGGGAGAGCGGCTGCACTCCCTTGTGATCGTCTGAGCCCGCCCGCGGCGGCCCAGGTTTCCTGCCTGGATACACTGGGGGGATCTGGACTCGAACGTGAGGAGCCACTGCGTGAGGAGTCTGTGTGCCCCGTGATGTGGTCGCGCCCGACGTAACCGACTCCGGCAATGCGGAGACGCCCGGTGTGCCGTCGGTGCGCCGCCGGCGTTTTGGGGGTGGGGCGATGAATCCGGTGCTGGAGCCGCTGTTCCGTACGGTCCGCGCCACCCACCCCAAGGCCGACCTGCGGGTGATCGAGCGTGCCTACGACATGGCCGCCTACCACCACCGCGACCAGAAGCGGAAGTCGGGCGACCCCTACATCACCCACCCGCTGGCCGTCGCGACGATCCTGGCCGAGCTCGGCACCGACGACGAGACGCTGTGCGCGGCGCTGCTGCACGACACGGTCGAGGACACCGCCTACTCGCTCGACGAGCTGCGGGGCGACTTCGGCGACACGATCGCGTCGCTGGTCGACGGCGTCACCAAGCTCGACAAGGTGAAGTTCGGCGACGCGGCGCAGGCCGAGACCGTGCGCAAGATGGTCGTGGCGATGTCGCGCGACATCCGGGTGCTGATCATCAAGCTGGCCGACCGGCTGCACAACATGCGCACGATGCGCTACCTCCCCGAGCACAAGCGCCACCAGAAGTCGCGCGAGACGCTGGAGATCTTCGCCCCGCTGGCCCACCGCCTGGGCATGAACACGATCAAGTGGGAGCTCGAGGACCTCGCGTTCGCCATGCTCTACCCCAAGCGCTACGACGAGATCGCGCGCATGGTGTCGGAGCGGGCGCCGCGCCGCGACCTGTTCCTGCAGGAGGTCATCGAGAAGGTCTCGGGCGACCTGCGCGAGGCGAGGATCCGCGCGGTGGTCAAGGGCCGGCCGAAGCACTACTACTCGGTCTACCAGAAGATGATCGCCCGCGACGTCGCGTTCGACGACATCTACGACCTGGTGGGCATCCGCGTGCTGGTCGACTCCGTACGCGACTGCTATGCCGCGCTCGGCACCATCCACGCGAGGTGGAACCCGGTGCCGGGGCGGTTCAAAGACTACATAGCGATGCCCAAGTTCAACATGTACCAGTCGCTGCACACCACGGTGATCGGTCCCGAGGGCAAGCCGGTCGAGCTGCAGATCCGCACCCACGCGAT
This sequence comes from Nonomuraea sp. NPDC049421, assembly GCF_040677005.1. Taxonomy (NCBI): domain Bacteria; kingdom Bacillati; phylum Actinomycetota; class Actinomycetes; order Streptosporangiales; family Streptosporangiaceae; genus Nonomuraea; species Nonomuraea sp. NPDC049421. The sequence continues at coordinate 181,443 of NZ_JBFAQA010000021.1, forward strand.
GCACCACAGGGCCGAATACGGCGTCGCCGCGCACTGGAAGTACAAAGAGGAGGTCGGCAGCCCCGGCCCCACGGGCAAGGTCAAGCCGGGCAGCGACATGGCCTGGCTGCGCCAGCTCCTCGACTGGCAGAAGGAGACCTCCGACCCGGGCGAGTTCCTCGAGTCGCTGCGCTTCGACCTGTCGGTCTCCGAGGTCTACGTCTTCACCCCCAAGGGCCAGGTCATCGCGCTGCCCGAGGGCGCCACGCCGGTCGACTTCGCCTACGCGGTGCACACCGAGGTGGGCCACCGCTGCATCGGCGCCCGGGTCAACGGCCGGCTGGTGCCGCTGGAGTCGCGGCTCGGCAACGGCGACACGGTGGAGATCTTCACCTCCAAGTCGCCCGACGCGGGGCCGTCGCGCGACTGGCTGAAGTTCGTCAAGTCGGGCAGGGCCCGCAACAAGATCCGGCAGTGGTTCTCGAAGGAGCGCCGCGAGACCGCGATCGAGGCGGGCAAGGAGGCCATCGGCCGGGCGATGCGCAAGCAGGGCCTGCCGCTGCAGCGCCTGATGTCCGGCGAGGCGCTGCTGGCGCTGGCCCGTGACCTGCGCTACCCCGACGTCTCCGCGCTCTACGCGGCGGTCGGCGAGGGCCACATCGCGGCCCAGTCGGTGGTGCAGAAGCTGGTGGCCTCGATCGGCGGGGTCGACAGCGCGGAGGAGGACATCGCCGAGACCTCGCTGCCGACCCGGCTGCGCGGCCGCCCCCGCGGCGGTGGCGGCGCCGGCGTGGTGGTGGCGGGCGACGCCGACGTATGGGTACGCCTGTCGAAGTGCTGCACCCCGGTGCCGGGCGACGAGATCGTCGGTTTCGTCACCCGCGGCCACGGCGTCTCGGTGCACCGGGCCGACTGCACGAACGTGCAGCAGCTGCGGGAGCAGCCCGACCGGCTGGTCGAGGTGAGCTGGTCGCCGAGCGACGACAGCGTGTTCCTGGTGGCGATCCAGGTCGAGGCGCTCGACCGGCCCCGGCTGCTGTCCGACGTCACCCGCACGCTGTCCGACCAGCACGTCAACATTTTGAGCGCGTCGGTCACGACCTCGCGCGACCGGGTGGCGATCAGCAAGTTCACCTTCGAGATGGGCGACCCCAAGCACCTCGGCCACGTGCTCAAGGCCGTGCGCAGCATCCAGGGCGTCTTCGACGTCTACCGGGTCAGCGGCGCGGGCAGCTGACGGCTCGGTGCCGACGGCTCGGTGTCGAGGGCTCGGTGTCGACGGCTCGGCGTTGACGGCTCAGCGGCGCAGGCCCGGCAGGTTGACCACGATGGCCTCCTGTGTGCTGCGCGCGATCACCACGACCGCCTCCTGCGAGGGGTCGGGGTTCTCCTCTCGGTGCGGCACGTACGGCGGCACGAACACGTAGTCGCCGGGCCGCGCGTCGATGCGGGTCTCCCTGTCGTCGTCCAGGAACACGAACGACGGCGTGCCGCTGACGACGTATATGGCGGTCTCGGAGGCGCCGTGGTGGTGGTCGGACGAGCGGGTGGCGGGCGCGACGTGCGTCTGGCCCATCCACAGCCGTGACGAGCCGGTGGTGGCGCCGCTGACGGCGGCCAGGCGCCGCATGCCCGAGCTCTGCGCCGTCTCGCCGGAGAGCTCTCCTGCGGCCACGTGACGCAGGGTCTGGTGGAAGGGGTCACCCTGGTCCCGGTAGCCCTCCCAGAGGCGCCCTCCGGCCCGTTCGAGCACGCGCGTGGCGACGGCGGCCAGGCGTACGGGGTCGTCGTGCACCTTCAGCAGCTCGCCGGCCAGCTCGGGGTCGTGGGCGCGCAGCTCGCGCAGCAGCCACTTGCCGGTGCCCTGCCACCTGCCGCCCGCGCCGAGCGCCGCCCTCGCGGTGGCCTGCACGACCTCCCATCCGATGAACGCCGCCTCGCCCGGGTCGGTGGCGCCGGCGAGGTCGTCGAGCAGGTCGGACAGCACGTAGCGGGCCCGCTCCGACTGCCCGGCGGGCTGACCGCCCGGACCGGCCGAGACCCGCTCGCCCAGGGCCGCCTGCAGGTCGCTGGCCCGGCCGCCGGTCCTGTCGGTCAGCACCGCGCCCTCGGAGCAGATGCGGGCCAGCGTCGGCCTGCGGGCCGCGAAGTCGCGCTCGATGTAGGCCGCCAGGCTGGTCTCGCTGTGCGCGAACAGCTCGATCGGCCAGTCACGCCAGCGCAGGCTCTCGCGGTAGGGGCGGTCGAGACCGTCGAGCACCACGATGATGTCGAGATCGGAGGTGCTGGTGCGGCGCTCGGTGAGCACGCTGCCGCCGACGAAGGCGTACAGGGCTCCCGGGAACGTCTCTTCGACGAAGGCGCGCGCGGCGGTGACGGGATCCATGCCGCACAGCCTAGATCGCGGGCCCCGTCGCACGCCGCCCGATTCGGCGACGGCGGCCCGCATGGCGACCGGCGAGGGGCCCTCGTGAGAAGGGACCCCGCGCCGGATCAGCTGAACTCGGCCAGCGTGCGCTCCGCCTCCGCCAGCCAGGAACGGCGGGCGGTGAGCGCCTCCTCGGCCTCCTTGACGTCCTTCGCCCGGCCGGCGGCCTGCGCCTTGCCCAGGCGCTTCTCCAGCTGCTCGATGGAGGTGCGCAGCTGGTCGACGGTGCTCTGGGCGCGCGCCCTCGCCTCGGGGTTGGAGCGCTTCCACTCGGCGTCCTCGGCCTTTCGCACGGCCTCGTCCACCCGGCGCAGCCCGCCCTCCAGGCGGTCGCGCTGGTCGCGCGGCACGGGGCCCGCGGCCTCCCAGCGCTCGAGGATGCTGCGCAGCGCGGCCCTGGCCGTGCGCACGTCGGTGACCGGCAGGATCTTCTCGGCCTCGGCCAGCAGCTCCTCCTTGACCACCGCGTTGGCCGCCAGCGAGGCGTCACGCTCGGCGAACACCGCCGAGCGCGCCTGGAAGAACTGGTCCTGAGCGGCCTTGAAGCGGCCCCACAGCTCGTCCTCGGCCTCGCGCGAGGCGCGCCCCGCGTTCTTCCACTGCTGCATGAGGTCGCGGTAGACGGCCGCGGTGGGGCCCCAGTCGGTGGAGCCGGACAGCGACTCGGCCTCGGCGACGATGCGCTCCTTCTCCGCGCGCACGCCCTCCCGCTGCTCGTCGAGCCCCGCGAAGTACGCCTTACGCCGCTTGGCGAACGCCGTGCGGGCCGCCGACAGCCGCTTCCACAGCGTGGCCTCGGTGGCGCGGTCGATGCGGTCGGCCGCCTTCCACTCCTCCACGAGCTGGCGCAGCCGTTCGCCGCCCGACTTCCAGTGGGTGGTCTCCTCGGCGATGCGCTCGGCCTCGCCGACGATCCGCTCCTTGACCGCCCTGGCCTCGGCCCGCGCCTGCTCGCGCGCGGCCTTGACCTCCTCGCGGCGCTGGGCCACCAGCTCGGTCAGCCCGTCGAGCCTGGCCGTCAGCGCGGCCAGGTCGCCGACGGCGTGGGCGTCGGCCACGGCTTCGCGCAGCTTGGCGATGCCGGCCTCGGCCTGGGCCGGAGCGAGGTCGGTGCCCCTGACGCGCTGTTCGAGGAGCTGGACCTGACCGGCCAGCTCGTCGTACTTGCGATGGAAGTAGGCCAGTGCCTCTTCGGGTTCACCGGCCTGCCAGGAGCCGACGGCCCGCTCTCCCTCAGCCGTACGCACGTAGACGGTGCCGTCGTCGTCTACCCGGCCCCACGGGTCGGTGCTCACCGTGTCCTCCCGCACTATCCATCAGACCCTTCGGGACTACTTCGTCCCTAGTTTGTATTACGTCAGCTCTTGCCGGCGATTGTCACGTCTTTGATTTCGACGGTTTGCTTAGGTGCTCCTGTCCCATCTCCCGCGTCGGCGATCACGCCTGCTTTGTTCACCTTGTCCAGGATGTCGAGCCCCTTGGTGATCGTACCCACCGGCGTGTAATCCGGGGTGAGGCCGATGTCGCCGTAAACGAGGAAGAACTGGCTGCCCGTGCTGCCCGGCGCGGAGGTTTTGGCCATCGCCATCACGCCGCGCTTGTACTGGGCGCCCTGGAGGTTCTCCTCGGCCATGACGTAACCGGGGCCGCCCGAGCCGTCCTGGCTCTTGCCGTCGGCCTTGGCGGTCGGGTCGCCGCACTGCAGCATGGGGAACTTCTCGCTGCCGAGCCGGTGGCACTTGCTGCCGTCGTAGTACTTCTTCTCCGCCAGGAACTCCAGCGAGTTGGTGGTGCAGGGAGCCTTGGCGTTGTTCAGCTCGACGACGATCTCACCGAGGTTGGTGTCGATCGTCATCTTCTTCGTGGCGGGCTCGGTCGTGACCTTGGCCGGCGGCATGCCGACGTCCTTGACCTGACCGCCTGAGGTGTCCTTGACGTAGTCGCACGTGCCCGTCGCCGCGTCGTAGGGCTTCGGCCCCGTGTTCTCCGACGCCGGAGCCGTCTCCGCGGCCGTCGCGGAGGGCGAGGCGGCCGCCTCGGTGCCCGGGTCGTTGCCCCCGAGCAGCGCGACCGCGGCCACGATGCCGCCGACCACGACCACCACGCCCGCGGTGGAGCCGATGATCGCCGTGCGCTTGGCCTTCTGCTCACGCTCGATGCGGCGCTGCATCTGCCGCTCGTAGTGCTCGCGTGCCAGCTGCTTCTGCCGGTCCTTCCCCGTGGCCACCGCTTTGCCTCCCATAGTCAATCAACTGAGGTGGGCGAATCGTATCGGCCAACGGGTAATGATTCGCAGCCCGGCGACCCGCACCGGTACCCTTCGGTTACATTCCCATTGGCTTTTCGACGAGATCACCTGAGGCAGATGCTCATCGCCGGCTTCCCCGCAGGGGCCTTCCAGACCAATTGTTACGTAGTCGCGCCCGCGGCCGGCGAGGAGTGCGTCATCGTCGATCCTGGTCAGGACGCCGTCGAGGGGGTCGACGAGCTGCTGCGCGAGCACCGGCTCAAGCCCGTCGCCGTCCTGCTCACCCACGGCCACCTCGATCACGTCTGGTCGGTGGCCCCCGTCTGCGGCGCGCGCGACGTGCCCGCCTGGATCCACCCCGACGACCGCCACCTGCTGAGCGACCCGGCCGCGGGCTGGTCCGACACCAGCGCGTCGCTGTTCGGCGGCCTCACGCTGAGCGAGCCCGACGACGTGCGCGAGCTGTCAGACGGCGCCGTGCTGCCGCTCGCGGGGCTGGAGCTCGTGGTCGATCACACGCCAGGCCATACCAGGGGGTCGGTGAGCTTCCGGCTGCCCGGCGACGAGATCATGTTCTCGGGCGACCTGCTGTTCGCCGGCTCCATCGGCCGCACCGACCTTCCCGGCGGCGACTACGCGACCATCCTGAGCAGCCTGGCTACCAAGTGTCTGCCGCTGCCGGACGATACGGTCGTCCTGCCGGGCCACGGACCACAGACCACGATCGGCCGCGAGCGCGCGACCAACCCATATCTCAAGGAAGCAGCGCCGCACGCCGGTCCCACACGAGGGATCTAATGAGCTTCCAAGCACCGAAAGGCACCTTCGACTGGCTGCCACCCCGCTCCGAGCGGGTCCTCGCCGTACGCGAGGCGCTGGCCGCGCCGCTGCGCCTCGCCGGCTACGGCTACATCGAGACGCCGGTCTTCGAAGACACCCAGCTGTTCGCCAGGGGCGTAGGCGAGTCGACCGACATCGTCTCCAAGGAGATGTACACCTTCCCCGACAAGGCGGGCCGCTCGCTGACGCTGCGCCCCGAGGGCACCGCCTCGGTGGTCCGTGCGGTGCTTCAGCACAACCTGCACACCGGGCAGCTGCCGGTGAAGTTGTGGTACTCCGGCAGCCAGTTCCGCTACGAGCGCGCCCAGAAGGGCCGCTACCGCCACTTCTGGCAGGTCGGCGCGGAGGCGCTGGGCGCCGAGGACCCCGCGCTCGACGCCGAATTGATCGTGCTCGGCGCGCGCGGCTTCGCCTCGCTCGGGCTGCGCGATGTCCGGCTGCTGCTCAACTCGCTCGGCGACAAGAACTGCCGGCCTGCCTACCGCGCCGCGCTGCAGGAGTTCCTGCGCGGGCTCGACCTCGACGCCGACACCAGGGCCCGCATCGAGATCAACCCGCTGCGGGTGCTCGACGACAAGCGGCCCGAGGTGCAGGCCCAGCTCGCCGGCGCGCCGCTGGTGGTCGACCACCTGTGCGCCGAGTGCCGGGCGTACCACGAGGAGGTGCGCGCCCTGCTGAGCGCCTCCGGCGTCGCCTTCGAGGACGACCCGCGTCTGGTGCGCGGCCTCGACTACTACACCCGCACCACGTTCGAGTTCGTCCACGACGGGCTCGGCTCGCAGTCGGCCGTCGGCGGCGGCGGCCGCTACGACGGGCTCAGCGAGATGCTCGACGGGCCGCCGCTGCCCAGCGTCGGCTGGGCGCTCGGCGTCGACCGCACGTTCCTGGCCATGGAGGCCGAGGGCCTGCTCGGCGACGACGCGGCACACGAGCGCGTGCAGGTGTACGGTGTCCCGCTGGGTGACGACGCCCGGCGCCGCATGTTCCTGCTCATCGACGAGCTGCGCGCGGCCGGGCTCAGCGCCGACATGGCCTTCGGCGGCAAGGGGCTCAAGGGCGCGATGAAGGGCGCCGGCCGCTCGGGCGCCGCGTTCGCGCTGATCCTGGGCGAGCGTGACCTGGCCGCCGAGGCCGTGCAAGTGAAGGACCTGGCCACCGCCGAGCAGACCGAGGTGCCGCTGGCCAAGGTCGTCGACGTCTTGAAGGGGAAGGTGCAGTGACCGGCGAGCCAGGGCCGCTGCCTCCCCTCACTCATCCGCATGAAGGGAAAGTGCAGTGATCCGCACGCATACCGCCGGGTCGCTCCGCGAGGAGCACGCCGGGCAGCAGGTGACGCTCGCAGGATGGGTGGCGCGCCGCCGTGACCACGGCGGTGTCGTCTTCATCGACCTGCGCGACGCCTCCGGCTCGGCGCAGGTGGTCTTCCGCGAGGAGGACCACGCCCACGACCTGCGCGCCGAATACTGCGTGCAGGTCGTCGGCAAGGTCAGGGTGCGGCCCGAGGGCAACGAGAACCCCGAGCTGCCCACCGGCGCCATCGAGGTGGTGGCCGACACGGTCGAGGTGCTGAGCGAGTCGGCGCCGCTGCCGTTCCCGATCGAGGGCAACGTGGGGGTGTCGGAGGAGGCGCGGCTCAAATACCGCTACCTCGACATCCGCCGGCAGCAGGTGGCCAACGCGATGCGCACCCGCTCCAAGGCGACCTACCTCGCCAACGAGGTGATGCACGAGCTCGGCTTCGTCTACGTCGAGACGCCCACCCTGACCCGCTCCACGCCCGAGGGCGCGCGCGACTTCCTGGTGCCGGTGCGGCTGCAGCCGGGCAACTGGTACGCCCTGCCGCAGTCGCCGCAGCTGTTCAAGCAGCTGCTGCAGGTGGCCGGCCTGGAGCGCTACTACCAGCTGGCCAAGTGCTACCGCGACGAGGACCTGCGGGCCGACCGGCAGCCGGAGTTCACCCAGATCGACGTCGAGATGTCGTTCGTCGACCAGGAGGACGTCATCGAGGTCGGCGAGAAGCTGGTCGGCCGGCTGTGGAAGGAGATCGCCGGCTACGAGCTGCCGACCCCGCTGCCGCGCATGACGTACGCCGACGCGATGGCCCGCTACGGCTCCGACAAGCCCGACCTGCGCTTCGGCCAGGAGCTCGTCGAGATGACCGACTACTTCTCCGGCACCTCGTTCCGCGTCTTCCAGGCCGACTACGTCGGCGCCGTCGTCATGCCCGGCGGGGCATCCCAGACCCGCAAGGAGCTCGACGGCTGGCAGGAGTGGGCCCGCTCGCGCGGCGCCAAGGGCCTGGCCTACGTGCTCGTCCAGGAGGACGGCACGCTCGGCGGCCCGGTCGCCAAGAACCTGTCGGAGCAGGAGCTGTCCGGGCTGGCCGGCAAGGTCGGCGCGCAGCCGGGCGACGCCGTCTTCTTCGCCGCCGGCGCCAAGAACGCCGCCCGCGACCTGCTCGGCGCGGCCCGGCTGGAGATCGGCCGGCGCTGCGACCTGATCGACGAGTCGCAGTGGTCGTTCCTGTGGGTCGTCGACGCGCCCATGTTCGAGGAGGACGGCGAGGGCGGCTGGACGGCCGTGCACCACCCGTTCACCGGGCCGAAGCCGGAGTGGGCCGACAACTTCCAGGACCACCCTGGCGAGGCGCTGGCCTACGCCTACGACATGGTCTGCAACGGCATGGAGATCGGCGGCGGCTCGATCCGTATCCACCGGGCCGAGATGCAGCAGCGCGTCTTCGACGTGCTCGGCATCTCCAAGGAGGAGGCGGAGAGCAAGTTCGGCTTCCTGCTCGAGGCGTTCAAGTACGGCCCGCCCCCGCACGGCGGCATCGCCTACGGCTGGGACCGCATCTGCATGCTGCTGTCGGGCGGCGACTCGATCCGCGACGTGATCGCGTTCCCGAAGACGGCCTCCGGCTTCGACCCGCTGACCGGCGCGCCCACGCCGATCACGACGGAGCAGCGCAAGGAGGCGGGCGTGGACGCCGCGCCCAAGCAGGCGTAGTCCCGCGAACGAGAACGGCCCGGGCGCCCCGTGAAGGGGCGCCCGGGCCGTTCTCCCATACGGGCGGGGCGAGGGCCGCGTGTCAGGAGAAGGTGATGCGCTTGATGACGACCGGGTTGCGCGGTGCGGTGGTGCCGCCGTCGCCGGTGATGTCGGCCTCGTTGATGATCAGGTCCTTGGGGCCGGTGGCCAGGCCCTCCAGCATCTCCATGCCCTCGCTGACGATGCCGACGACCGAGTAGCCGGCGCCGATCTGCATGTTCTCGTCGGACAGCGAGATCGCGAACTGGCTGTTGTTCTGCCCGGCCGAGTCACCCGGCTGGGTCATGAACACCACGCCCTTGCCGACCGGGATCTCGAAGTTCTCGTCGCCGTAGACGTAGCCCGCGGTGCCCTGGCCGTCGGTCGGGTTCTTGCCGTCGGCCTTGGCCAGCGGGTCACCGCACTGCAGCATGTGCACGCCGGACACCTCGGGCGTCACCAGGCGGTGGCACTTCATGTCGTTGTAGAACTTCTTCCGCGACAGGAAGTTCAGCGAGTTGACCGCGCACGGCGCCTCGTTCGTCATCAGGTCGACGACGACGTTGCCGCGGTTCAGCTCGATCGTCATCTTCTTGAGCTTCAAGTTCGGCTTCTTGGGCGGCAGGCCCACGAACTTGTTGGGCACCGACTTGTCCCGCTTGTACGTGCACGTCACGGGGCCGGTCCTGGTCGGAGTGGGCGTCTCGGGCGTCGCCGGGGTGCTGGCGCTGGCCGAGGGGCTCGCCTGCGCCGAAGCCTCGTCGGGCTCGTTGTTGACCAAGGTGGTCGCCGCGAAGATGCCGCCCGCGACCACGACGACAGCCACGGCCGCGCCGATGAAGGTGTTCCGCCTCGCCTTGGCGGTCTGCGCGGCGGCGCGCTTCGCCTGCCGTTCCTTGTGCTCCCGCGCCAGCTCTTTCTGGCGGTCCTCTTCGCTCTGGCGGTCGTCGCCGCTCACCGCTATGTCCTCTCGTCTTTGCCAAGGTATGACCAAACAACTCCGCGAATGCTACCGGCCTTCGATATGTGACGGACGTAAGTGGCGAAAGCCGAGCGAAGCGACCGCTGAGGCCGCGAACCTGCAGGCGGCGCGGACCGTAAGTGAAGGAGAACCAAGGAGTCCCCATGTTCGACGAGATCCTCGGCCTTCCGGCCCACCCCCTGATCGTCCACTTCGCCGTCGTGCTCACGCCGCTGCTCGTCGTCGTCGCGCTCGCGTACGCGCTCGTGCCCCGCTGGCGCCCCTCCACCGCGTGGGCCGTCGTGCTGCTCTGCCTGACGGCGCCCGCGGCCGTGTTCGCCGCCAGGCAGAGCGGCGAGAGCCTCAAGGAGGCCAGGTTCGGCGCGGCCGAGGGCGAGATGGCGGCACTCATCTCCGCGCACGAGGGCTTCGCCGTGCCGCTGCTGCTGTCCGTGCTCGGGCTCGGCGCGTCCGCGCTGCTCCTCGTGTACGCCTCCCGCCCCGCCCGGGACTCCCTGTCGGGCGACCGCTTCGGCCGGCCCGTCACGGTCGTCCTCGCGGCGCTGACCGTCCTGCTGGCCGCCGTGGCCGCCTTCTACGTCTTCCAGGCCGGGGACTCGGGAGCCAGGGCCGTGTGGTCCTAGCGGGCCTGCCACAGCGTGTAATCTCGCGTTGTGGATAGCCTGTTCGATTCGGCGGCCGAGGAGGCCACCCCGCAGCCGCTCGCCGTGCGCATGCGTCCGCGCACGCTCGACGAGGTGATCGGCCAGCGGCATCTGCTGGGGCCGGGCACCCCGCTGCGGCGCCTGGTCGAGAGCGAGGCTCCCATGTCGCTGTTCCTGTGGGGGCCGCCCGGCACCGGCAAGACCACGCTCGCCTACGTGGTCTCCAATGTCACCGAGCGCCGCTTCGTCGAGGTCTCGGCCGTCTCCGCCGGGGTGAAGGACGTCCGCGCCGCCATCGACTCGGCGCGCCGCGAGCTCGGCATGACCGGCCGCCAGACCGTGCTGTTCGTCGACGAGGTGCACCGCTTCAACAAGGCCCAGCAGGACGCCCTGCTGCCGGCCGTGGAGAACCGCTGGGTCACCTTCATCGGCGCCACCACGGAGAACCCGTTCTTCTCGGTGATCTCGCCGCTGCTGTCCCGCTCGCTGCTGCTCACGCTGGAGTCGCTGACCGACGACGACGTGCGGGCGGTGCTGGAGCGGGCCGTGTCCGACCCGCGCGGGCTCGGCGGGCGCAACACGCTCGCGCCCGAGGCGCTCGACCACCTCGTGCGCCTGGCGGGCGGCGACGCCCGGCGGTCGCTCACCTACCTGGAGGCGGCGGCGCTGCTGGCCGACGACATCACCGTGGAGGTGGTGGAGAAGGCCGTCGACAAGGCCGCCGTACGCTACGACCGGCAGGGCGACCAGCACTACGACGTCATCAGCGCGTTCATCAAGTCGATGCGCGGCTCCGACGCCGACGCGGCGCTCCACTACCTCGCCCGCATGATCGAGGCCGGCGAGGACCCGCGCTTCATCGCCCGCCGCATCGTCATCTTCGCCTCCGAGGACGTCGGCCTGGCCGACCCCACCTGCCTGCAGACCGCCGTGGCCGCCGCGCAGGCGGTGCAGCTCATCGGGCTGCCCGAGGGGCAGATCAACCTGGCCCACGCGGTCATCCACTGCGCCACCGCGCCCAAGTCCAACGCCGTCGTCAAGGCCATCGGGGCGGCGATCGGCGACGTCCGCAAGGGGCTGATCGGCCAGGTGCCCGGCCACCTGCGCGACGCCCACTACGCCGGGGCCGCCAAGCTGGGCCACGGCGACGGCTACCGCTACCCCCATGACTACGACCACGGGCTGGTGCGCCAGGACTACGCGCCCGAGCAGGTGCGCGAGCGGCGCTACTACCAGCCGACCCGCCACGGGGCCGAGGCGCCGGTGGCCGAGCGGTGGGCGAAGATCCGCGACTTCCTCAGGGGGTCGTGACACCTTCGCCGGCGAATCGTCCAAAGTGGTACTAAGTCTGTGATCACGGGGAATCACGATCGTTGTGAAGCCGACCGTGACCCCCGGCGGCGGCCTGTTCGGCCCCCGATCGATCACCTGGCGCGTCCACACCGAGACGCCTGCCTGGCCGGCGGCCGTACGCGCCTTCCAGTTCCAGGCCCTGCACCCGCGCACGATCCGCGGCATCGTCCAGAACCACCTGCTCGACGACGCCGAGGCGGTCAGGGCGCATCTGCGGCGGCGGCTCGCGTTCGTCGGCCTGCGCACCTTCGGGACGCGTGAGCAGGCCGAGGAGGCGTACGAGCGGGCCCGCGAGGTGCACGCCCGTCTCATCGGGCTCGACACCTCGACGGGCACGCTGTTCCGGCTGGACGAGCCGGAGAGCCTGCGCTGGGTCCACTGCGCCGAAGTGGCGTCCCACCTGGAGGTCGCCCGGCTGTCGGGAGTGGCGCTGACGGCGGGGGAGCGGGACGCGTACGTGGCCGAGCAGCGCCGCGCCGCGTACCTCGCCGGCCTCACCGACGTGCCGGGCAGCGCGGGCGAGCTGGACGACCACCTCACCGGGATGCGCGCCCACCTGTCCGCCACCGACGAGGCACGCGAGCTGCTGCGCCTCGTCGTCACCCCGCCGCCCTCGCTGCGGCCCGGCACCCTGCCCGCCGTCGGCGCGCTCGCGTTCGCCACGCTGCCCGGCTGGGCCAGGAGCATGTACGGCTGCCCAGGCGACGCGGCGGCCGGATACGCGGCGGGCGCGGCGCTCAAGGCGCTGCGCGCGGCGGCCATGGCGATGCCGGAACGGCTGGTGGCGCCCGAGATCCGGGCCGCGCGCGCCCTCATGCGAGCGGCGGCGCGGACCCCGGGAGCCGACGTGGCTGCCTGATCGGGGGAGCTTTCCGCACTAACGTTGTCACCCGAACGCGATAGGGTCTTGACGTTCCGGCCCAGCGTACGTAGGGAGATGCGCGGATGCTTACCGCTGGAGAGGTCGCCGGGCTGATCGCCGCCACGGGCTGGGTTGTCCTGGTGTGCGTCATGGCCATGGTGCTCGTCAAGCTCGCCCGGCTGCTCAACGAGACCACCAAGGCGGTCTCCGACCTGAACAAGCGCCTGGCGCCGCTGCTCGACGACGTCAGCGTGACGGTCAACGAGACCAACAGGCAACTCGTCGCCGTCGAGGCCATCGCCAAGGACGTCAAGCAGGTCAGCGGCCACGCGGCCAAGCTGAGCGCGGTCACGCAGACCATCTTCACCGGGCCGCTGATCAAGGTGTCCTCCCTGAGCTACGGCCTGCGCAGGGCCATCGAGGCCCGCCGGCCGCGCCGCCCCGTGCGGACGAGCAGGAGCCGGGTTCAGGAGCGCGCACGATGATCAGACGCATGTTCTACGTCTCGCTGGGCGCGTTCCTCGCCTTCTGGGTGATGCGCCGCCTGCAGGCCCTCCACCCCGACCACGTCGCCCGGCGGACGGCCGACGGCGCCGCGGGCATGCTCCGGCAGGTGAGAGACTTTACTCACGACGCGCTCGGCGAGGCCGCGGCGCGCGAAACCGAGTTGCGCGCCCGGTTCGGCCTCGACAAGGCTGAGAACGCCGGATGACGCTCGCCCGCCGACGGCGGGCGGCTCGACGAACACGACAACACGACTGACTACAGCAAAGGATGGCCACCATGGAGTCGGCAGAGATCGCGCGCCGCTTCCTGCGCTTCTTCGAGGAGCGTGGGCACACCATAGTGCCCTCGGCCAGCCTGATCGCTGAGGACCCGACGCTTCTCCTGGTCAACGCGGGTATGGTGCCGTTCAAGCCGTACTTCCTGGGGCAGCGCAGGCCTCCGGGGTCACGGCTCGCCACCGCCCAGAAGTGCGTCCGCACGCCCGACATCGACGAGGTCGGCAAGACCACCAGGCACGCGACGTTCTTCCAGATGCTGGGCAACTTCTCCTTCGGCGACTACTTCAAGGCCGAGGTGATCCCCTACGCGTGGGAGCTGCTCACCAGGTCCGAGTCCGACGGCGGCTTCGGCTTCCCCGAGGACAAGCTGTGGGCGACGGTCTACCTCGAGGACGACGAGGCGTACGACATCTGGCGCAACAAGGTCGGCCTGCCCGAGCACCGCATCCAGCGCCGTGACCTCGAGGACAACTACTGGCACATGGGCGTGCCCGGCCCGGGCGGCCCGTGCTCCGAGATCTACTACGACCGCGGCCCCGAATACGGCAAGGAGGGCGGCCCCGTCGCCGACGAGGACCGCTACCTCGAGGTCTGGAACCTCGTGTTCATGCAATACCAGCTGAGCGCGGTGCGGTCCAAGACCGACTTCGACATCTCCGGCGAGCTGCCGAGCAAGAACATCGACACCGGCATGGGCCTCGAGCGCATGGCGGCGATCTTGCAGGGCGTCGACAACATCTACGAGATCGACACCACCTACAAGATCCTCGACAAGGCGGCCGAGCTCACCAAGACCCGCTACGGGCGCGACCAGCGCGCCGACGTCAGCCTGCGGGTCATCGCCGACCACGTGCGCACCGGCACCATGCTGGTCGCCGACGGCGTGCTGCCCGGCAACGAGGGCCGCGGCTACGTCCTGCGCCGCATCCTGCGCCGCTCGATCCGCAACCTGCGCCTGCTCGGCTCCGGCGACGAGCGCTACATGCACGAGCTGACCGACGTCGCGATCAACGTGATGGGCGAGCAGTACGACCAGCTCAAGGCCGACGCGCCGCAGATCCACGCGGTCATCGACGCCGAGGAGGCGTCGTTCCTCGGCACGCTGCGCACCGGCACCGCGATCTTCGACGTCGCCGTCGAGGAGACCAAGCGCAAGTCGGGCACCACGATCCCCGGCGACCAGGCGTTCAAGCTCCACGACACCTACGGCTTCCCCATCGACCTGACGCTGGAGATGGCGGCCGAGCACGGGCTCAAGGTCGACGAAGAGGGCTTCCGCCGGCTCATGAAGGAGCAGCGGGCGGCGGCCAAGGCCGACGCGGCGGCGAAGAAGACCGGCAACGCCGACATCTCCGTGTTCGGGCAGATGCTGGAGTCCGCCGGCAAGGTCGACTTCCTCGGCTACGACGAGACCGAGGCCGACACCCGCATCGTCGGCGTCCTCGTCGACGGCCTGCCCGTCCCCGCGGCGGGCGCGGGCAGCACGGTCGAGGTCGTGCTGCAGCGCACCCCGTTCTACGCCGAGGGCGGTGGCCAGCTCGCCGACCAGGGCGTCATCCGTACGAGCGGGGCCGAGGTCGAGGTCGTCGACGTGCAGTCGCCGCTCAAGGGCCTCATCGTGCACCGCGGCAAGATCCGCAGCGGTGAGCTGCGGGTCGGCGACGAGGCGCAGGCGGAGATCGACATCGAGCGGCGCCGCGCGATCTCGCGCAGCCACAGCGCCACCCACCTCGTCCACCGCGGCTTCAAGAACGCGCTCGGCGAGACGGCGGCGCAGGCCGGCTCCGAGAACTCACCCGGCCGCTTCCGCTTCGACTTCACCGCGGCGGGCGCGGTGCCGCAGAGCGTGCTGCGCGACGTCGAGGACGAAGTCAACGCCGTGCTCATCAACGACCTCAAGGTCAACGCCTTCTACACCTCCCAGGCGGAGGCGCGGGCGATGGGCGCGCTGGCCATGTTCGGCGAGAAGTACGGCGACGAGGTCCGCGTGGTCGAGATCGGCGACTACTCCCGCGAGCTGTGCGGCGGCACCCACGTCCACAGCTCCGGCCAGCTCGGCCTGGTCAAGGTGCTGGGCGAGCAGTCGGTCGGCGCGGGCGTGCGCCGCGTCGAGGCGCTCGTCGGCATCGACGCCTTCCGCTTCCTCGCCCGCGAGAGCGTGCTGGTCAACCAGCTCAGCGAACAGCTCAAGGCGCGCCGCGAAGAGCTGCCCGAGCGCATCGAGGGCATCGTCACCCGGCTGCGCACCGCCGAGAAGGAGCTGGAGCGGCTGCGCTCCGCGCAGGTGCTCCAGGTGGCGGGCGAGCTGGTGTCGCAGGCCCGTGACCTGGGCGGCGTCTCCGTCGTGACACACCGCGCGCCTGATGGCACCGGCGCCGATGACCTGCGTAAGCTCGCGCTTGATGTACGAGGCAGGTTCCCGGCCGACCGGCCGGCGGTCATCGTGATCGTCGGCGTCCCCTCCGACCGGCCCGTGGTGGTTGCCGCGGTCAACGAGGCGGGGCGCGAGCGGGGGCTCAAGGCCGGACGGCTGGTCGGCGTCGCCGCCAAGGCTCTTGGGGGTGGCGGTGGCGGCAAGGACGATGTCGCGCAGGGCGGCGGCACACGACCGGAGGCGATCAGCGACGCGCTGCGCCTGGTTGACGACGCGATCGTGGGGCAGCTCGGCTGACATGAGGTTCGGTTCACGGATCGGCGTCGACGTCGGTTCTGTACGCATCGGCGTGGCGCGCAGCGACCCGTCCGGGTTGCTGGCCACGCCGGTCGAGACCGTGCGGCGGGGCAAGGGCGACCTCGACCGCATCGCCGCGATCGCCGACGAGCACGAGGCGATCGAGGTCGTGGTGGGGTTGCCCACCTCGCTGTCCGGGCGTGAGGGGCAGGCCGCGGGGCTGGCGCGCGAGTTCGCCGCCAGGCTCGCCGCGCGGCTGGCGCCCACGCCCGTCCGCCTGTTCGACGAGCGGCTGACCACGGTCACGGCGCAGCAGGGCCTGCGGGCCAGCGGCGTACGGGCCAAGAAGCAGCGCGGCGTCGTCGACCAGGCGGCGGCCGTCGTGCTGCTGCAGGACGCGCTCGACTCCGAGCGCGCCACGGAGAGACCACCAGGCAGGCCCGTCGAACCGCCCCGCGCGGCCGACGGACCTGCCTCATGAACGCGCCCACGCCCACATCCCGTGACGGGTGGCCCGCTGCTCGGGCCACCACTTTCACGCTGCCCTCTTCCGAGCACGCCCGCCACTTCTGCGGAGACGCACACCGGTCCTCCGGGTACGCGCGGTGCCGCGTGGCGAGCGACTCTGCCGGGGCGTGCCGTCCCGAGGCCGCTGTTCGCAGCTCTTTGGAGCGTTCCTATCGGGTGTCCGATGAGGTGGTCGCATGAACAGGACACCGGGCGACGAGGACGACCTCGGCGACATGATCCCCTTCCAGGACAGCGAAGACCTGCCCGGCAGCACAGATCCAGAGCCCGAGGCCCGAACCGCGCCCGAGGAGCGGACCGGCTCCGAGGAGCGGCCCGGCTCCGAGGCCGGTCGAGACGGGCTGGCCGAGCCCGATCGGCAGGCTGCAGCCGCAGCGCAGCCGGACCCCAAGGAGCGGGTCGCCGCTGAGGCGGAGCCGGGATCCGAGCGGCGGGCGGCGACTGGGGCACAACGGGACGCCGAGGAGCGGATTGCCCCTGGAGCGGAGCCGGGGTCAGAGCGGCGGGGGGCTGCTGGGGCGGAGCCGGAGGCTGAGGAGCGGGTTGCCGCTGGGGCGGAGCCGGGGTCTGAGCGGTGGGCGGCTGCGGGAGCGGAGCCGAGGGCCGAGCAGGGGAGCGCCTCTGATGAGCAGGCCACTTCCCATTCCCCCTCCCCTTCCGCTTCCACAGGACTCGATGGGGACGGTGTGGCTGCGGGGCGGCGGAAGGCTTGGCGGAAGGTGGGGGTGCTGTCCGCCGGGTTGCTGGCCGCGGCGCTGGCGATCGGCGTGGGGGCCATCACGGTCGTGAAGCCGTACCTGAGTCCTGATGACTTCGAGGGACCGGGCAACGGCGCGGTGACGGTGCGGATCACGCCGGGGTCGAGCGCGTACGCGATCGGGGCGGCGCTGGCCGAGGCAGGGGTGGTGGCGAGCGCGCAGTCGTTCGTGAACGTGACCGAGCAGCGCGCGGTGAGCGACCGGCTACGGCCGGGACACTACCGGCTGCGCAAGGGCATGGCCGCGGCGGCGGCGCTCGACCTGCTGCTCAAGCCCGCCTCGCGGGTGGTGCGGCGGGTGACCGTGCCCGAGGGGCTGCGGGTGCAGGAGGTGTTCAGCCGGCTGGCCAAGCTGGCCGGGCTGCCGGTCGAGGAACTGCGCAAGGTGGACAAGGCCCTCGTCGGCCTGCCCAAGTACGCTCCCGGGCTGGAGGGCTTCCTGTTCCCCGCCACGTACGAGATCGAGCCCGGCGACACCGCCGTGGACGTGCTGGCGGCGATGGCCGAGCGGTTCGAGGCCGCGGCCCGTCACGTGGGCCTGGAGGAGCAGGCGGGGCAGGTGAACCTGACGCCGCTCGAAGTGGTCACGGTGGCGAGCATGATCCAGGCCGAGGGCGGCACTGACGAGGACTACCCGAAGATCGCTAGGGTGATCTACAACCGGTTGGCGAAGGGCACCCCGTTGGAGATCGACAGCACGGTGCTGTACGCGCAGAACCGGCGGACGCTGAAAGTCACGGAGAGCGACACCAAGGTGAACTCTCCCTACAACACCTACCGGCATAAAGGGCTGCCCCCAGGCCCCATCGCCAATCCGGGCGAGAAGGCACTGATGGCGGCCCTGAACCCGGCTGAAGGCGATTGGCACTGGTTTGTTACCACGGATCCCGCGCATAGAATCACCAAATTCACCAACAAAGAGAGCGAGTTCGTGAGATACCGGGAAGAGTTGAACAAGAACCTCGGGACACGCTGATGTTCGTTGGGACCCGCACTGTCCCCGCGCAAAAGCCCCAGAACGGGGCATGCGTCCTCTTTCCGTCCCCTAGCATGGCTACCCAGAGTGATCCCCGTCGGCCGGAGTGGTGCGTCCGGCGGATTCCCCCGTTTCGCTCGGTGACTCCAGCCGGTTGGGCAGTTCCGCTTGACGCCTGGCGGGCAGTGCCGGGAGATTGGCCAGCGCATCTATGAACGATCTCGATCTGAACACTCTGCTCGGCCCCGAGGACGACGAAGGCTCGCCTCGGCGCCGCTCCCGGGGCGCCGGCAAACGCGGAGGCGGGCGCCGCCGTCGCCGGCGCCGCAACCGGGGCGGCTTCCTCGCGCCGATGCTCGCCTTCATCGTCCTGGCCGGCATCCTCGGCGGCGGTGGCTACTTCGCCTACACGCGGATCGGCGACGCGCTCACTCCCGATGACTACACCGGCGCCGGCTCCGGCGAGGTCGTCATCGAGATCAAGGACGGCCAGAGCGCCTCCGACGTGGCGCAGGAGCTGGAGCGGCAGGGGGTCGTGGCCAGCGCCAGAGCGTTCACCAACGCCATCGCCAACGCGAAGAAGAGCGGCTCGCTGCAGCCGGGCGAGTACAAGCTGCGCAAGAAGATGTCCGCCGCCAGCGCCGTCGAGATGCTCGACCACGACAAGCGGCTGCGCGACACCTTCACCATCGCCGAGGGCCTGCGGCTGTCCCAGACGCTTCCCCAGCTCGCGGAGAAGACCGGCAAGCCGCTTGAGGAGTTCAACGCGGCGGCCAAGGACGTCGAGAGCCTCGACCTGCCGAAGTACGCCAAGGGCAAGCTGGAGGGGTACGCCTTCCCCGCCACGTACGAGTTCCAGCCCAACTCGACGCCGAAGCAGATCCTGGCGGCCATGGTCAAGCGCTACAACCAGACGGCCGAGAAGTACGACATCGAGTCGGGCGCCAAGGACCTCGGCTTCACGCCGCACGAGCTCATCACCATCGCGAGCATCGTGCAGGCGGAGGCGGGCCGGCAGGAGGACATGCCGAAGATCGCCCGCGTCATCTACAACCGGCTCAAGCTGCCGATGAACCTGGCGATGGACAGCACGGTCATGTACGCGCTGAAGAAGCAGGGCACGTACGCGACCTTCGCCGAGACGCGGAACACCAAGTCCCGGTACAACACGTACAAGTACGGGGGACTGCCGCCGGGGCCCATCGCCAACCCCGGTGACCACGCCATCGAGGCGGCGCTCAACCCCGCCAAGGGGCCGTGGCTGTTCTTCGTCGCCACCGACCCCAAGAGCCAGGTCACCGAGTTCGCCACCACGGAGGCCGAGCACAACGCACTGGTGGCCAAGTGCAAGGCGAACGGCGGCTGCGGCGGCTGACCCCCTGAGGCGCCCGCGCACGCAACGCGCTGCGCGGGCGCCGCAAGCGGATGCGCCGCAAGCG
>NZ_JBFAQA010000022.1:0-194968 GCF_040677005.1 Nonomuraea sp. NPDC049421
GGACCTCCGCGCCCGCCCCTCCGCGCCTGGACCTCCGCGCCCGCCCCTCCGCGCCTGGACCTCCGCGCCCGCCCCTCCGCGCCCGGGCCCCGCCCCCGCGCCGCGTGGTCCGGACCTGGGCCCTGGGCCTCAGGTCAGGGCCGCGTCGGGTGGGTTACGAGCACTGGTAGGCGGTGGGGAGGCCGGTGTCGCCGCTCGGGCGGGTGGCCTGGAAGCCGAACGTGGTGCTCTGGCCCGCCGCCAGGGCGCCGTTGTGGGTGGTGTTCCTGGCCGTGACGGTCCGGCCGGAGACGGTCAGGGCCGCGTTCCATGAGCCGGTCACCGTGTGGCCGGGCGGCAGGGTGAAGGTCACGGTCCAGGAGGTCTGGGGTGCCGTGCTGCCGTTGGTGACCGTCACCGGCTGGATGACGTAGCCGGTGCTCCACTGGGTCTGGGTGGTGGCCGTGGCCGTGCAGGCGCCGGAGGGGCCGCCGCCCTCGTCCGTGGCCTGCGGGACGCGGATGATGCGGTCGTCCTGGGCCACCGGGGTGCCGCGGCCGTCGCGGTTGCTGGTCGACACCCAGAGGTGACCGTCCGGGCCCGCCGCCACCGCGCGCAGCCGGCCGTAGGAGCGGAGCTGCGCCACCGGGGTGCCCGGCGTGCCGTCGGTCAGCGGGATCGCCCAGAGCCGCTGGCCGCGCAGCGCCGCCGCGTAGAGCGCGCCGTCGGCGTACGCCAGGCCGCTGGGCGACGACTCGGCGGTGGACCACGTGACGATCGGGTCGCGGTAGGAGCCGTTGCCGCAGGTGCCCTCGCACACCGGCCAGCCGTAGTTGCCGCCCGCGACGATCCGGTTGATCTCGTCCCAGGTGTTCTGGCCGAACTCGGAGGCGTACATCCGGCCCGCCTCGTCCCACGCCAGGCCCTGCACGTTGCGGTGGCCGTAGCTCCACACCCGCGAGCCGGGGAACGGGTTGCCGGAGGGCACCCCGCCCTCCGGCGTCATGCGCAGGATCTTGCCGGCCGGGCTGTTCAGGTTTTGGGCGTTGGAGGTGGTGCCGGCGTCGCCGGTGGCGACGTACAGCATGCCGTCGGGGCCGAACGCGATGCGGCCGCCGTCGTGGATCGTCGCGCTCGGCACCCCCGCGAAGAGCACCTCCTGCGTCTGCGGGGCCGTCAGCCGCAGCCTGACCAGGCGGTTGTCGCCGGCGGTGCTGGTGAAGTACGCGTAGACCCAGCCGTCCTGCGCGTACGACGGCGAGACGGCGATGCCCAGCAGGCCGCTCTCACCCGACGCGCGCACCCCGCTGATCGTCGCCACCGGCGATGGCGCCTGCCCAGGGCGTACCTGCATGATGCGGCCCGTGTCGCGCTCGGACACCAGCGCGCTGCCGTCGGGCAGGAACGCGATCGCCCACGGCACCTGCAGCCCCGTGACCGACACCTCCGCCCGCGAGAAGTCGAACCCTGCCTGCGCCGCAACCCGCGCACCGGCGGCCGGAGCGCCGGAGGACTCCTGCGCACCGGCCGAAGCCGGGGCCCCGAGGCCGAGGGCGAGCAGGGCGAGAACCAGGACCGGGATGAGGCGGGCTCGCATGACGGGCTCCTTGACCGGATGTCCGGGTGGGTCTGTCAGCACTCGTCAGCACTGTAGGCGGCCCAGAGCCCGATCACCATCACCACGCCCGCCCCCGCCCGGCGAACTGCGACGACCCCCGGAGATCGGTGAAACTTTCACCACCCGCCAGGAACCGTCAGGGACGGAGCCCGGCGAACAGGTCGTCTTCGTGGGCCGGAGCGTCGACCTTGGACAGGACGCGTTCGAACGCCTCGTGGGAGAACGCCTGCTGCTGGGCCTCCTCCGGCATGCGCAGGAAGAAGATGTTCTCCCCCTGGCTCTCGTGCGCCCGCAGCGCCTTCAGCTTGCGCTCGGCGTAGGCGGTGACGTCGACGACGGTGGTCACCTTCTCGTCGGGGGTGCCGAAGTCGTCGGACGGCAGCTCGTCGCCGAAGTCGACGCCGTTGGCGCGCATCAGCTCGAACATGCGCTTGATCGCGGCCCGGGGGATGGCCGTGTGATAGAGCTTGTCGGGAATGCCGGTGCGCTCGACGGCGGCCACCGTGATGTCGTGGGCCCGCACGTGGTCGGGATGGCCGTAGCCACCGCCGCCCGTCTCGTCGTAGGTCACCACGACCTGCGGCCGGTAGTGCTCCATCAGCTCGGCCAGCCGCCCGGCGGACGTCTCCAGCGGCACGTTGGCGAACGCCTCGGGATGGGCGTTGGCCTCCCACCCCTCCATGCCGGAGTCGCGGTAACCCAGCAGCTCCAGGTGCTCGACGCCGAGGTGGGCGACCGACTCGCGCAGCTCGCCGAGCCGCTGGACGGCCACCGCCGCGTCGTCGTGGCCGGGGTCGCCCGGCTTGACGCCGCCCGCGCCGTCGCCCTGCTCGCCGTTGGTGCAGGTGACGAGGACCGTGCGGATGCCCTCCTCCGAGTAGCGGGCGAGGATGCCGCCGGTGCTGAGACACTCGTCGTCGGGGTGGGCGTGCACGACCATCAGGGTGAGTTGGCGTTCCATGACTTGAAACCTACTCGACGGGCCCGACAGTTCCGGCGGCTCCGCCGGTGCGGGCCAGGTCGGCCGCGCGCACCCGCGCCACGGCCGCCGCCGCGCCGTCGCCGACCGCGTCGGCCAGCGCCGCCTGCTTGAGCCAGTTGTACGGGCTGCACGGCCGCAGGCTGATCCGCTCGCTCACCAGCACCCTGGCCAGGTCGCGCCGCCCCGCGCGCAGGGCCGACTCCAGCAGCGTGCGCTGCACGGCGTCGCGCTGCGCGTGGCTGCCGCCGAACTCGGCGATCCGGTGCCTGATCGGCCACAGCAGGTCCACGACCGCGTCATGATCACCGCGCCCGAACGCCACGATCGCCCGGCACACCGGCAGCCCCACCCGCAACGTCATGCCGTGGTTGGTGACCCCTGGCCGTGGCCTGGTCACGTACGCCTCGCGCTCGGCCAGCAGCTTGTCCGCCTCGCCGATCCGCCCCGCGCCGACGTACGACATGACCGCGTGCATGTCGTTGAACGCGTAGAACGGCTCGGCCACCCGCGCCGGCCACCGGTCGGCCAGCGCCTGCCAGCGTTCGTGCTGGTCGGAGCCCTCCAGGTGGAGCCGCCACAGCAGCGCGGCGGCGTCGAGCAGCTCCAGGCACGACTGACCGTCGGCGAGCACCGCGTCGTAGATCGACAGCACGCGCGGCAGGTCGCCGCTCTCCAGCGCGTACAGGCAGTAGTGCCACCAGGTGTGCACGTTGAAGAACGTCCCCCTGGACCAGTCGGGCAGCCGCGCGTCGAGGTAACGCAGGCCCGTGCCGAACCTGCCCTGCTCCTCGTACGTGTGCACCACCGCGTGGATGCCCCACACGTCGCGCGGGTTCAGCTCGACCGCCCGCAGCCCTGCCTCCTCCGACCTGTCGTGGTGCCCGCACTCCTCCAGCCCGAAGGCGTACATGCCGAGCAGGTGACCGAAGTGCGGGTCGTCCCGCGGCCAGGCGTTGAGCGCGCCGCCGACGCGGTCGCGCAGCATGCGGGCGTCGCCGGTGAAGAAGTCGATCTGGTGGCCGACCGCGAGGGCCAGCGCGTCACGCGGATGCTCGGCGGTCAGCTCGGCGAGCAGCGAGCCGCAGGCCAGGAAGTCGCCGTCGAGCAGCGCCAGCACCGCCGCCACGTGCGCGCGCTCCCTGGGCAGCAGGTCGGCGCCCTCGGTCCTGCGCAGGAACGCCCCGAACCTGGCCCGCGCCGTCCGCGCGTCCTCCACCTCGGTGGTCAGCAGCCCGAGGTAGGCCACCAGGACGTTCCCCATCGGGAAGCCGGGTGACTCGGCCACGGCGGCGCCGGCCTCGGCGTCGACCTCGGCCCTGAAGTGCAGCAGCTCGTCGATCGCGCGGTCGTAGTGGCGTACCGCCGCCGCGCTGGCGCCCGTCATGGCCAGGCCGTGCCGATCGTGGCTCACCGCCTCACTGTAACCAGCGAACTCCGTACGGGCACGGACCTGTGGCGGGGTATCACGGAGGGAGTGAGGAGGGATCATGGATGAGCTCGACGGGCGGGTGGCGCTGCTGACGGGGGCGTCCGGCGGCATCGGGCAGGCGCTCGGGCGCCGGCTGATCGCCGCGGGGGTGCGCACGGTCTTCGCGTACGGAGGCCGCGCCGCCGAGGCGGGGCAACTCGTCGCGGAGTCGGTCGCCGCCGGGGATGGCGGCGCGGGGGTTCGGGCGGGTGCTGTTCGTGTCGTCGGTGGCCGGGTTCACCGGCGGGATCGTGGGGCCGCACTACGCGGCGTCCAAGGCGGGGCTGCACGGGCTGGTGCACTTCCTGGCGCCGCGGGTGGCCGCGGACGGGGTGACGGTGAACGCGGTGGCGCCCGCCCTGATCGCGGACACCGCCATGCTCCCGGCCGGCGCCGAGCCTGGCCGGTTGCCGGTGGGCCGCTTCGGGCGGCCTGAGGAGGTGGCCGACCTCGCCATGGCCGTCCTCCGCAACGGCTACCTCACCGACCAGGTGATCAGCGTGGACGGCGGCGCCTACCCGAGGTGAGGACCTGCCCGCTGGCACCGGCGGGTCCGGCTCGGCCGCGTAGGCGGGCGCATGGGGTGGTGAGTCCGGTGGTCATGGCCGCGCAACACCCCCTTCCTACCGTCCTGCCGCAAGACAGCGGGAAGGGGAGGCGGTATGGGAGCGGCGGCCTGTCGCGTCGCGGGTTACGCGCCGGAAACGGTTCGGGAATGGCACGGAAACGGGCCGTCCGTAACGTCCGCAGGCATGGCGGGGCGATCACACCGGCCGGGCGCCGGGCGCGAGGCCGACCTGCGCCGGCTGCGCGACCTGCTGCGTTCGGCGATGGCCGCCGGTTACGACCTGCAGCGGGCCGGCGTGGACGCCCTGTACGCCGCCCTGTACGCCGTCCGCGAGGCCCGCTACGCCGATCCGGCGCTCCGCTTCCGCGCCGACGCCCGCATCGTGGACTGGTCGAGCTGACGTGTGGATCAGAGGTCGGTGGCGATGATGTGCTCGATGTTGCGTTCGGCGAGGGCCGTGATGGTGACGAACGGGTTGACCGTCGTGTTGCCGGGGATGAGCGCGCCGTCGATGACGTACAGGCCGGGGTAGGCGGTCAGGCGGCCGTAGTTGTCGGTGGCGCGGCCGAGCACGGCGCCGCCCAGCGGGTGGTACGTGAGGTGGTCGCCCCAGATCTTGTAGACGCCGAACAGGTCCGTCCGGTAGATCGTGCCCTCCTTGGCGTTGATCTTGTCGAAGATCGTCTTCGCCATGTCGATGGACGGCTGCTTCCAGGCGGCCTGCCAGCTCAGCTCGACCTTCCCGGCCGCCGCGTTCCAGGTGAACTGCGCCCGATGCGGGTTGTTCGTGATCGACAGGTAGAAGGAGGCCCACGTCTCGATGCCGGTCGGCAGCGGCGCGACCTCGGCGAACGCGCCCCCGGCCGACCAGTTGTCGATGCCGCAGCACGGGATCGCCGACTGCAGGCTGCCGGTCGGGTCCCACAAGTGGTTGGCCCGGCCGCACATGACGTTGCCGTTGTCGCCCCAGCCCTTGCCGACCTCGCCGTTCAGGGCCGGCAGCGCGCCGGTCGCCTTCAGCCTGACCAGCAGCTTGCTCGTGCCGACGCTGCCGGCCGCGAAGAACACCCGGGTGGCGGTCACGGTCTTGGCCGCCACCACGTTCCCGCTCGTGTCGAGCTGGTCGATGAGCACCGTGTAGCCGCCGCCGGGCGCCGGGGCGACCGAGGTGACCTGGTGCAGCGGCGACACCGTGACCCGTCCCGTGGCCTTGGCCTGCGCCAGGTACGTGCGCTGCAGCGACTTCTTGCCGTGGTTGTTGCCGTAGAGGATCTCGCCGGCCAGCGCCGACTTCGGCACCGTGCCCGCCTCCTCCTGCTTCATGTAGTCCCAGTCGTAGACGTCCGGCACGAACACGAACGGGAAGCCGGAGCGCTGGGCGTGCTTGCGGCCCACCCGGCCGTACTGGTAGGCGGGCGTGGTGTCGAACCAGGCCGGGTCGATCGTGCCCACGCCGAGCGCGGCGTTGGCGCGCGGGTAGTAGACGGAGTACATCTCGCCGGCGTTCACCGTGGGCAGCACAGAGGCGAAGTTCTCGCGCCTGGGGGTGACCGCCATGCCGCCGTTCACCAGCGAGCCGCCGCCGACGCCGCGGCCCTGGTAGACGGTGATGCCGGCGAACTCCTCGGCGTCCAGCACGCCGGTGTGCTTCGGGATGGCGCGGTCGAGCGGGAAGCCGAGGAAGTAGTTGAGCGGGGCCTTGGTGCGCGTGCGCAGCCAGTACGAGCGGTAGTCCGGCTCCCGCGTGTTGCAGAAGATCTTGCCGTCGGTGCCCGGCGTGTCCCAGGCCATGCCCATCTCCACCATGTGGACGTCCACGCCCGCCTGGGCCAGGCGCAGCGCGGCCACCGAGCCACCATAGCCGGTGCCGATGACCAGGACCTGGACCCGCGCGCCGGAGGGGATCGCGCGGGCCGGCGAGGCGTGGACGCCGAGTGCGGCGGCTCCGACCAGGGAGCCGGTGCCGGCGATGAAGCCGCGACGGGTGATGCTCATGGTGCCTGCCTCGCTTCCGGCCGGTGGGCGGGCGACGCGCCGCCGGGCAGCCGGCAGACGGTGTCCAGGCCCAGAACGTGGTTGAGCCGGCCGAACGCCAGCCAGGAGCCGAGGCACATGCTCAGCTCGACGATCTCCGCCTGGCCGTAGCTCGCCGTCATCCTGGCCCAGAACTCCTCGTCCAGGCCGTGGGGGTCGAGGGCGTAGCGCTCGGCGTACTCGGCGGCCAGGCGGGTGCGCTCGTCGAAGGCCGTGGTGGTGCGCCAGTTCGTCACCGCGTCGGCGAAGTCGTCCTCGACCTTCTCGCCGTCCCGCTCGGTCCGCCAGTCCAGGCAGAACGCGCAGCCGTTGATCTGGGCGACCCGCAGCCTGGCCGCCTCGAACTCGCGCAGGCCGAGCGTGGTGTGGGCGTAGACGGCCAGCGAGAAGCGGGCGGCGGCGGGGCCGATGCCGGGGATCATCTCGCCCCAGACGTACTCGATGGCGTCCTTGCCCGCCGGGATGTCGATCCTCATCGCGTACCTCCGAGCTTGCCGGGGACCGGGCGTAGCGGGACGTCGAGCGCGTCGTACAGGCCGGGGGCGGCGGCCACGAGCCAGTCGATGGCGCCCACCAGGCGGCCCACGGCGGTCGCGTTGCCGCCCGCCGACTGGTTGCCGTCCTCGTCGGTGGCCTCCAGCGTGACCTCGATGCGCGGGCGGCCCTCGACGATCACGCGGTGCGCGCCCACGCCGCCCGGCGGGACCGGCCAGTCGGGGGCGCACGCCGGGTGGATGCGGGTGACGTGCTCGATCACGATGCGTGGCGCGCCGCCGACCACGCCCTGCACCTCGAATCTGGCCGCGCCCTGCGTGCCCTTCTCGAACGTGCCCATCGTGGCCGTCGTGATCGTCTCGTCGAGCGGGCGGCGTTCGACGTGCTCGCGGAGTTCGTCGAGCTCGGCGCCCAGCGCGCGGGCCATCAGCCTGATCTGGCCGCCCCACACCATCGACGGGACGCCTTGCGCCAGCATCGGGGGCTCGTAGTCCATCGGCTGGCCCATGCCGACCAGGTAGCGGACCGAGTCCGGCTGGTCATAGGTGGAGTAGTCGAAGATCTCCTGGCAGCGTACGGTCTCCACGGTCGCGGCCAGGCCGCTGACCAGCAGCGGCAGCACGTCGTTGGCCCAGCCGGGATCCACGCCCGAGGCGAACAGCGACCCGCCGCCCTCGGCCACCGCCTTCAGCAGGGGCTCGCGGACCTCGGGCGGGGCGTTGCGGTGGTCGTAGAGGGCGTACAGGGACGGGGTCACGACCACGGCGCCCGCCCTGACCGCCTTGACCACGTCCTCCAGGGCCTCATTCGGACGCAGGTCGCCGGAGGCGGCGTACACGACGGCCCGGGGGGCCGCGCCGAGCACCGCGTCGACGTCGGTGGTGGCCGCGACGCCGAGGCGGCGGCCGAGCCCGGCCAGCTCGCCCGCGTCCCGCCCGGCCTTGCCCGGATCGTGAACGAGGACGGCGGCCAGCGTGAGCGCGGGATGAGCGGCGACGGCGCGAATGGCGGCGCGCCCGATGTTGCCGGTACCCCAGACGATCGTGGACACCATGGGCGGAGCGTAGCAAGCGCTTGGTTGCGTGTATAGCTCCCACCCTCGCACCCCCTGACCGAAACCCACCCCGATCAGCCCCGCTTATGAGGCGTTGCGGCAGTGCTGTGTGCGGCGGCACTGGCGCTGAGGGACGCCGCCGGGAGTGAGCCCCGCCCACCGTCCGGCGCTCTGCGAGGAAGGGCTGAGGGGTGGCGCGTGCGGTTGGACGGGTGTCCGGGTTGTGCGAAGGGGGAGGGCTGGGGTTCTTGTCCTTGGTTGAGTGGGGGAGTGGTGGGGGTTTGCGGGGGTGGCGGTGGTGGAGCTGGTGGGTAGTCACTTTCTCACTTTTCGTGGCGGATGCACTGCGGGTCCGGCAAGCTGCTGTCACCGAATGCGGCGGAGCGAGCCGGACGGGTGAGGTTGATGACGATGGGTGGGCGGCCGGCCGGCAATCTGCCGCCGGAGATGACCAGCCTGGTGGGCCGGCGCGGCGAGCTGGCCAGGATCCGACGGCTGTGCCGTGAGTTCCGCATGGTGACGCTGACCGGCGCCGCGGGCGTCGGCAAGACCAGGCTGGCGCTCAGGGCCGCCGCCCGCATGCGGCCGGGGTACGCGGACGGCGCCTGGTACATCCCGCTGTCGGCGCTCGACCAGGGCGCGCTGCTGCCGTACACGATCGCGGAGGCGCTGCCCCTGGCGGACCGGACGACACGGCCGATGATGGAGGTGCTCAGCGAGTATCTCGCCGACCGCCACCTCCTCCTGGTCCTCGACACCTGCGAGCATCTCATCGACGACTGCGCGCGGACCGCACGCGCGCTGCTGGACGCCGCGCCCCGGCTGACGATCCTCGCCACCAGCCGCCGCCCGCTGGACGTCCCCGACGAGCAGGCGCTCATCATCGAGCCGCTGCCCGTGCCCGACGCGCGCGGCGAAGGCCCGCAGGAGGCGGTGAAGCTGCTCGCCGAGCGGGCCGCCGCCGTCGTCCCCGGCTTCGAGGTGACGGACGGCAACCGCCACCGGCTCGTACGCATCTGCCGCCACCTGGAGGGCCTGCCCCTGGCGATCGAGCTGGCCGCGGCCCGGCTCCCCAGGCTGGGCGTCGCCGAGCTGTGCGAGCGGCTCGACGACCGCTTCGCGCTGCTGGGCGACGCCGACGACGATCTGCCGGGAGCCGACCCGCCCTGGCACCGGGCGCTGCGCACCGCGATCGGGTGGAGCCACCAGCTGTGCGACCCGGGGGAGCGGCTGCTGTGGGCGCGGGCCTCGGTGTTCGCGGGCAGCTTCGACGACCGGGCGGTGATCGAGGTGTGCGCGGACCGGCTGCTGCCCGCCGACGCCATCCCCTGCCTGCTGGCGGGCCTGGTGGACAAGTCGATCCTCATCTGGGCCCCCACGGGCGGCGGCGAGCGCTACCGGATGCTGGACACGATCCGCGAGTACGGCGCCGGCTGGCTGCGCGCCCTCGGCGAGCAGGACGAGCTGCGCCGCCGCCACCGCGACCACTACCTGGCGATGGCCCGCCAGGGCGACGCCGCCTGGTTCGGCCCCGACCAGGTCTCCTGGAACGACCGCACGACCGCCGAGCACGAGAACCTGCGCATCGCCCTCGACTTCAGCCTGTCCACCCCCGGCGACCACGGCGCGCTGGAGCTGGCCGCCGCCCTGTGGTTCTTCTGGTACCCGTGCGGTTTCCTGCGCGAGGGCCAGCACTACCTGGAGCGCGCGCTGGAGCTCGACACCGAGCCGAGCGCCGTACGCAGCCGCGCCCTGTGGGTGTGCGCCCTGACCCTCATCGTGCAGGGCGACGCCGACGCCGGCATGGCGTGGGCCACCGAGTGCGCCGGGGTCGCCGAGGAGCTCGGCGACGCCCCGGCCGCGCTCGCCGCGCAGGCCATGGTGATGGCCGCGGCCACCATCAGGGGCGACCTCCCGCTCGCCCTCGCGCTGGCCGACAGCCTCGTGGCGGTGCACCGGCCGGAGCAGGGGCTGGACCTGCCGACGATGCTGGCCAGGCTCGGGCAGTGCCACGTGCACACCGCGCAGGGCCGCATCGAGGACGCGATCAGGGCGCTGGAGGAGCTGTGCGCCGAGTGCGACGAGCACGGCGAACGCTGGATGCGCGCCTACGCGGACCTCTTCCGCGCCCAGGCCGAGCTGACCCTCGGCCGCTACGAGCCGGCCCAGCGGTACGCCCGCGCGTCCCTGGAGCTGAAGCACCGGCTGCACGACAGCATCGGCATCGCGCTCGCGCTCGACGTGCTGGCCTGCGCCGCGGCCGCGTCAGGGCAGGGTGAGCCGGCCGCCCGCCTGCTGGGTCTCGCCCAGCAGGTGTGGGACACGATCGGGCGGGCCCAGATCGGCATCCACGAGTGGGTGGAGGCCCGTACGCGCTGCGAGCGGCAGGCCCGCGCGGCGATCGGCGACCAGGCGTACGGGACGGCGTTCCGCACGGGCTACGACACCGGCCTCGACACCGGCATCGTCCAGGCCATCGACTCCGGCACCGCCCACCGCTGACCCCCTCGCGGTCAGGCCCGCAGGCGGCTCGCCGTCGCGAAGAGCAGGGGCTCGTCGCCGGGGCGGCAGAGGAGCTGGAGGCCGACCGGGAGGCCGGCGACCGTGCCGGCCGGGACGGTCAGGGCGGGCAGGCCAAGCACGTTCCACGGGCAGGTCAGGGAGAGCAGCGCGACCCCGACGGGCACGGGCCGCCCCGCCGGCGTCACCTCGCGCTCGTCGACGAGCGGGGCGGTGACCGCCGCCGTGGGCAGCGCGAGCACGTCGTGCCGCGCGAACAGCCCGTCCGCGGCCGCCGCCAGCCGTTCCCTGGACTCCAGGGCCCGCACGTAGCTCCATCCGGGCACCTGCGCGGCGCCGCGCAGCCGTTCCAGCACCTCCTCGCCGAACAGCTCGGGCGCCGTCTCCATCCGGTCCGCGTGCACGGCGACCGCCTCGCACGACTGGATCGCCCGGTACGTCCGCAGCACCTCCTCGGCGAACCCGCCAGGAAGCCGCACCTCGGCCGGCTCACCCGCCGCCGTTTCCGCCGCTCCGGCCTCCGCCTGTGCCACTGCCCGCGCCGCCGCGCGGACCGCCGCCACCACCTCGGGATCGCCCTCGAACAGGTCGCTCGCGTCCAGCCACGCCACCCGGGCCGGCGCCACCGGAGCGGGCGCGTCGGCGCCGGTCAGGGCGAGGTAGGCGATCAGGCAGCTCTCCGGGTCGCCGGCCAGCACGCCCACGTGGTCGAGGGAGCGCGACAGCGGGAAGACCCCGTCCGCCGGGATGGCGTCGTACGCGGGCTTGAACCCGGCGACCCCGCACAGAGCGGCCGGGATGCGGACGGACCCGCCCGTGTCGGTGCCCAGAGCCAAGGGCACGAGGCCCGCGCCGACGGCGGCGCCGCTGCCGCCGCTGGAGCCGCCCGACATGCGCGAGGGGTCGTGCGGGTTGCGCGAGGCCCCGTTGGCGGAGCGGTCGCCGGTCGGCCCGTACGCGAACTCGTGGGTGGTCGTCTTGCCCACGATCACCGCCCCGGCCTCCCGCAGCCGCGCCACGCAGGCGGCGTCCCGGGAGGGGACGTACCCGGCGAAGTGCCGCGAGCCCATGGTCGCGGGCAGCCCGGCCACCTCGATGAGGTCCTTGACCCCCACCGGTACGCCGTGCAGCGGCCCCCGGTCGAGCCCCGCCGCCAGCTCGGCGTCCGCCGCCTTGGCCGCCTCCAGGGCGCCGGTCCCGTCCACGGTGACGAACGCGTTCAGCCCGGGATCGAGCGCGGCGGCGGCGCCGAGCGCCTGCTCGGTGAGGTCGGTCGAGGTGGTACGGCGGTCGCGCAGGTCCTGGGCGAGCTGGGCGAGGGTGCGCCCGGTGAACGGGCCGGGGGGAATAGGCATGGCATCTTTCTACACATTTCATGCCGTCCCCATCGACCCTCCCCACGGGCCTCGCCCCCGTGGCCCCCGGTCAGGCGGTCCTGGCGCGTGCGCCGAGCCGCTGCGCCAGCCGGTCAAGCGCCATGTTGATGACGATGAAGATGGCCGCGATGAGGATGGCCGCCGGGATCACGTTGGAGAAGTTCGCCGCGATGCCGTTCAGGCCCCGGTCCACCAGCTCGTCGTAGCCCACGATCAGCCCCAGCGCCGAGTCCTTCAGCAGCACCACGAACTGGCTGACCAGCGCGGGCATCATGGCCTTGAGCGCCTGGGGCAGCAGCACGAGCCGCATCACCTGCCCCTTGCGCATGCCCACCGCGTACGCCGCCTCCCGCTGCCCCTTGGGCAGGCTCAGCACCCCGGCGCGGACGATCTCGGCGATCACCGAGCCGTTGTAGAGGGTGAGGCCGAACACGACGGCGGCGAAGGCCGAGATGTTGACGCCGATGAGCACGTACGAGCCGAAGAACGCGAAGAAGATCAGCAGCAGCAGCGGCACGGACCTGAAGAACTCCACCACCACCGCCGCCGGCACCCGCACCCACGTGTGCTCCGACAGCCGCGCGGTGGCGAAGACCAGCCCGAACAGCCCGGCCAGCACCACGCCGACGACCGCCGCCGACAGCGTGCCGGCCAGCCCCGGCAGGATGAACGTGGCCCACACGTCGGCGCGCAGCAGCGGCGTCCACTTCTCGGCGGCCCACTGGTCCTTGGCGTCGAACCGGACGTACACGAAGGCGGCCACGGCCAGCAGCGCCAGCGCGACGACACCGGTCAGCATCCGGTTGCGCCGCACGCCGCGCGGGCCGGGAGTCTCGTAGAGCGTGGTGTACGCGCTCATCGGGCCACCGCCAGCCGCCGCGACAACCAGCCGAACAACAACCCCATCGGCAGGCAGAGCAGCACGAACCCGGCCGCGAAGCCGAGGAAGATCTCGATCACCTGGTCCCCGTACGTCTCGATCAGCTCGCGCATCCGCACCGACGCCTCGGCGACGCCCACCACCAGCGCGATCGTGGTGTTCTTGGTGAGCGCGATGAGGATGCTGCCGAGCGGCGCCACCACCGCGCGGAACGCCTGCGGCAGCGTGATCAGCGCCAGTGTCCTGACGAAGCCGAGCCCCAGCGAGCGGGCCGCCTCCGCCTGGCCGACCGGCACCGTGTTGAGCCCGGAGCGCAGCGCCTCGCAGACGAACGCCGAGGTGTAGGCTGTCAGCCCGATGACGGCGAGCCAGAAGTTGTTGGTGGCGATGTCGTCGGACAGCTCAAGGCCCAGGTTCGCGCCCACCCCGAGGCCGGTGAAGAGCAGCACGAGGGTGAGCGGGGTGTTGCGGGCCACGGTCACGTACGCGGTGGCGGCGGCGCGCAGCGAGCCGAGCGGCGCCACCCGCATGGCGGCCAGCAGCGTGCCCAGCACCAGCGAGCCGAGCGCGCTGACCGCCGTCAGCCGCACCGTCATCCAGAAGGCGGCGACGATCGTGCCGCCCTCGGTCAGCAACGCGTCCATCGGGCCTCAGTACCGCTCGAGCTGCGGGGCCTGCGGCACGGCGAACCCGGAGGCGCCCACGCTGGCCTGCAGCGCCTGGGTCCAGCTGCCGTCGGAGAACATCTTCTCCAGCGCGTCGTTGACCGCCTTGCGGCCCGCGGTGTCGTCCTTCTTCAGGCCGATGCCGTACTTCTCGGTGCTGAACGGCTTGCCGACGACCTTGAGCTTGCCGGTGTGCTGCGCGGCGTAGCCGGCCAGGATGACGTTGTCGGTGGTGATCGCGTCGAGCTGGCCGCCGAGCACCCGGTCCACGCACGCCGAGTACGTGCGCTCCTCCTGCAGCTGCACCTCCTTGGCGTACTCCTCCTTGACCTTCTGCGCCGGGGTCGAGCCGGCGACCGAGCAGAGCTTCTTGCCGTTGAGCGTCTCAGGCCCGGTCAGCGCGCCCTCGTCGGACCTGACCAGCAGGTCCTGCCCGGCCACGAAGTACGGCCCGGCGAAGGAGACCTTCTGCTTGCGGGCGTCGGTGATCGAGTACGTGGCCACGACCATGTCGACCTGGCCCTGCTCCAGGAAGGCCTCCCGGTTGGCCGAGACGGTCTCCTTGAACGTGATGTCCTTCTCCTCGACGCCGAGCTGCCTGGCGACGTACTTGGCGACCTCGATGTCGAAGCCGGTGAAGGCGCCGTCGGGGGTGCGCAGCCCGAGCCCGGGCTGGTCCGCCTTCACGCCGATGACCAGCTTCTTGTCGTTCTTGGCCTTGTCCACGACGGAGGCGTAGGTCTCGGAGCCGCCACCGCACCCGGAGGCGGCGGCGACGACGGCGACCACCGGGACGAACACCGTGAGAAGGGATCTGCCGAACATGACGACTCCTTAGTGGGTGAGGATCTTGGCGAGGAAGGACTGGGCGCGGTCGCTGCTGGGCGCGCCGAAGAAGGCGGCGGGGGAGTCCTGCTCGACGATCTGGCCGTCCGCCATGAACACGACCCGGTCGGCGGCGCGGCGGGCGAAGCCCATCTCGTGGGTGACGACGACCATGGTCATGCCCTCGCGGGCCAGCGCCGTCATGACCTCCAGCACCTCGTTGACCATCTCCGGGTCGAGCGCCGAGGTGGGCTCGTCGAACAGGATCGCCTTCGGATCCATGGCCAGCGCCCGGGCGATCGCGACCCGCTGCTGCTGCCCGCCGGACAGCTGCGCCGGGTACTTGTCCGCCTGGGAGCCGATGCCGACCCGGTCGAGCAGCTCGCGGGCCTTGCGCACGGCCTCCGCCTTCGGCCGCTTCAGCACGTGCACCTGACCGAGGACGACGTTGTCCAGGACGGTCTTGTGCGCGAAGAGGTTGAACGACTGGAACACCATGCCGACCTCGGCCCGCAGCCTGGCCAGCGCCTTGCCCTCGGCGGGCAGCGGGGTGCCGTCGAGGGTGATCGTGCCGGAGTCGATGGTCTCCAGCCGGTTGATCGCCCGGCACAGGGTCGACTTGCCCGCCCCTGACGGGCCGATGACCACCACGACCTCGCCCTGCTGCACGGTCAGGTCGACGTCCCTGAGCACGTGGTGGTCGCCGAAGCGTTTGTTGACCCGGTCCAACACGATCAGGTCCGCGTGGCTCATGCGTCACGCTCCTTGTCTCGGTCAGCGTTGGCGTAACCGTAAGGAGCGGGACGTGCCGCGAAGCGGCTTATGATCGTTTAGTTCAACGGTTCGCCGGTCGGGACGACGCCGAGGTCGTGCCGGTGACCCCGATCGTGGCCATGAAGGCGCGGTCCCACTGCCCGTCGCGCAGCCAGCGCGCGATCAGCCCGTTCAGGTAGTCGCGGAAGGCCGCGTCCTGCTTGCGGATGCCGATCCCGTACGGCTCGCGCCCGAACGGCTTGCCGACCATCCGCAGCGTGTCGGGATGCTGGGCCAGCAGCCCGAGCAGGATCGTGTCGTCGGTGCTGATCGCGTCCACCCGCCCCGACACCAGGGCGGGCACGCAGATGCTGTACGCGTCCACGATCTCCAGGTCCGCCTCCGGCACGGTGGAGCGCAGCCGGTCGACCGACGTCGAGCCCTTGGCCGTGCAGACGGTCTTGCCCTTCAGGTCGGAGACCTGGTTGATCGTCATGTCGCCGGCCCTGACCAGCAGGTCCTGCCCGGCGTAGTAGTACGGGTCGGTGAACGACACCAGCGTCGCCCGCGCCGGCGTGATCGAGTACGTCGCCACCACCAGGTCCACCAGGCCCTGGGTGATGAAGTTCTCCCGCTCGCGTGAGACGGTCTCCACGAACCGGATGTTGCGCTCGCTGCCCGTCAGGTCCTTGGCGATGAGCCGGGCGATCTCCGCGTCGAACCCGGTGATGCGCCCGCTGACCGGGTCCTTGTAGCCGAACATCGGCTGGTCGAACTTGGTGCCCACGGTGAGCACGCCGCGCTCCCTGATGCGCGCCATCGTCGAGTCCTCGGGGAACGGGCCGGGCTCGCCGCAGCCCGCCGTCGCCACGCAGAGGAGCATCGCCGCGAGTAAGGCGCGCAGTCCTCTCATCGGACGCGGTACCGGTGCTGCGGCCGTCCCGTCGGGCCGTAGCGCGGCCGGCCCTCGACCAGCCCGCGGTCGGCCAGGTGTTCCAGGTAGCGGCGGGCGGTGGCCCTGCTGACCCCGATCATGCCGGCCAGCTCGTGCGCGGAGGCGTCCTCCTCGACCTCCGACAGCGCGTCCAGCACCGCCTGCTCGGTCGCCGCCGAGATGCTCTTCGGGCGGGAGGCCGGGTCGAGGTGCATCGAGCGGAAGACGCGGTCGATCTCCTGCTGCTCGGCGAAGCGGCCGCCCGACTCCAGCTGCTCGACGGTGGCGGCGTAGCGCAGCAGGGTCTGCTCCAGGGTGCCCGCCCTGGTGGGTTTGACCAGGTAGTAGAGGGCGCCGCGCTGGATCGCCGCGCGTACGGTGGCCGACTCCTTGCGGCCCGAGACGACGATGACGTCGGCGGGCGGCTGCTCGGGCCGGCGCAGGCGATGCGCCACCTCTAAGCCGGGCATATCCGGAAGGTGCAGATCGAGCAGGACGAGCCGCGGCGCGAAGCGGGCGGCGGCGGCCAGGGCGGCGTGGCCGGTGTGGGCGATGCCCACGACCCTGAACCCGAGCACCCTGTTCACCTGGGCGTGCAGCGCGGCAGTGACGACGGGATCGTCGTCCACGATGAGAACGGTGATGTCCCTGAGCTCAGGCATCGCCACGCTCCTCGTCAATCTGGTCGATCACTGCAGCTTAGGCGGGTTTTATCAGAAAAGATCGACTTTTGCTCGTTCTGCTCAGCTGGAACCGGCGCGAACGCCGGATCCCTCCTAGTCTTTACCCCAAAGAGTGGGGGGAGGGACGGACGCCCGTGCGATGGCTGCTCGCGGTGACCGCCTTGTGGACGCTGCTCGGTCTGCTGCCCCTGGCGCTGCTCACCTCCTCCAGCATCTCCCTGTCGGAGCAGGCCGTCAGAGGCGAGGTCAGCGACCGCGTCAAGACCACCGCCTCGGTCAGCCGGGTCGTGGTCGAACAGCAGATGGACTCGCTCAAGCAGCTCGTCACCGCCTTCGCCCAGCGGCCCCAGGTCCGCGAGGCCGTCAAGAAGACCGCTCCCGGCACCCTCGGCGGCTGGCTCACCGAGCTGCAGGGCATGCGCGACGGCGTCAGCGGCCTCGTCATGATCTCGCCCGAGGGCAAGATGCTCGGCGTCGAACCGCCCGTCGTGCTGCCCCAGGACATCAGCAGCACCGACTGGTACCGCGCCGTACGCGACCAGCGCGTCGCCTACGTCTCGCAGGCGTACACGCCGACCATGCGCGACGTGTCCAGAGCGGTCGCCGTGGCCGCGCCCATCCCCTCGGCCGACGGGGTGGGCATGGTCGGCATGCTCGCCGTCGTCTACAGCCTCGACGCCATCCAGCAGTTCGCCGAGAAGGCCGCCGACGCCCAGGACATCCGGCTGCTCATCACCGACAAGGCCGGCGTGCTCGTCGCCGACGACCCCAGCAAGAAGCTGAACGCCCTGACCTCCCTGCGCGAGGACCCCCGCGTCGACGACGCGCTCAACGGGCAGGCGTGGAGCGGCGAGTACCGCGGCATCGACGGCGTCGTGCTGTCGGCGTCCGAGCCCATCCCCGGCATCGGCTGGACCGTCACCGCCGAGGTGGTCGCCGCCGAGGCGCTGGCCTCCGCCGAGCGGCTGCGCACGAACGTGCTCACCGTCGCCGCCCTGCTCGCCCTGCTCATCCTCATCGGGCTCGGCCTGCAGATCCACAGCACCAGGGGCCGCCGCCGCGCCCAGGCCACCCTCGCCAAGTACGCCGCCGAACTGGCCGGCGCCCGTGACGAGGCGCTCAGCGCCTCCAGCGCCAAGTCTGAGTTCGTCGCCAAGATCAGCCACGAGATCCGCACCCCGATCAACGGCGTGCTCGGCATGAACTCCCTGCTCATGAACACCCGCCTGGACGACGAGCAGCGCTACTACGCCACCACCGCCCAGGAGGCCGCCCAGAACGTGCTGCGCCTGCTCGACGACTTCCTCGACCTGTCCAGGATCGAGGCAGGCCACCTCCAGGTCGAGGCCGCGCCGTTCGACCTGCCGCGCCTGTGCGACGAGGTAGTGGCGCCGTTCGCGCCGCACGCCTACGAGCAGGGGCTCTGGCTCACGCTCAGGATCGACGAGAACGTGCCCAGGCAGGTGTGCGGCGACCCCGCCAGGCTGCGCCAGGTGCTGACCAACCTCGTCGGCAACGCGCTCAAGTTCACCGTCCAGGGCGGCGTGGACCTGCACGTCACGATCTCCGAGGGCGAGCCCGGCCAGGACCGGGTGGTGCTCAGGTTCGCCGTGGCCGACACCGGCATCGGCGTCGGGCCGCAGGACCGCGAGAAGGTGTTCGGCGTCTTCCGCCAGGTGGACACCCCGATCACGCGCAGGACCGGCGGCAGCGGGCTCGGCCTGGCCATCAGCAGGCAGCTCGTCGAGCTGATGGGCGGCAGCATCGGGCTGGACAGCGTGGAGGGCGTCGGCAGCCGGTTCTGGGCCACCCTGCCGGTCGACGTCCTCGACTGGTCGGAGCCGGGCGCCGCGGCGCTCGAAGGGCTGCGCGCGCTCATCGCCGACCAGCGGCCCGAGGACCGCGCGCTGGCCGCGCGTTTCCTCGCCCAGGCGGGGGCCGACGTGGAGGAGACCAGGGACGTCGAATCCGCCCTGGGGCTGCTGCGGGCCGCGGCGCGGGGCGGGGAGCCGTACGAGCTGGCCGTCGTCGCCCTCGACCTGAGCGCGGGGCAGGACTACGCCGACCCCGCCGATCCCGGCACGCCGCGCTCGCTCGCCCACGCCATCCTCGTCGACCCGCTGCTCCAGGCCACCAGCGTCATCGTGGTCGTCACGCCAGGCCGCTCCGGCGTCGCCTGGCCCGCCCCTGCCGGGGAACGCGCCGTCCAGTCGATCACCCGCCCGCTGAGCCGCCGCCGGCTGCTCGCCGCCGTGGAGAACGCGCTGGGCACCGCTGACTGTCCCAACGGCGCGGCTGGTGGTGCTCCCGCCGTCGCCCCCGGCGGGCCCACCGGGGGCGCGCGGATCCTGGTGGCCGAGGACGACGAGGTCAGCCGGCAGGTGGCGATGCTCGTCCTCAGCCAGGCCGGGCACGCGGTCGAGACGGTGGACGACGGCGAGCAGGCCGTACGCGCCGTCCTCGCCGGCGGCTACGACCTGGTCTTCATGGACTGCCAGCTGCCCGTGCTCGACGGGCTCGCCGCCACCGAGGAGATCAGGAGCCGCGAGGAGGTCCACACCCCGATCATCGCCATGACCGCCGCCGCCATGCCGGACGACCGCATCCGCTGCCTGGAGGCCGGCATGGACGACCACCTCGCCAAGCCGGTGGACTGGGCGCGCGTGCTGGCCAGGATCCCCGAGTGGGCCGCCTCCGCCGGGCTGCCTCCCGAGCTGGCCGGGCTGTCCGCCGAGGCGCTCGCCGACGTGGCGCGGGCGTACCTGGCGACCGCGTCCCGCACGTTCGAGGAGCTCCGCCAGGCCGTCCGCGACGGCGACCGGCCCCAGGCGGCCGCCCTCGCCCACCGCCTGAAGGGCGCCTGCGCCACGGTCGGCGCCGCCAGAGAGGCCGAGCTGTGCCGCCGCGCCGAGGAGATCTCCAGAGCGGGCGGCGTCGTGGGCGAGGCGCTGCTGGAAGAACTGGAGACCCTCCTCAGCCAGGCCCCCGACTGGATGGGCACCGTCCGCACCACCTGACCGCCGTTACGGTTTTCCGCCATTGAGGTCGGCGGGTCGCCCCCATGGTCGCGGGCCGGCCGCGCTCCTAGCGTGAAGCGTCGTGATCAGTCTCAAGGGTTTGACCAAGCGCTACGGTGATCGGCTCGCCGTGGACGATCTGACGCTGGAGTTGCGGCCCGGGAAGGTGACCGGGTTCCTGGGGCCGAACGGGGCGGGCAAGTCCACCACCATGCGCCTGGTGCTGGGCCTCGACCGGCCCACCGCGGGCACCGCGCTCGTCGGCGGCGTGCCGTACCACCGCATCGAGAACCCCCTGCGCACGGTCGGCGCGCTGCTCGACGCGCGGGCCGTGCACCCGGGCCGCAGCGGGCAGGCCCACCTGACGGCGCTGGCCCGCAGCAACGGCATCCCCGGGCGGCGGGTGGGCGAGGTGCTGGAGGCCGTCGGCATGACCGGCGCCGCCCGCAGGAGGGCCGGCGCGCTGTCGCTCGGCATGAGCCAGCGCCTCGGCATCGCCGCCGCGCTGCTCGGGGAGCCGGAGGTTTTGATGTTCGACGAGCCGGTGAACGGCCTCGACCCCGACGGCGTGCGCTGGGTACGCGGCCTCATGCGCTCCCTGGCCGCCGAGGGGCGCACCGTGTTCGTCTCCAGCCACCTGATGAGCGAGATGCAGCTCACCGCCGACCACCTCGTGGTGATCGGCAAGGGCCGGCTGCTCGTGGACGCCCCGCTCGCCGACGTCATCGCGAGCAGCTCGATGACCGCCGTGGTCGTCCGCACCCCGCACGCCGCCGACCTCGCCGGCCGCCTCCGCGCCGCCGGCCTCACCGTGGACCGGCTCGCCGAGAACGAGCTGGAGGTCACCGGCGCCACCATCGAACAGGTCGGCGACCTGGCGCACGAGGCGGGCGCCCGGCTGCACGGACTCCGCACCAGACAGGCGTCCCTGGAGCAGGTCTACCAGGAGCTCACCTCCGGCAGCGTCGAATACGGAGCCGCCGCATGACCCCCGCTCCCCGGACCGCGCCGAAGAGCCGGTCGCCGCGGGCCCTGCCCCGGGGCCTGGGGCAGAGCGTCGCGGCCGAGTGGGTGAGGGTGTGGTCGGTCAGGAGCACGTGGTGGTGTTTGGCCTGCGCGTTCGTGCTGACCGTGCTCGGCGCCGCGACGCTGGGCGCGGCGAACGCGACCGAGGCCGTTCGTGAGGGCGTGGACACGCGCATCACGGCCAGCGAGGCCGTGGTCTCGGCCACGTCGTTCGCGCAGTTCGCGCTGGTCGCCCTGGCCATGCTGACCGTCACCTCCGAGTACGCCTCCGGCGGCATCCGCGTCACCCTCCAGGCCACGCCCGTGCGCGGCATGGTGCTGGCCGCCAAGGCGCTGGTGGTGGCGCCGGTTATGGTCCTCGCGGGCATCCTGACGGGGGTGGTCGCCACGGCGGCCGTCCACGCCCTGCTGTCGATCGACGTGTTCGGCGGGCTCGTCGTGCTGCCGCCCGGCGAGGTCGCCTGGGACCTGCTGGCCATGGGCGGCTACTACGCGCTCATCGGCGTCATGACGGTCGGCGCCGCCGCCGCGATGCGCAGCGCCGCGGGCACGCTCTCCGCGGTGTTCATGCTGCTCATGGGCCTGCCCCTGCTGCTCATCATGACCGGGAGCCAGGTCGCGGTGGACGTCTCGCTGCGGATGCCGATGTTCGCCGGGCTGGCGTTCATGGACAGCACCGACAACCTGACCGGCGCACCCATCCCGTACCCGGCGGGGGAGGGCCTGGCCTGGCTGCTGGCCTGGACGGCGGCGGCCCTCGCGACCGGCTGGGCCGTCCTGCGCCACCGCGACGCATGACCGGTTCCACGGGCGGCGGCATAGACTTCACGCCCGTGTCAGGCAGCCGGATCGCGCGCGCGTTCGCCGGGGTTCTCATGGGGGTGCCGCTCGGGGTGGCCGAGCTGGCCGTCCTCGCGCTCGCCGTCCCGGCCCGGTTCGTGCCCGCGCTGCGGCCCGCCGCGGCGCGCGGGGTGGCGCGGCTGGTCGCGGTCGAACGCGGACGCCTGTCCCGGTGGCTCGGGCACGAGACCGCGCCGCCGCGCGCGGGCGGGGCCGCGTTCCTGACCGCCCGTGCCGTCCTCGGCCTCGTCGGCGGGTACGCCGCCGCGTCCGCGCTGTTCCTGACCTGCCTGCTGCTGGGCGGCGGCACGTGGACCCTCATCACGGGCGAGTCCGACCCGGTGCCGCTGGAGCTGCCCGGCGTCCGCCTGGTCACCGACAGCGGGATGCTCGGCGTGAGCAGCGGGGTGGTGCTGCTGGCGGTGTCCGCCCTGCTGATCCTGGGCGTGGCCGCGCTCGAACGGCGGCTGGCCACGTACTTCCTGGGCCCGAGCGCCCAGGAGCGGATGCGGGCCCGCATCGCCGAGCTGACCGCCACCCGCTCCGGCATCGTCGAGGCGGTGGACGACGAGCGCCGCAGGATCGAGCGCGACCTGCACGACGGCGTCCAGCAGCGCGGCGTCTCCCTCGCCATGCTGCTCGGCCGCGCCCGGCACACCCCCGCCCACGAGCGCACGGCCGAGCTGGTCGAACAGGCCTACGCCGAGTCGCGCCGCCTCCTCGACGAGCTGCGCAGCGTCGCCTGGCGCGTCTACCCGACCGCGCTGGACGAGCTGGGCCTGCGCGCCGCGCTCGAAGGCGCCGCCGAGCGGGCCGGCGTGCCGGTCACCGTCCACTACGGGCTGTCCGGCCGCCCCGCCACCCGCATCGAGACCGCCCTCTACTTCGTGGCGCGGGAGGCGATCACCAACGCCGTCAAGCACGCCGCCGCCCGTGACATCCTGGTGGTCCTGGACGAGGACGAGCAGGCGGTGCGCGTGGCGATCTCCGACGACGGCAGGGGCGGCGCCGACCCCTCGGGCGGC
This sequence comes from Nonomuraea sp. NPDC049421, assembly GCF_040677005.1. Taxonomy (NCBI): domain Bacteria; kingdom Bacillati; phylum Actinomycetota; class Actinomycetes; order Streptosporangiales; family Streptosporangiaceae; genus Nonomuraea; species Nonomuraea sp. NPDC049421. Next base: position 22,743 of record NZ_JBFAQA010000022.1, read on the forward strand.
GGGCTGTCCGGGCTGGCCCGGCGGATCCTGGCCCTCGACGGCACGTTCACCGTCGACAGCCCGCCCGGCGGCCCCACCCGCGTCACCGCCACCCTGCCGAAGGCGCCGCCGTGCGCCTGATACTCGCCGACGACTCCGTGCTGCTGCGCGAGGGCCTGACCCGGCTGCTCGCCGACGCGGGCCACGAGGTGGTGGCCGCCGTCGGCGACGCGCCCGCGCTGCTCGACGCGGTCGAGCGCCACCGGCCCGACGTGGCGGTCATCGACGTCCGCATGCCGCCGGGGCACAAGGACGACGGCCTGCGCGCGGCCCTGGAGATCCGCGAACGCCTGCCGGACGTCGGCGTGCTCGTCCTGTCCCAGTACGTCGAGCAGCACTACGCCGCCCGCCTCCTGGCCGGCGCCACGGAAGGGCTCGGCTACCTCCTGAAGGACCGGGTGTCGGAGGTGGCCGAGTTCCTCGGCTCGCTCGAACGCGTCCGCGCCGGCGGCACCGTGCTCGACCCCGAGGTGGTGCGCCGCCTGATGGCCCGCGCCACCCGTACCGACCCGCTGAGCACGCTCAGCCCGCGCGAGACCGAGGTGCTGCGGCTGCTCGCCCAAGGCTTCGTCAACGCCGCCGTCGCCGAACGCCTGCACGTCTCGCTCAGCACGGTGGAGAAGCACGTCAACGCCATCACCGACAAGCTCGACCTGCCCCGCGACCCGGGCTACAGCCGCCGCGTGCTGGCGATCCTGCGCTATCTGGAGGGCTGATTGGCCGGCCCGCCCCTGGGGAAGGGACACCGCCATGACTGTCATGCTCACTGACGGACGTCCCATGCCGCGACTCGGCCTCGGCACCTGGCCCATGGACGACGAGGAGGCCCGCCAGGCCGTGACGCACGCGCTCTCGCTGGGCTACCGGCTGGTCGACACCGCCGCCGCCTACGGCAACGAGCGCGGCGTCGGCGCCGCCGTGAACGAGGCGGCCGTGCCCCGGGAGGACGTGTTCGTCACCACCAAGCTGCGCGGCGCCGACCACGGCTACGACGCCGCGCTGCGCGGCTGCGAGGCCAGCCTGGACCGGCTCGGCCTCGACTACGTCGACCTCTACCTGATCCACTGGCCGCTGCCCGACCGCGACCTGTACGCCGACACCTGGCGCGCCTTCGTCCGCCTGCGCGAGGAGGGCCTGGCCCGCTCGATCGGCGTGTCCAACTTCACGCCCGCGCAGATCGAGCGGATCGCCGGCGAGACCGGCGTCTGGCCGGTGCTCAACCAGATCGAGCTGCACCCCGGCTTCACCCAGACCGAGCTGCGGGCCTGGCACGCCGGCCACGGCATCGTCACCGAGTCGTGGAGCCCGCTCGGCCTCGGGCTCAAGCTCCTCGACGACCCGGTGGTCACCGAGCTGGCCACCGCGCACGGCCGTACGCCCGCCCAGGTGGTGCTGCGCTGGCACCTCCAGCTCGGCGCCGTGCCCATCCCCAAGTCGGCCGACACCGACCGCATGCGGCAGAACTTCGAGGTGTTCGACTTCAGCCTGACCCCTGACGAGATGGCCAGGCTCGACGCGCTACCGGGCGGCCGCATCGGCGGCGACCCCGTCACCCACGTCGAACTCTGACCCCACTCAGAACACGGTGTGATCCAGCCAGTGCCGCAGCAGCGCCCGGTCGCCGTGCACCCGGGCGGGCTGCACGCGCCTGGCCGGCACCAGCAGGCATTCGGCCACCGGGCCCGACAGCACCACGTCGGCGTCCGCGCCGGAGCGCTCCCACCTCGGCCCGTCCGGCGTCCTGGTGCAGGTGGAGGTTCAAGTGCCTTCATGGGAGGAGACGCTCGGCATCGGCGAGCTGGCCAGGTTCACCGGCGTGCCCGTGCGGACCATCCGCTTCCACCGCTGAGGACGGCCGGTCGAGGTCAGGCGGCGGTCAGGCGGCGGTCAGGCGGCGGTCGGGCGGTGGAGGCGGTGCGTGGCGAGGACGGCCGCCGCGGCCAGGAGGAGCCAGGCCGAGGTCAGGGCGATCAGCCAGGGCCAGCCCGCGTGGCCGTACACGACGGCGCCCGTCGTGCCGCCCGCGCCGCTGCCCAGGTAGTAACAGAGCGTGTAGACGCCGGCGGCGCGGCCGCGGGCGTGCGGGGGCGCCTCGGCGGTGACCCAGGCGTTCGCGATGGCGTGGGCGGCGAAGAAGCCGGCGGTCAGGACGGCGAAGCCGAGGGCGATGACGACCAGGGACGAGTGGGCGGTCAGCGCCGAGCCCGCGACCGTCACGGCCAGCGCGGTCACCAGCGCGGGTGTGCGGCCCAGCCGGGACGCGAGCCGGCCCGCGGTGGCCGAGGACATCGTGCCCATCGCGTACGACAGGAACACCAGCGACGCGGCGGCCGGGCTGAGCGACAGCGGCGGGGCGGAGAGCCGGAAGCCCGCCGCGTTGTAGACGGCCACGAACGCCCCCATCCCCAGCGCGCCCACCGCCACCGGCACTCCCAGCACCACCCACGTACGCCCCGGCACCCGTCCAGGAGGAGCGGCGGCGGAGGCGGGACGGGCGGCGGCGGGCAGGGTGATGGACTGCGTGGCGGGCAGAGTGGCGGACAGGGTGATGGGCTGCGTGGCGGGCAGGGTGGCGGGCAGGGTGGCGGCGGCGAAGAGCGCGCACACCAGGGCCACCGCCGCGACGGCGAACTGGGACCCCTGCCAGCCCAGCGGGCCGGCCGCGAACCCGGCGCCGAGCCGGCCCAGCATGCCGCCCACCGAGTTGCCCGCGATCATCGCGCCCACGGCCCCGGCGAGCCGTCCCGTGCCGAGCTGGTCGGCCAGGTACGCCGCCGCGACTCCGGCGAACCCGGCGATCGCCACCCCCTGAGCGGCCCGCAGCACCAGCAGCACGGGGAACGACGGCGCCAGCGGCAGCAGCAGGCCGAGCAGCGCGGGCACCAGCACCGACCACAGGATGACCCGGCGCCGTCCGACCTTCCCCGCCAGCCAGGCCAGCGGCAGCACCGCGACCGCGAGCGACCCGGTGGCCACCCCGATCGCCAGCGACGCGCTGCCCGGATCCAGCCCGTACGCCGCCGCGAGCTGCGGCAGCACCGGCTGCGGCGAGTAGAGCAGGGCGAAGGAGGACAGGCCGGCCGCGGCCACGGCCGTACTGACCCGACGGGTGTTCACGGAGGGGGAAGCTTCAAGAACCGCCACGCTCTGCACGCTAGGCAACCTCGATAGATACGTCTAATACGGATATGAGCGAGAATTCATACTGTGACGCATGAATCGGATGACCGGCTGGCCGCCCGCCTCGCCCCGACGCTCGCGCTGCTCGCCGCCGTCGCCGAGACCGGCCACGTGACCAGGGCCGCCGAACTCCTCGGCATCCCCCAGCCCACCGCCAGCCGCCGCCTGGCCGCGCTCGCCGACCTGGTCGGAGCCCCGCTCACACTGCCGGCGGGCCGCGGCATCCGCCTCACCCGCGCGGGCCGCACCCTGGCCGCCGCCTCCAGCCGCGCGCTGACCGCCGTGACCGCCGCCGCCCGCGAGGTGCGCGAGGAGATCGACCCCGGCACCGGCCGCATCGTGCTCGGCTTCCTGCACCTGCTCGGTCGCACCCTCGTACCCTCGCTCATCGGCGCCTTCCGCGAGCGCAACCCCGGCGTGCGCTTCAGCCTGGCGCAGGGCTCCCGCCAGGACATGCTGCGGGCGCTCCGCGACGGCGAGATCGACCTCGTGTTCGTCGCCCCGATGCCGCTGAACGATCCCGACCTCGTCACCCGTCCCATCGCCGACCAGGAGCTGGTGCTGTCCGTGCCGCCCGCGCACCGCCTGGCCGCGCGCAGGCGGGTGCGGGCCGCCGAGCTGGCGGGGGAGGAGCTGGTGACGCTCGAACCCGGCTACGGGCTGCGCCAGATCACCGACGACCTGTGCGCGGCGGCCGGGTTCGAGCCGCGGATCGCGTTCGAGGGGCAGGAGTCGGAGACCGTGCGCGGGCTCGTCGCGGCCGGGCTCGGCGTCGCCGTGCTGCCCCGTTCCGAGCAGCCGCCCGCGGGCGGCGTCACCGAGATCCCGCTGTCGCCCGCGCTGTTCAGGACGATCGGCATGAGCTGGCGGGCCGGCGACCGCCTCACCCCGGCCGCCCGCGCCTTCCGCGACCACGCCCTGACCGCCCTCCCACCCCACACCCCCGGCTTCCGCCCACCCCGCCCATGAACCGCCCCACCCATGGACCTGCGCCAGACTGAGGCGCATGGGACAGCAGGATGGGGACGCGGGGGTGCCGGGGTCGCTGGCGCGGGTGCTCGCGCAGGTGCGGGACGAGCGGGCCGCGCAGGACGAACGGTTCGGGATGCAGGCGCTGCCCGACGGCACCGGCGGCCACGACGCGGTCGCGGCGGCCGACGAGGCGCGCGAGGAGACCGACGCGGCGGCGCGCGAAGGCGCGCTCACGTGGCGGCACATCCTGGCCGAGGAGGTGATGGAGGCGTTCGCCGAGCATGACCCGCAGCGGCTGCGCGGCGAGCTGATCCAGGTGGCGGCGGTCGCGGTGAAGTGGGTGCAGGCGCTCGACCGGCGCGACGTTCTACAGAACCTTGACGGGGAGCGCTCGGATTGTTGAACTTGAGGTATGATAGGACAGCCCCAGGTGTCCTTCGACACCGGCCCAGGCCGCTACCGTCACCTCCGCCTGGAGATCGACGCGCCGCTGGCCAGGATCGTGCTGGCGGTCGACGAGGCCGGCGGGCTCGTCCCGGGGTATGACCTCAAGCTCAACTCCTACGACCTCGGCGTGGACATCGAGCTGTACGACGCCGTCCAGCGCCTGCGCTTCGAGCACCCCGAGGTGCGCGCGGTCGTCCTCACGGGCGGCCTCGACCGGGTGTTCTGCGCGGGCGCCAACATCCGCATGCTCGCCCAGTCCTCCCACGCCTGGAAGGTGAACTTCTGCAAGTTCACCAACGAGACGCGCAACGCCATCGAGGACGCCACCCTCCACTCGGGACAGACCTACCTGGCGGCGGTCAACGGCACCGCGGCCGGCGGCGGATACGAGCTGGCCCTGGCCTGCGACCGGATCATCCTGGTCGACGACGGGTCGACCGCGGTGTCCCTGCCGGAGGTGCCGCTGCTCGGCGTGCTGCCCGGCACCGGCGGGCTGACCCGGCTGACCGACAAGCGGGGCGTGCGCAAGGACCTGGCCGACGTGTTCGCCACCCGCAGCGAGGGCGTTCGCGGGGCGACGGCGGTGGCGTGGGGGCTGGTGGACGAGGTGGCGCCGCCCAGCAGGTTCGAGGAGACCGTACGCCGCCGCGCCCTGGAGGCCGCCGCCCGCTCCGACCGCCCGGCCGGCGCCGCCCCGGTGCCGCTGCCGCCGCTCGACCCCGACGGGTACGCGTACGAGACGGTGACGGCGGAGCCGGAAGGGGACCGGGTGACGATCACCGTACGCGGCCCTGAGGAAGGCGACGAGGGCTGGCTGCTGCGCATGACCAGGGAACTCGACGACCTGATCCTGCGCCTGCGCACCGACGAGCCCGCCCGGGGCACCTGGGTGATCAGGACGGAGGGCGACATCGACGCGGTGCTCGCCGCCGAACCGGCGGGCGACGCGTGGCCGTACGGCGAGATCAGGCACTACCTCAAGCGCACGCTCAAGCGCCTCGACGTCACCAGCCGCAGCCTGATCGCGCTCATCGAGCCGGGCAGCTGCTTCGCGGGCCCGCTGCTGGAGCTGGCGCTGGCCTGCGACCGTCAGTACATGCTCGACGACCCCGAAGAACCCCCCGCCGTGCGGCTCTCGCCCGCCAACTTCGGCGCCTACCCCATGGCCAACGGCCTGTCCAGGCTGGCCTCCCGCTTCCTCGCCGACCCCGCCAAGGTGGCCCTGCTGGAGAAGGAGGCGGGCCGCCGCATCGGTCCGGCCGAGGCGCTGGAGCTGGGGCTCGTCACGTTCGCGCCGGACGACCTCGACTGGGACGACGAGGTACGCCTGGCGCTGGAGGAGCGCGCCGCGCTGAGCCCCGACGCGCTGACCGGCATGGAGGCCAGCCACCGCTTCGCGGGCCCCGAGACCATGGAGACCAAGATCTTCGGCAGGCTGGCCGCCTGGCAGAACTGGATCTTCACCCGCCCGAACGCCTCCGGCCCCGAAGGCGCCCTGCGCCGCTACGGCACCGGCCGCCGTCCCGTCTACGACCGCGAACGAACCTGAAGCCGGGAGAGCGACATGTCGATCGACTACTCCGAGCGCATCCCCAACAACGTCGACCTGGCCGGCGACCGCAGGCTGCGCCGCGCCCTGGAGTCCTGGCAGCCGCGCTTCCTGCAGTGGTGGTCGGAGATGGGCCCCGCCCTGCCCACCCAGGACGTCTACCTGCGCACCGCCGTCGCCGTCGGCCGGGCCGGCTGGGCGCACTTCGACCACGTCGCGCTGCCCGACTACCGCTGGGGCGTCTTCCTGGCCGAGCGCGACACCGACCGCCGCATCGCCTTCGGCCAGGACAAGGGACAGCCGGTCTGGCAGCAGGTGCCCGGCGAGTACCGCGCGGAGTTGCAGCGCCTCATCGTCATCCAGGGCGACACCGAGCCGGCCAGCGTCGAGCAGCAGCGCAGGCTCGGCCTGACCGCCCCCTCCCTGTACGACCTGCGCAACCTCTTCCAGGTGAACGTGGAGGAGGGCCGCCACCTGTGGGCGATGGTCTACCTGCTGCACGCCTACTTCGGCCGGGCGGGCCGCGACGAGGCCGAGGCGCTGCTGATGCGCAACTCCGGCAGCGAGGACTCCCCGCGCATCCTCGGCGCCTTCAACGAGGAGACGCCCGACTGGCTGTCGTTCTTCATGTTCACCTACTTCACCGACCGCGACGGCAAGTACCAGCTCGGCACGCTCAAGGAGTCGGCGTTCGACCCGCTCAGCAGGACCTGCGAGTTCATGCTGAAGGAGGAGGCCCACCACATGTTCGTCGGCACGACGGGCGTGGACCGGGTGGTGGAGCGCACGGCGCAGCTCATGCGCGAGCACGACACCGACGACGTGGCGGCGTACGGCGGCATCCCGCTCGACGTGGTCCAGAAGTACGTCAACTTCCACTACAGCGTCAGCCTCGACCTGTTCGGCGGCGAGACCTCGACGAACGTGGCCAACTACTTCACCGCCGGGCTCAAGGGCCGCTGGCAGGAGGAGCGGCGCCAGGACGACCACCTGCTCACCGACGCGTACGCGACGGTGCCGCGGGTGTCCGGCGGCCGGGTGGTGGAGGAACGGCTGCCCGCGCTGACGGCGCTCAACGCGGACCTGCGCGGCGAGTACGTCGCCGACTGCGTGACCGGCCTGAACCGCTGGAACCGCATCCTCACCGGCCACGGCCTGGACCCCGTCCTCCACCTGCCGCACGTCGGCTTCAACCGCCAGGTGGGCGTGTTCGCCGGGCACCGTCTCGCGCCGGACGGCCGGGTGATGGACGAGGCGGAGTGGGCCGCGCACCGCGACCGGTGGCTGCCCACACCGGCCGACAAGGAGCACGTACGCTCGTTGATGAGGCCCGTCTACGAGCCCGGCAGGATCGCCGCCTGGCTGGCGCCGCCACGCTCGGGCATCAACGGCAGGCCGCTCGACTACGAGTACGTGCACCTCTGACCGCTGCCGTACTACACGACATTGACGGAGCCGCGTTCCTGTGTAGAAGATTCAGTCACGATCGCCAGCCTGCGGATGGGGACGCCCATGACGGCCGAGTCGTTCAACGCCAGCGTCTATCTCACCGAGCGCCAGGTCGCGGCGGGTCGGGGCGGCCACGTCGCGGTCACCGGCCCGGCGGGTACCCTCACCTACGCCGAGCTGGCCGCCCAGGTCGCCGACCTCGCCACCGGGCTGCGCCGCCTCGGCGTCATGCCGGAGGAGCGGGTGCTGCTCGTCATGTCCGACCGGCCGGAGACCGTGGTCACGATCCTGGCCGTCATGCGGATGGGCGCGGTCGCGGTGCCGGTGTCCACCATGTACCATGCCGCCGAGCTGGGCGAGCTCATCCGTGACGCGCGGGCCAGGGTGATCGTGGCGACCCCCGAGTACGAGCCCGTCGCCAGGGCGGCGCTGGCCACCGCGCCCGAGGCGGAGACGCTGATCACGACCGGGCCCGGCGGGTCGTGGGCCGAGCTGCCGGCGTCGGGGCGGCCGGCCGGGCCCGCGTACGACACCTGGCGCGACTCGCCCGCCCTGTGGCTCTACACCTCCGGCACCACCGGCGCGCCCAAGGCCGCCATGCACCGGCACGGCGCGATCAGGGACGTCTACGAGACCTACGGCCGCCGGGTGCTCGGCATCCGCGCCGACGACCGGTGCCTGTCGGTGGCGCGGCTGTTCTTCGCGTACGGGATCGGCAACTCGGTGTTCTTCCCGCTCGCCGCGGGCGCCACCGCGATACTCGACCCGGCCCGCCCCACCCCGGCAGGGGTGCTCGAACGGGTGCGGGCCGAGCGGCCGACGCTGTTCTTCGCCGGTCCTACCTTCTACTCCGCGCTGCTCGCCACCCCCGATGACGCCGGCGCCTTCGACTCGGTCCGGCTCGGCGTCTCGGCCGGCGAGGCGCTGCCCGCCGAGATCCACCGCCGCTTCCTGGCCCGCTTCGGCGTGGAGATCATCGACGGGCTCGGCTCCACCGAGGCGCTGCACATCTTCATCTCCAACCGGCCCGGCCGGGTACGTCCAGGGACCTCGGGCACGGTCGTGCCCGGCTACGAGGCCAGGCTCCTCGACGAGCACGGCGCCCCGGTCTCCGACGGCGAGCCCGGCCACCTGTACGTGCGCGGCGACTCGATCGCGAGCGGCTACTGGTGCCGTACGGCGACCACCCGGCAGGTGTTCCAGGGCGAGTGGCTGCGCACCGGCGACACCTACGTCCGCGAGCCCGACGGGAGCTACCGCTGCCTGGGCCGCTCCAACGACATGATCAAGGCGGGCGGCATCTGGGTCTCGCCGATGGAGGTCGAGGCCAGGCTGCTGCAGCACGAGGCCGTGGGGGAGTGCGCGGTGGTGGCGTACGTGGACGGCGAGGGGCTGGAGAAGCCGGTCGCCTGCGTGGTGCCCGCCCCGGGGCGCACGGTGGACGCCGCCGAGCTGGTCGGGTTCTGCCGGGACGGGCTGGCCTCGTTCAAACGGCCGCGCGAGGTGCTGGTGATGGAGGAGCTGCCCAAGACGGCGACCGGCAAGCTCCAGCGGGGCGTGGTGCGCCGGCTGGCCGCCGACCTGCTGGGCAAGCGCTAGCTCTTCGGCGACCAGACGGTGACGGCGAACGGGCGCGGCGGGATCTCGTACACCTCGTCGCTGATCCTGGCCAGCATGCCGTGCGCGTCGAGATAACCGTGCAGCCTGGCCGCCTCGGGCCACGGATGCACGGCCACCAGCACCCCCTCGGGCGTCAGCAGGTCGCTGAGCTGCGCCGAGGCGCGGCGCAGCCGTTCGTGACGGCCCAGGTAGTAGAGGGTCTCCGAGCAGAACACCAGGTCGTGGCGGGGCTCGCAGCGGTGGGTGAGGAAGTCGGCGTGGACGAAGCGCACCCGCCCGTTCTCCGGCACGCGGGCCCTGGCCCGGGCCAGGGCCCGCTCGGAGACGTCCACCCCGGTGATCTCCGCGTCGGGGTAGGCCGCGGCCAGCGCGCCGGTGAACACCCCCTCGGCGCAGCCGATCTCGATGATGCGCCGGTACGGCCGGGGCGGCAGCTGCTTCAGCGTCACCTGGTACTTCTGCTGCTCGTAGCCGTCGGTCGCCAGCTTCCACGGGTCGGGGTTCCGGTGCCACCAGTCGAAGTAGCGGCGCAGGAGCAGGCCCTGTCCCTTGGGCGAGAGCAGGGACAGGGTGCGGAAGAACGTGCGGTGCAGGCGGTCGGGCAGACTCGGCATGCGGCCTCTCTCGGTCGGGGACCCCCATCGTCGGTCCCGGGACTTGAGGTGAAGTCGTCGCCGGATGGAGATTCCCGTCAGCCGCGCGCCCGACGCCTGCCCGCGGCCCCTACCCCATGGAGTCGCGCAGCTCCCGCTTGAGCACCTTGCCCGAGGCGTTCTTCGGCAGCGCGTCCACGAACACCACCCGCTTCGGCGTCTTGAACGGCGCCAGCCGCCCCCGCAGGAACACGATCAGCTCGTCGGCGGTGAGCCCCGCGCCCTGCCGCAGCACCACCGCCGCCGTCACCGCCTCGATCCACTTGTCGTCCCGCACCCCGAACACCGCCGCCTCGGCCACCGCCGGATGCTGGTAGATCGCCTCCTCGACCTCGCGGCTCGCGACGTTCTCGCCGCCCGACTTGATCATGTCCTTCTTCCTGTCGACCACCGACAGGTAGCCGTCGGCGTCCATGACGCCCAGGTCGCCGCTGTGGAACCAGCCGCCGCGGAACGCCTCGGCGGTCTTGTCGGGGTCGTTCCAGTAGCCGAGCATCGCGTGCGGGCTGCGGTGCACGATCTCGCCCACCGTGCCGGGCGGCACCGGCTGGTCGAGGTCGTCGACGATCCTGGTCTCGACGTTCAGCGCCGGCCGACCGGCCGAGCCGAGCCGGGTCAGCTGCTCGTCGGGGCCGAGGATGGTCGCCACCGGCGCCATCTCCGTCTGGCCGTAGAAGTTGAACAGCCGCACGTCGGGCAGCCGGGCGGCGATCTCCTTCAGCACCTCGACCGGCATGATCGAGGCGCCGTAGTAGCCCTTGCGCAGCGACGACAGGTCGCGGCGGTCGAAGTCGGGGTGGCGCAGCAGCGAGATCCACACCGTGGGCGGGCAGAACAGCTTCGTCGCGCGCTCGCCCTCGATCGTCGCGAGGATCACCGCCGGGCTCGGGCCGGGCAGCACGATGTTGGTGGCGCCCAGGTAGACGCCGGGCGTCAGGAAGCAGTGCAGCTGCGCGCAGTGGTAGAGGGGCAGGGCGTGCACCTCGACGTCGTCGTGGCTCATCTCGCCGTCGACCATGCAGGTGACGTACTGGGAGATGAGGCTCCTGCTCGACAGCATGGCGCCCTTGGGGCGGGCCTCGGTGCCGCTGGTGTACATGAGCTGGATCGGCTCGTCGTCGGCGATCTCCACCTCGGGCTCCGAGGAGTCGTCGTGCGCCGACCACGCGCTGAACGGCTCCCACCCGTCCTGCCCGTCGCCGATCACCCCGCGTACGGCGACCCGCTCGGTCACCGCCGCCTGCGCGACCGGCAGCAGCGCCTCCTCGGCCAGCATCCCGGTCGCCCCGGAATGCTCAAGGATGTACGCCACCTCCTCGGCCCCCAGCATGAAGTTGACCGGCACGGAGATCGCCCCCAGCCGCGCCAGCGCGAAGTACGCCACCACGAACGCGTGGTTGTTGTGGCTGAACACGGCGAACCTGTCGCCCTTGCCCACCCCGCGCGCGGCCAGCGCGTTGGCCGTCCTGTTCACCACGAGGTCGAGGTCGGCGTAACTCTGGCGCAGATCGCCGAACACGATCGCGGTCTTCGCGGGGTGGCGGGCGGCCGAGCGCCGCAGGAGGTCACCGATGGTGTGCTGCCGGGTCATACGGGGGGCACCCTTCAATCGCGCAGAACGATGTTCGGGAGATCCTAACCCCTGAACAGCGCCGAGAGCCGCCGGTAGGAGTCGAGTCGCCGGCCGAGATCGTAGGTGTTCATCGTCACCAGCACCTCGTCCGCGCCGCTCGCCGCCACCAGCGAGTCCAGCGCCACCGCGACCTCACGCTCGGTGCCGTGGATCTGCCCCTTCAGCGTCTGCTCCAGGTACGCCCGCTCCCGCTCGCCCAGCTCCATCGCCGCGACCTCCCCAGCCGGGATCAGCGGTGGGAACGCCCCGCTGGTGCGCGAGCGCGCCGTCGCCCACGCCTCGGGCAGCTGCAGCAGCGCCGCCTCCTCCGTGCTCGCGCCGACCGCCACGTTCGCCGCCACCATCACGTACGGCCGATCCGCCCACGCCGAAGGACGGAACCCGGCACGGTAGCGGGCGACCGCGTCCAGCATGCGCGAGCCCGCCCCGATCACCATGGGCAGCCCGTGCCCGGCCGCGATCTCCGCGCCCGCCCCCATGGCCAGCACGAACACCTGCGGCCGCAGCCCCTCGGCGGGCAGCGCGTGCACGCCGGGATAGGCGGACTGCCCGCCGGTGAAGAAGCCCAGCAACTCGGCGAGCTGCTCGCCGAACCGGTCGGCGTCGTCCTTGCCGTGCCCCAGCGCCTTGCGGATGCCGCCGGTGAACCCCACGGACCGCCCCAGCCCCATGTCGATCCGGCCGGGGTGCAGCGACTCCAGCACGCCGAACTGCTCGGCCACCACCAGCGGCCGGTGGTTGGGCAGCATCACGCCGCCGGTGCCCACCCGGATCCGCGACGTCGCCGCGGCCACCGCCGCCGCCAGCACGGTCGGCGCCGAGCCCGCGACGCCCGGCACGCTGTGGTGCTCCGACACCCAGAACCGGTGGTAGCCGAGCTCCTCGGCCTGCCCGGCGAAGCGCACGGTCGCGCGCAGCGCCTCGGCCGGGGTCGAGCCCCTGCGGACGAGCGAACGGTCGAGGATCGAGTACGCGGTCATGTACGGGTGCAACGCCCCGGGGCGGCGGATCAATCCACCGGGTCGCCCGCGACGCCCTCGTAAAAGGCGAGCAGCCGTTCCTCCAGCGCCGCCTCCCGGCGCAGCTTCGTGCCGTCCACCTCGCCGACCGGCATCACCCCCCACGAGTTGCAGAGGAACACCAGGTCGAACTCCGCCAGGTCGGGCACCCGCAGCGGCCGGCGCTCCTGCGGCACGTCCATGCGCTCCAGCAGCCGCATGGTGACGCCGTGCAGCATCGGCGCGTCTGGCCACACCAGCCGGCCGCCGGCGAAGCCGCCCAGGTTCGTGATCGCGCCCTCGCTGATCAGGCCGTCCTGCGTGGTCAGCAGGGCCTCGTCGAAGCCGGCACGGGTCACCGTACGCAGGATGTGCGGCTGCTGGAAGCCCGACGCCTGCTTGATGTGCGCCAGGTAGCGCTGGTAGACGACCGGCGTGACGCGCAGCGGGCCGGGCAGCGGCGGATGCGGCGCGGCCGCCGTCGCGATGACCCGCGGCCGGCCCGCCACCTCCACGTGATAGACCCGGACGCTCGCGTCGCGCTCGTCGCCCAGCGCCGCCCTGATGGAATCCAGCACCACCGACCGGTCGGGCCCGGCGCCGAACAGCTCGGCGCCGGCCCGCTCCAGCCGCTCGACGTGCAGCTCGAGACCGCGCACCCGGCGAGCGGCGACCTGCATGGCGGTGAAGTGGCCGTAGCGGGCCTCCATCCCCAGCAGCGCCTCCTCGCCGAGCCGCTCGCCGTCCATCGCGATCCGTCCTGCCATCGGCCGCCCCTCTCCTTCGATCACGGTACGGCGCCCCAGGCTAGGCCCCTCACCTCCGGTAGAGCGCCACCGCCCAGTCCACCGGCCGGTTGGTGCTCGCGCCCCACAGTCCCATCCGCACCTTGACCTCGACCCGCTGCCCCTTCCGCACCGTGAACGCGGCGGCCCCGCCCGTCCGCGTGCCGCACCCGAGCGAGGTGCGCGACTCGGCGCCGTCGATCCAGTACTTGAACCACAGCCGGTCGCGCAGGTCGCCCGAGCAGTTCTGCTGCAGGGTGTAGCGGCCGGGGGCGACCACCGTGGCCTCGTAGGACCCGTCGGCCGGCCACGTGCCGGTGGACAGGGCGACCTGCTTGGCGCCGTCCACCCGGTCGGGCAGGGTGGCCGGCTCCGGGATGACGGGGCGGGCGGGCGGCGTCCACTCGTAGACGGCCACCCGCCAGTGAGCCGCGCCGGGCCGCTGCGGCGTGCATGGCCCGTCCGCCGTCCTGAGCACGCACGTGGCGCCCGTCGTGTCGAACGTGACCGCGACCTGACCGGTCCCGGCGGGCACCTCCAGAGGACGCAACCGCATCCCCGAGCCCGCGCACCCGAACGCCGGCGGCCCTGCCCGCCGTCCGTCCACGAACACCTCAGGCCCGGCGGCGGCACGCCCGCCACCGGCGCCGGTCGCGGGCTCGCCGCCCGCCGGATCACCGCCGTCGCACAGGACCGCCGCCTCCAGCGGACGGCCGGTGCGCGGGACCGTGAGCGTCGTCTTCGCGCCTCGCGCATCGACCGTGCCGGCCGCCAGCCGCCGGTAGGAGGTGCCGTCGGGGGAGGTGTGCCAGGCGGGCAGCTCCACCTCCGGGGTGCGGCTGACCGTGCCGGTCAGGGAGCCAGGCCGGGGCGTTTCCCTGACCGCGCCGGTGATCGCGCCCGTCGCCAGCACCGTCGCCACCGCCGCGGCCCCCGCGAGCGCCGCCGTGGCCGTGGTCCGCCGCCGCCTGACCCGCCGCACCCGCTCCCTGACCTGCTCGTGCCGGTACGGGTTCGCCGGCGCAGGGCCCTCCGCTCGCTCCCGCAGGACGTCACGCAGCTCTTCCACGCTCATCGGTGCGACTCCCTCACGATCGACTCGTCCACGCGCAGCTTGGCCAGCGCCTTGGCGGTCTGGCTCTTGACCGTGCCCTCCTGGCAGCCCAGCAGCGTGGCCACCTCGCTCACCGGCAGGTCCTCGTAGAAGCGCAGCACGATCACCGCGCGCTGCCGGGCCGGCAGGCGGCCCACCGCCCGCCACACCTCCTCACGCCCGGGACGCCCCTCGTCGTGCACCGGACGCTCCGGCAGGTCGTCGCTGGGCAGCTCCCTGCGCCAGCGGCGCCGCCACCAGGACGTGTACGTGGTCACCAGCACCCGGCGCACGTACGCCTCAGGCTCCTCGATGCCCGGCCACGCGAACCACGCCTTGGCCAGCGACTCCTGCAGCAGGTCCTCCGCGACACCCCAGTCCCTGGTCAGCAGGTACGCGGTGCGTAACAGCCGATCCGCCCGCGACACCACGAAGTCATCGAACATCGCTCTGTCTGCCACGTCGCGCCTTCCGCCGCCCTTGCCGGTCGCCGGTACTGACGCATCGTCCGCCCCGCCGGGTTGCCTCCCGGCCTAGGGGGTTTCCGCGCGCTGCACGGTGAAGGGGGCCAGCTCGCCCAGCCCGCGTACCGACAGCCGGTTCACCTCGAGCAGCCGGAAGGCGCGGTCGCCCTCCAGCTCCTCGGCGAGCTGCGGGTCGGCCAGGACGCTGCCGGGCAGGGACAATGCGGTCAGCCGGCTGGCCAGGTTGACGGTGGTGCCGAACACGTCGCCCATGCGCCAGATGACCGGCCCAGAGGCCAGCCCCACCCGCAGCTCGGGCATGTCACGGCCGCGTGCGTGCGTCTCCACCAGCCGCAGCGCGATCTCGGCCGCCACGTGCGCCTTGTCGGAGATGAACAGCACGGAGTCGCCCAGCGTCTTGACCACCCGCCCGCCGGACGAGGTCACGATGTCGGCCGAGCGCCCCTCGAACCTGTCGATCAGCCTGGCCAGCTCGGCGGCGGTGATCTGCCTGCTCAGCCGGGTGAAGGCGACCAGGTCGGCGAAGCCGACGGCCAGGCGTACGGCGCTCATGTCCTGGTCGGCCAGGCGCCCTGCCGCGGCGGCGAGCTGGCGCTGCCAGGCGTAGACGAGCAGCTTGGCGAGGTCGGGCACCACCCGCTCGGCCCGCCGCCGCCAGGCCCGCGGCCGTTCGGCCAGCGGCACCCCGGCCTGGTCGAGCACCTCGGCGCCCAGCTCGGCCTGCGATTCGGCGAGCCGCGCCGTGGCCTGGCCCAGCGCGCGGGCCGTCAGCAGCACGTGCTCCTCGTCGTAGATGCCGGAGGTGACCATGCCGAGCAGGGTCTTGAGCGCCTCGACGTCGGAGTCGGTGAACTCGACCGCGTCGTCGGGCACGTTGGGGAAGCCGAGGGCACGCCAGAAGCGCCGCGCGCGATAGACCGGCACGCCCGCCATCTCGGCGACCTGACGACTGGTGTATCGGCGCGGCTCGCGCAGAAAAGCATCTGCAACCCCGTCCCGGTCCACGCGCGCCACCTGGGCAAGATAACACCCTGTGGGCCAGATCACTCCAGCAGCGCCCGCAAGGCGCTTGTCTCGCTTTCCGCCACATAAGGCGCGTAGTAGTCGTACATCGCTTTTCTCGACAATTGGGCGGCCAGCGGGCCGTCGCCCGCCCTGATCGCGGCGATGACCTCCTCGTGGTGCCGGATGCTGCGCCGCATCAGGGCCTGCCGGTCGTCGGCGGCGTCGATGCGGGCGGCGATCTGCCGCAGCACGATCTGCCGCACCACGTCGGTGCAGATCTGGATGAGCTTGTTGCCGCTCGCCGCCACCACCGCGTCGTGGAAGGCCACGTCGGCCCGGCCGAACGCCTCGGTGTCCACCGCACCCGAACCGGTGCCCGACTCGGTGCCGGACCCGGTGCCGGCCGCGGCCCGCATCGACGCCACCGCCTCGGCCATGCCGGCGAGCTGCTCGTCGGTGCGCAGCCGCGCGGCCAGCAGGATCGCCGCGGAGTCGAGCACCATCCTGAACTGCACCAGCTCGCCCAGCGACAGCTCCTCGACCCGGGCCAGCGTGGTCATCGACTTGTGCAGCGCGGCGGGTGAGAACGGCAGCACCTCGGCGCCGTTGGGGTCGCCGGGCCGCGAGCGCACCAGGCCGCGGGCCTGCAGCACGCGCAGCGCCTCGCGCACGGTGGAGCGGCCGACCGACAGCTGCACCATCAGCTCGCGCTCGCTCGGCAGCCGCTGGCCGGGTGTCAGTGCGCCGCTCTCGATGGCCTCTTCGATCTGCTCGACGACCCGCTCGTAGGCGCGCACCGCGCGTACGGGCTCGAAGCGCGCATCACCCATGCAAGCCCCCTTGACCCGAGCCGTCGCCGACTGGCAATGTGCGTAGCCTACTGGTCAGACCAGTGCACTAGCCAGGAGGCTGTAAGACATGAGGCGAATCGGGATCTGGCTCGCCGCGGGCGGCCTCCTGCTGGCCACCGCCGCGTGCGGCGGCGGCGGTAGTGGTGACACAGGCGGGGC
This sequence comes from Nonomuraea sp. NPDC049421, assembly GCF_040677005.1. NCBI lineage: Bacteria > Bacillati > Actinomycetota > Actinomycetes > Streptosporangiales > Streptosporangiaceae > Nonomuraea > Nonomuraea sp. NPDC049421. The sequence goes on from NZ_JBFAQA010000022.1 coordinate 39,661, forward strand.
AGGCGGCGGCTCCAAGGCCCAGTCGTTGTCGGTCGGGTTCGTGGCCGAACCGGCCAACCTCGACTTCACCTCGACCGAGGGCGCCGCGATCCCGCAGGCGCTGCTCGTCAACGTCTACGAGGGCCTGGTCAAGCTCGACCAGAACGGCGAGATCGTGCCGCTGCTGGCCGAGAAGTGGGACGTCTCCGACGACCGCAGGACCTATACCTTCACCCTGCGCAAGGACGTGAAGTTCTCCAGCGGCGCGCCGTTCACGGCCGACGACGTGGTGTTCTCGCTCGACCGCGTCAAGAGCGACTGGAAGCTCAAGATCAAGTCGCAGCTCGACGTGATCGACGACGTCGAGAAGAAGGACGACACCACCGCGGTCGTCACGCTCAAGCGGCCGAGCAACGGCTTCCTCTACGCCATGGCCACCAGGCTCGGCGCCATGTTCAGCCGCACCGGCGTCGCCGACCTGGCCAACAAGCCCGTCGGCACCGGCCCGTACGTGCTGGGCGCCTGGCGGCGCGGCGACTCCATCAGGCTCGACGCCAACCCCTCCTACTGGGGCACCGAGCCGCCGGTCTCGTCGGTCACGCTGAAGTACTTCAAGGACGCCACGGCGATGAACAACGCGCTGCTGACCGGCGGCATCGACGTCATCTCCAGCGTGCAGGCGCCCGAGTCGCTGCAGCAGTTCGCCGACCCCAACAGGTTCGAGACGGTCGAGGGCACCACCAACGGCGAGGTGGTGCTGTCGATGAACAACGGCCGGCCGCCGTTCGACGACAAGAAGGTCAGGCAGGCCGTCCGGCACGCCATCGACCACAAGGCGCTGCTCGACACCGCCTGGGCCGGGCGCGGGCAGCTCATCGGCTCGATGGTGCCGCCCACCGACCCCTGGTACGAGGACCGCACCGGCGACTACCCGTACGACCCGGCCAAGGCCAAGCAGCTGCTGGGCGGCAAGACGTACGACGTGAAGATGCGCATCCCCAACCTGCCGTACGCGGTGAGCAGCGCGCAGGTCGTCAAGTCGCAGCTCGCGCAGGTCGGCATCACGGCCGACATCGAGCCGCTGGAGTTCCCCGCCCGCTGGCTGGACCAGGTGTTCACCAAGGGCGACTACGACTTGTCCATCATCAACCACGTCGAGCCCCGCGACATGGGCATCTTCGCCGACAAGTCGTACTACTTCCGCTACGACAACCCCGAGTTCGGCAAGCTGCTCGCCTCCGCCGACGAGGGCACCGAGCAGCAGCAGACCGACGATCTCAAGAAGGCCGCCAAGCTGCTGTCCGACGACGCCGCGGCCGACTTCCTCTTCCTCTTCCCGAACCTGATCGTGGCGAAGAAGGGCGTCACAGGGCTGCCGAAGAACGGTATCTCCGAATCCTTCGACTTCACCGCGCTCTCCCGGCAACCGTGACGCTTTACCTGCTCAAACGCCTGGCGGTGCTGGTGGCCAGCACCGCCGTGGCCGCCGTCGTGGTGTTCGCGTTCATGGCGCTGCTGCCCGGCGACCCCGCCGAGATCGCGCTGGGCGTCAACGCCACCCCCGAGGCGGTCGCCGAGCTGCGCCGCCAGTACGGCACCGACCGCCCGCCCCTCGTGCAGTTCTTCGAGTGGGCCGGCGGCCTGCTCCAGGGCGACTTCGGCACCTCCTACGTGACCAGCTCGCCCATCGGCCCGCAGATCTCCGACCGGCTCGGCGTCACCGCCGTGCTCGTGCTCGGCGGCATGCTGGTGGCGCTGGTGCTGGCGGTGCCCGCGGGCACGTTCGCCGCCGTGCACCACCGCAACCCGCTCGGCGCCGCACTCAGCGCGCTCAGCCAGCTCGGCATCGCCGTCCCGGCGTTCCTCGCGGGCATCCTGCTGGTGTTCGTGTTCGCGGTGCAGGCGCAGGCGCTGCCGTCCGGCGGTTACGTGCCGATCGCCGAGAACCCGGGGGAGTGGCTGCGCAGCCTGCTGCTGCCGTGGCTGTCGCTCGGCCTCGTCCAGGGCGCCGTGCTCACCCGGTACGTGCGCAGCGCCGTCCTCGACGTCATGCGCGAGGACTACCTGCGCACCGCCAGGGCCAAGGGCCGCGGCGCCACCGGCGCGTTGTGGCGGCACGGCCTGCGCAACGCCTCCATCCCCGTCGTCACCGTGCTCGGCCTGCAACTGGCCACGCTGCTCATCGGCGCGGTCGTCGTCGAGCGCGTCTTCGTCATCCCCGGGCTCGGCGACCTGCTGCTCAACGGCGTCGCGGGGCGCGACCTGCTGCTCGTCCAAGGCGTGGTGATGGTGCTGGTGGCCGCCGTACTGCTGATCAACTTCGTGGTGGACGTCGCCTACCACCTGCTCGACCCGAGGCTGCGATGAGAGGCCGCCTGAACGCCGGGCTGCTGGTCGGCGGCACGCTCGTCGGGCTCGTCACGCTCGCCGCGCTGGTGTCGTTCGTCTGGACCCCGCACGACCCGACTCTCGTGGACGCCGCCGGCAAGCTGCGCGAGCCGGGCGGCGGCTACCTGCTCGGCGCCGACAAGTTCGGCCGCGACACCTTCAGCCAGCTCATGGTGGGCGCCCGCACCACCCTCTACGTCGGCATCGTCGCGGTCGGCATCGCCGCCGTCCTCGGCACCCCGCTCGGCGTGATCGCCGGGATGACGCCGCGCGGCTGGCTGTCGGAGCTGATCATGCGGCTCAACGACCTCGTCTTCGCCTTCCCCGCGCTGCTGCTGGCCGTCATGCTGGGCGCCGTCTACGGGCCGGGCACGCTGACCGCGATGATCGCGATCGGGGTGGCGACCGTGCCGGCGTTCGCCCGGGTGGCCCGCGCCGCCACGCTCCAGGTCATGGTGACCGACTACGTGCTGGCCGCCAGGGCCGCGGGCCGCCGCAGGCCCGCGATCGCCGTCCGCCACGTGCTGCCCAACATCGGCTCCATGCTCATCGTGCAGGCGTCGGTGTCGTTCGCGATCGCGATCCTCGCCGAGGCGGCGCTGTCGTTCCTCGGCTTCGGGACCCGGCCGCCCACCCCGTCCTGGGGGCGCATGCTGCAGGAGTCGCAGGAGCTGCTGTTCTCCACCCCGCGCCTGGCCCTGTGGCCCGGCCTCGCCATCGCGGTCGCCGTGCTCGGCTTCAACCTGCTCGGCGACGGCCTGCGCGACTTCCTCGACCCCAAGCTCAGGAGGATCAGTGCTGAGCGTTGAGGGGCTCACCGTCTCCGCCGGCGACGTCGAGCTCGTCCACGACGTGTCGTTCGGCATCGCGCCGGGCGAGCGGGTGGGGCTGATCGGCGAGTCGGGGTCGGGCAAGTCGCTGACCGCGCTGTCGCTCATGGGCCTGCTGCCCGAGGGCGTCACCGCCGCGGGCACGGCGAGGCTCGGCGAGCACGACCTGGTGGGCGTGCCGGAGAGCCGGCTCAAGCGGCTGCGCGGGCGCGAGCTGTCCATGGTCTTCCAGGAGCCGATGACCGCGCTCAACCCGCTCATGCGGATCGGCGCCCAGGTCGCCGAGGTCATGACGCTGCACGGCCGCTCCCGCGAGGAGGCCCGCACGCGGGCGCTCGACCTGCTCGGCCGGGTACGCCTGCCCGAGCCCGCCCAGATCGCCCGCGCGTTCCCGCACCAGCTCTCCGGCGGTCAGCGCCAGCGCGTCATGCTCGCCATCGCCCTGGCCAACGACCCCGGGCTGCTCATCTGCGACGAGCCCACCACCGCGCTCGACGTCACCGTGCAGAAGCAGATGCTGGAGCTGATCGCCGAGGTCGCGCCGGCTCTGCTGTTCATCACCCACGACCTCGCCGTCGTCGCCTCGGTCTGCGACCGCGTCATCGTCATGTACGGCGGCCGCGTCGTCGAGTCGGGCCCGCTGCGCGAGGTCTTCGCCCGCCCCCGCCACCGCTACACGCAGGGCCTGCTGGCCGCCTCCAGGCTCACCCCGCGCGGCACCCGCCTGCCCACCATCGCGGGCAGCGTGCCCGCCGCCGGGCGCTTCCCGGCCGGCTGCGTGTTCAGGAACCGCTGCCCGCACGCCACCGCCACCTGCGAGACGGTGCCCGAGCTCACGGGCGACGGCCACGCGTACGCGTGCTGGCACCCCGCGGACGATTGACGGAGAACGACATGTCAGGCACCCCGCTCATCGAGGCCACCGGCCTCACCCGCGTGTACCGCCGCCCCCGCACCTCGCTCACCAAGCCGGGCGCCGAGGTGCGCGCCCTGCGCGACGTCTCCCTGACCGTGCACCGCGGCGAGCGCTTCGGCATCGTCGGCGAGTCGGGCTCCGGCAAGTCCACCCTGCTCAGGCTGCTGTGCGGGCTCGACAGGCCCACGGCGGGCAGCATCCGCTTCGACGGCCGGGAGATCACCGGCCTGCCCGAGCGGCGGCTGCGCTTCCTGCGCGAGAACCTGCAGATCGTCTTCCAGGACCCGCTCAGCTCGCTCGACCCGCGCATGCGCGTCCGCGACCTCGTCGCCGAGCCGCTCGTCGCGCTCGGCCTGCCCGCCGGCGACCGGGTGAGCGAGCTGCTCGAGGCCGTCGGGCTGAGCGCCGACGCGGCCGAGCGCTACCCGCACCAGTTCTCCGGCGGGCAGCGGCAGCGCATCGCGATCGCCCGCGCGCTCGCGCCACGGCCCGCGGTGCTCGTCGCCGACGAGCCGGTCAGCGCGCTGGACGTGTCCGTGCGCGGGCAGATACTCAACCTGCTCGCCGACCTCGCCGACGAGCTGGGGCTCACGCTCGTGTTCGTCTCCCACGACCTGTCCGTGGTGCGGCACGTGTGCGCGAGCGTGGCCGTGATGAGCAGGGGCGAGATCGTCGAGACCGGGCCCGTGGACGACGTCTGGGCCGCGCCCGCCCACCCGTACACGCGGGCGCTGCTGGAGGCCGTACCGACCCTGGAGGGATGGACATGATCGAGGTCGACGCCGACGGAGTGGTGGCGTTCACGCAGGCGCTGGTGCGCGTCCCCAGCACCAACGACCCGGCGAAGGGCCGCTCGGAGCAGCCCGCCGCCGACCTGGTCGCGGCCAAGATGCGCGAGTGGGGCTGGGACCCCGTCGTGTACGAGGCCGCGCCCGGCCGCCCCAACGTGGTCGCCGTCGTCGAGGGCGGCGGCGGTCCTGGGCCGACGCTGATGTTCGAGGGGCACACCGACGTCGTCACCGAGGGCGACCTGTCCGCGTGGACCGTCGACCCGTTCGGCGGCGAGATCCGCGACGGGAGGCTGTGGGGCCGGGGCAGCGCCGACATGAAGTCCGGCCTGGCCGCCACCCTCTACGCCACCCGCGCGCTCCAGCTCGCGGGACCGTTCCCGGGCCGGATCAAGGTGTGCGCGCTGGCCGACGAGGAGGGCCTGATGATCGGCGCGCACCACTTCGTCTCCGAGGGTCTCGCCGCCGACGTGGACGGCGCCATCGTCGCCGAGCCCGAGGCGGGCGAGATCTGCGCCGTCGCCAAGGGCGCGCTGCGGCTGCGGGTGGACCTCACCGGCAAGATGGCGCACGGCGCGATGCCGCAGCACGGCCGCAACCCCATCCAGGCCGCCGGGCCGCTGCTCGTCGGGCTGCGCGCGCTCCAGGACGAGCTGCAGGCCGCGCACCCCGCCCATGAACACCTCGGCGCGGTGTACGTCACCCCGACCGTGCTCCAGGCCGGCTCCCAGGAGCAGGTCAACGTCATCCCCGCGGTCGCCTCGGTCTTCGTGGACGTGCGGACGGTCCCCGGCGTCGAGCACAAGGACGTCGCCGACCGGGTCGCCGCGCTCGCCGCCGCCGACGGCATCACCGCCGAGGTGAGCGTGCTGGTGGACCGGCCGCCGGTGGACGTGCCCGTGACCGACCCGGTGGTCGCCGCGCTGGCCGCCGCCCACCGTACGGTGACGGGTGAGGAGCCCGTCTACGGCGGCGTGCCCGGCACCACCGACGGCACCGTGCTCACCCACTGGGGCGGCGTGCCGTCCGTCGTGTACGGCCCCGGCGGCAAGTGGATCGCCCACCAGGCCGACGAGTACGTCGAGGTCGACGACATCGTGCGCGGCACCCGCGTCTTCGCGGAGGCCGCCAGGCGCTTCCTCACCGGGGACCACTGATGCGGCCGGGGCCCGCCAACGGCCTGGCGGACGTGGCCGGGCTGCGGGCCGGGCACGCCACGCGGACCGACGACGGCCACCGCACCGGCACCACCGTCGTCCTGTGCGCGGACGAGGGGGCCGTGGCGGGGGTGGACGTGCGCGGGGCCGCGCCGGGCACACGTGAGACCGAGCTGCTCGATCCGCGCAACCTGGTCGAGCGGGTGCACGCCGTGGTGCTGACCGGCGGCAGCGCGTACGGGCTGGCGGCGGCCTGCGGAGTGGTGGACCGGCTGGCCGACGCCGGGGTGGGCTACCCGGTGGCGGGCGGCGTGGTGCCGATCGTGCCCGCGGCGGTCATCTTCGACCTCGGCAGGGGCGGCGCCTTCCGTGCCACCCCCGATGCCTCCTTCGGCGCCGCCGCCTACGACGCCGCCCTGGACGGGAACGTTCCCGGCCAGGGGAGCGTGGGCGCGGGCACCGGGGCCGTGGCGGGCGGGCTGGCCGGCGGGGTCGGCATGGCGAGCGCCGTCCTGGACGACGGCACGACCGTGGCCGCGCTCGGCGTGGTCAACGCCGCCGGATCCGTACTCGACCCGCTCGACGGCACGCTCGCCGGCGTCAGGTACGGCCTGCCCGGCGAGTTCGCCCACCTCAGAGCGCCTGATCCGGGCGAGGTGGCCGCGTGGGCTCCCGAGCGGGCGCCGTCGTTCAACACGACGATCGGCGTCGTCGCCACCGACCGCACGCTCACCAAGGCCCAGTGCGGCAAGCTCGCCGGGGTCGCCCACGACGGGCTGGCCAGGGCGATCAGGCCGGCCCACACCATGACCGACGGCGACACCGTCTTCGGCCTGGCCACCTGCGCCGCCCCCGCGCCCGGCCACGACGCCTTCCAGGACATCCTCGCGGCGGCCGCCGACGCGTTCAGCCGCGCGGTGGCCCACGCCGTCCTGTCGGCCACCGGCCGCGACGGCGCCCCCGCCTACCTCGACGTCTTCCCGAGCGCCCATGTCTGACGAGATCCCGAAGCCTGAGGAGGCGGTCATGAAGCAGGAGTGGCCCGGCGGGCTGCCCATCGGTGGCGGCTGGGCGGAGACCGCGGACACCAGTCCGGTGATCTTCCCCTACGACGGCAGCGAGGTGGCCGCCGCGCCGCTGGGCACGCCGGAACTCGCCGCGCGGGCCCTGGACGCCGCGCTCGGCGTCGCGCCGGCGATGGCGGCGCTGCCGTCGCACGCCCGCCGCGCCGCCCTGACCGGCGCCCGCGACGCGCTGCGGGACAGGCGGGAGGAGTTCGAGCGGCTGCTGGTGCTGGAGACCGGGAAACCGCTGGTGGACTGCCGGGTCGAGGTGGACAGGACGCTCGTGACGCTGGAGAGCGCCGCCGAGGAGGTCGCCCGGCTGCACGGCGAGACCGTCCCGCTCGACCTGCTGCCCTCGGGCGAGGGCCTGATCGGGTTCTGGACGCGCCGCCCCATCGGCGTCGTCGTCGGCATCACCGGCTTCAACTACCCGCTCCTCCTCGCCGCCCACAAGATCGCCCCGGCGGTCGCGGCGGGCTGCCCGGTGATCGTCAAGCCGGCCCCCGCCACCCCGCTCGCCACGCTCTGGCTGGTGCACCTGCTGCGCGAGTCCGGTCTGCCGCCCGAGGCCGTCCAGCTCGTCACCGGCGACGTCGAGGTGGGCAGGCGGCTGGTGGCGGACCGGCGGATCGGCGCCGTCTCCTTCACCGGCTCGGCCGCCGCCGGCCACGCCATCGCCCGCGCCGCCGCCCCCACCAAGGTCCTGCTGGAGCTGGGCTCGAACGCGGCGCTCGTGGTGGCCGCGGACGCCGACCTCGAGGCCGCCGCCGACGCGGTCGTCAGGGGCGGCTACTACGCCTCGGGCCAGGCGTGCATCTCCGTGCAGCGGGTGCTGGTGGAGGCGGAGGCGGCGGAGGCGTTCACCGCGCTGGTGGCCGAGCGGGTCAAGGGCGTGGAGGTCGGCGACCCGCGCCTGCCGGGCACGCGCGTGGCGCCGCTCATCGACCCGGCCGCCACCGACCGCGTCCTCGGCTGGATCGCCGCCTCCGGGGCCGAGGTGGTCACCGGCGGGCACCGCGAGGGCAGGTCCATCGCGCCGACGGTGCTCTCAGGGGTGCCCGACGGGGCCGCCGCCTGGGACGAGGAGATCTTCGGGCCCGTCGTGTGCGTGCGCCCCATGCCCTCGCTGGACGCGGCGTTCGACGCCGTCAACGCCTCGCGGTACGGCCTGCACGCCGCCGTCTACACCCGCTCCCTGGCCACGGCGTTCGCCGCCATCGAGCGCATCGAGGCCGGAGGAGTGGTGGTCAACGAGGTGCCCGGGTTCCGGGCGGACAACATGCCGTACGGGGGCGTCAAGGACTCGGGAGCGGGCCGCGAGGGCCCCCGCTTCGCCATCGAGGAGCTGACCGTCACCCGCATGGCCATCATCCGCCCCTGACCCACCCCAGAAGGGCCCGCCCCCGGCCGTGAGGGCGGGCCCGGTTCTCTCTTCAGGCGCGTCAGTTGGGTGGGTCGAAGCGGCCGTCCACGGCCGTCCAGCCGCCGTCCACGTACAGGACGGAGCCGGTGACGAAGCTGGACGCGCCGCTCGCCAGGTAGACCACCGCGCCGGCCAGCTCCTCGGGGGCGGCCCAGCGGCCGAGCGCGCTCTTGGCGGCGTACGCGTCGTACCAGGCCGGGTCGTCCTTGATCTGGCGGGTCAGCGGCGTCTCCACGACGCCGGGCGCGATGGCGTTGACCCGCACCCCGCTCGGCCCGAACTCGGCCGCCGCCGTCCGCAGCAGCTGCACCAGCCCTGCCTTCGTGGCCGAGTAGACGCCCTGGCCGGGCTCGGTGACGGAGGCGCGGATGGAGGCGAACCCGATGATCGACCCGCGGCCCCGCTCCACCATGCCCGCACCGAAGGCGCGTACGACGTCGAAGGAGGCCCGCAGGTTGAGCCCCACCACGCGGTCGAACTCCGCGCCGGAGTAGTCGAGCAGCCGCTTGCGCACGTTCGTCGCCGCGGTGAACACCAGCACGTCGGCCGGCTCCTCGGCGGCCAGCGCCCGCACCGCGTCGCCGTCCAGCACGTCGAGCAGCCGGGCGCTGCCGCCGCACCCGTCGGCGGTCTCGGTGGCGGTGGCGAGGTCGCGGTCGGCGCACACCACGTGGGCGCCGTGGGCGGCCAGCGCCAGCGCGGACTCCCTGCCGATGCCGCTCCCCGCCCCGATCACCACGGCCCGCAAACCGTCCAAGCGGAACAACGTGTCATATTTCATACGCCGACCTTAGCCCCCAGCCTGCCGCGCGCCCGCTCGGCAGGTGCCACCGCGGCCCCACTCAGGACAGGGCTCAGGACAGGGCTCAGGACAGGGAGGGGATGACGTGGTCGAGTGCCAGCGGCGGCGCGGGCGGCAGCGGCGCGGCGTTCTCGGCGCGGAACGCCTGCAGCAGGTACGCCACCAGCCGCCGCGACGCGGCCTGCGCCCGGTCACCGGCGCCGTCGGTCACGGCGCAGTTGGCCTGCAGCAGCAGGAGAAAATCGGCGAAGACGAAGTCGGCGCGCAGCCGCCCGGCGGCCTTGGCCCGGCGGATGATCTCGTCGAACCCCTGCTCGGCCCGCCGCCGCGCCCACTCGAAGTCGGCCGCCTGCGGGAACGCGGTCAGGAACGCCCCGGTGAACCCGTGGTCGGCCACCTGCATCGCGCACACCCTCTCGACCGCGCTCTGGAAGGCGTGCCACGGGTCGGGGTCGGCCAGCGCCTCCTCGACCGCCGAGGCGCACGTCGCGAGCTGGTCGGAGAACACCTCGGTGATCAGCGACTCGCGGGAGGGGAAGCGCCGGTAGAGCGTGGCGACGCCGACCCCGGCCCGCCGCGCGATGGCCGCCATCGGCACGTCGAGCCCGCGTGTGGAGAACGCCTCCCGCGCCGCGTCGAGTATGCGCTCGCGGTTGTGCTCGGCGTCGGCGCGCAGCTGCGCACGCTCGGCGATTTGAGAGGGATGACCAGGCATGTTTCTCACATTAGCCGAAGTGGAGAGCGCCGTCCGTTTCGCGGGCTAGCGTCGCGAACGTGAACATTGTGAGCGAGACGATGCGCGCGGTCCTGTTCGACCGATACGGCCCGCCCGAGGTCCTGTACGCGGGCACGCTGCCCAAGCCGGTCCCCGGCCGAGGGGAGGTCCTGGTGCGGGTGCACGCGGTCAGCGTCAACGGCGGCGAGCTGCACGGCAGGGCGGGCGAGCTGCGGCTGGTCACGGACCTGATGGGCCGGGGCTTCCCGAAGCGCATGGGGCTGGACTTCGCCGGCGAGGTCGCCGCGCTCGGCCCAGGCGCCACCGGTCCGAGGGCGGGCGACCGGGTGTGGGGCGCGCTCGGCAGGACGTTCGGCAGCCTCGCCGAGTACGTCGTCGTCCGTCCTCGCCAGATCGCCCTGGTACCGCAGGGGATCGGCCTCGTAGAGGCGGCGGCCATGCCCGTGGGCGCGGTCGCCATCACCGCCCTGCGCGACAAGGCCGGGCTCCGCCCCGGGGAGCGGCTGCTGGTGCGCGGCGGCAGTGGCGGCGTGGGCCACGTCGCCGTGCAGCTCGGCAGGGCGTACGGGGCGCACGTCACCGCCCTCGCCGGGGCCCGCACGCTGGACTTCGTCCGCGACCTCGGCGCGCACGAGGCGTACGACTACGCCACCACGACCCCGTCCGAGCTGGGCCGCTTCGACGTGGTCCTGGACACCGTCGGCACCGAGCACCCGGCTTACCGCGGGCTGCTCGCACCCGGCGGGCGCATGGTGGCGATCGCGTTCGACCTGGGCCGCGTCGTCCCGTCGCTGGCCTACATCGCCGCATCCGCCCGCCACGGCCGCGCCCGCGTGCGCGCCTTCAGCGGCCGGCCCACGACCAGGCTCCTCACCGACCTGGCCGGGCACGTGGCGAAGGGCGAGCTGCGGCCGGCCGTGGACCGGGTCTTCCCGCTGGAGGAGGCCGCCGCCGCGCACCGGGCTCTGGAGGCGGGCGGCGTGCGCGGCAAGATCGTCGTCAGCGTCGTCCAGAACCCTGTTCCGGCCCCTGACCAGCGGCGAAACCCACCCTCGGAGAAAAATTGGAGCCCCACGTGGGGCGGGGTTTGACGGGCTGTGAGGAAATGTGGTCATCTCGTGACCAATGTTTCTGATGGGATGAACCGAGATAGGTCGGGGGAAACGCTCAATGCCGCACGCCCTCCTGCGCGTGCTCGCTTCGACGACGATCGCAGGCACGGTCCTGACCGCCGTGCCACAGCCGGCCCAGGCACAGGTCCCGCTTCAGCAGGCCCCACTCCAGAAGGCCCCGCTCCAGCAGGCCCCGCTCCAGAAGGCCCCGCTCCAGAAGGCACTGTCCGCCGGTGCCAAGCCCGTACCGGCGGTCGAAGAGCCGCCGGCGGCCGTCGTCAACGTCCAGAAGCAGCCCTCGCTGGCGCTGCGACCGGCCGGCGAGCAGCGGGTGGGACCCGCCGCGCCCGAGGTGACCACGCCCGCGGGCCCCGGACTGGTCGGCCAGGTCACCTCCGGCGCCGCCGCCGTGCAGGAGCAGCAGGGGTTCGGCAAGGGGGCGCCCGACGCGGGCGACGTGCTCCCCGACACCTCGCAGGCCAAGCCGCTGGGCCTGGCCAAGCCGCTGGAGTCGGTGACCAAGGGCTTCGACGGGCTCGGCGCGCTGCTGGGCAAGGCCACGACCAAGGTGCTGCCCCAGACCTCGAAGACGGCGTCGAAAGCGGTGTCGGGGGTGACCTACCGGCTGTGCGTGGAGAGCGCCGAGGTGCCGGTGTCCTGCTCGATCAGGCAGCCCGTCGGCGTGCCCGTGGCCGCCGACGTCACCGGCGACGACAAGCCCGACCTCGTCGCCGGGCTGGTGCCCGTCGCCAACCCGGGGCAGGGCTCGGTCGGCGTCACGTTCGCCGTCAAGCGCCTCGCGGGGCAGAGCCTCAAGGCGCAGGTCTGGGCCGAGTACGACGGCAAGGTCTCGGTCGGCTTCGACGGCCTGCGCCGCGGGTCGTCGCTGTCGGCGTCCGACAAGGGCACGTTCACCGTGGACCTGGCGGGCAAGCGGGTCAAGGCCGTCGTCAAGCGCAAGGAGCCCGGCGCGTCCGCCGCGCTCGTCGCCGGGCTGACCGGCCGCGCCTCCGTGAGCCTGCGCCAGACCCCGGCCACCCCCGAGCTGACCGTGAACGCCACCCTCGGCGAACCCTCACTCGACGTCGCCGCCTCCGCCCCCGCCAGGCTCGAGGCGCTCGCCGTGAACGGCCGCCGCCTCACGCACGCCGTGCTCGACCGCATGGGCACCCGCGCCGCGGTGCGCGTGTCCGGCGGCAAGGTCAGCTTCACCAGCCCGACCACGGTGGGCCGGGCCGTGCTGGACGACCTCGTCTACCGCGACGGCCGCCTGTCACGCGTCATCCGCGCCGAGATGGACCGGCTGCCGCCCGCCTTCACCGCCCAGTACCGCTCGGCGAAGAACAAGCAGACGCTCTCCACCGCCACGGCGAAGGGCGCCTCGGGCCCGGCCAGCCTGGTCTTCTACGACCGCGCCGCCGGTCAGACCGTGATCAAGGCCGAGCTGAGCGCGCTGCCCGCCAAGGTCCGCGTGGTCAACGACATGACGGCGCACCGCGTCACGCACACCTCCAGCGCCCCCATCCGCGATCTCGGCCTGGTGCTGCAGCGCGGCGGCGGCGCGATCTCCACCCCGCGCGGCAGCCACGTCACGATGATCAAGGACGGCGCCGCCGTCGGAGTGTCGGGACGGCTGTCGGGGCTGCGCGGGTTCGACGTCACGTACGGGGCCACGCCGCACGCCCACCTCGACGCCGCGTCGGGCGGCGGGCCCTTCGTGGGCGCCGCCAGCATCGACCGCACCCACGTGGCCCGGCTCGAACTGTCCAACACGCCCGCCACCGTGGACGTGACCCTCGACCCCGCCGCCCGCAAGGCGGTCTACCGGGCCGGGGGAGTCATCGGCACGCTGCGGGCCGCGTACGCGAACCTCAAGTCGGGGCCCACCGTGGACGGCACCGTGCTCGGCGTGCGGGACGACGTGCAGGCGTCGTGGGCGCTCGGCGAGCGCTCGACGGTCAAGGTGGAGAGCTCCGGCAAGGTGCGGTCCGTACGGATTTATGCCAATAAAGCGCACGTGACGACGCCGTCCGGCGAGGACGTCCGCGCCGTCGTCGAAGGCGTGCGCAAGCGCGCCGAGCTCGTCGCCGACACCAAGGCCCACACCCTCACCTGGGACTCCGACGGACCGGTGACCAAGGTGACCGCGCTGGCCAGGGTCAAGCTCGGCAACCGGTACGCCAGGGCCGCCGCCCAGGTCACCGGCGTCCCCGCCAAGTTCGACGCCTCCTGGGACGGCGGCTCCTACCGCTTCCGCGGCGTGTCGGGCCCCGTCGGGTCGGCCGAGGTGGCCTTCACCAACCACGACCGCGCCATGTCCCCCACGGGCCCGCACCTCGCCGCCCACTACGACCAGGCCACCGGCGACCTCGACGCCAGCGTCCGCGTCACCAGGCTGAAGCAGGTCGAGCTGACCCCGGCCGCGCAGGGCTTCACCGCCGGCCTGGACGCCGGAGGCCGCACCATGACCGTGGACGCCGACATCAAGCGGGGCGACGACCGGTTCGGCCTCATCGGCACCGTCGGACCCGTGCCCGGCAGGCTCGCCGTCGCCTCCGAGGGAGGCAGGCTCACCTACACCGGCTCCCGCCTCGACGTCCGCGCCCGCGCCTGGCTCGGCAAGACCGCCGCGCTCGACCGCATGCGGGCCGCCCCCGCCGTGACCGGCGGCGTGTCGCTGGTGGACGGGGCCTGCGTCCCCGGACGTCCCGGCTGCTCGCAGGGAGCCTTCTGCGTGGCCCAGCGCGGCTGCTTCGGCCTGCAGGGCTACATCGACGTCAGCGGCCTGCCCGAGCAGGTCTCGGTGGACCTCGCCGGCAAGACGTTCGGCTTCTCCGGGTTCCGGCCCAAGAACCGCACCCTGGACGTCTACCTCGCCAGCAACGTGCTGTCGCCGGTGCCCGTCAAGGCCAGGGCCAGGCTGACCGGGCTGCCGGAGAAGATCACCGGCATGTCGCTCGGGCCCATCACGGTGGCGCAGGGCAACGCCGTGCAGGCCGCGTACCGGATCGAGCCCGCCGCCACGCTCGGCAAGCTGGACGTGCGGGCCGAGGCCGCCGGGCTGCGCGGCCACCTCGCCATCGACCCCGTGCCCGCCTCCGTCGCCTTCCAGGGCACGTACGGCGCCAAGACCCGCATCAGGGTCACCAACTCCGCGCCCGTCAAGCACCTCAGCGCCAAGGTCACGCTGCCCGGCAAGGGCACCGGCGAGCTGCGCTTCTCCGACGTGCCCGCCGTCTTCGGCGTGGACGCCGACGCCTCGGCCGCCGGGCTCAGCGTGCCGGCCGTCACCTACAAGGCGATCGGGAACGTCAACACGCTCGACGGCCGGCTCAGCGTCGAAGGCGGCCTGATCGACCCGTCGGGGCGGCTCGGCGACGTCGCCTTCGCCGTCCGCGACCTGGCCGCCGACACCACCGTCAGGCTCAACCCCGACCAGTCGGTCGACCTCGTCTCCAAGCCGGTGCCCACCGGGCGCATCAGCGTGCGCGGCGGGCTGCGCGTCGACGCCGTGCCCGCGCAGAAGCTCGCCGTGCACAAGGAGGTGCCGTCCACGGGCGGGTTCCTGACGTACCACGTCGGCGGGCGGTTCGGGGTGCGCAAGAGCTCCGTCGAGCAGGTCACGCTGAGCATCTCCCGCATGTCGTGGCTGCGGCTGCGGCCCGGCAGGATCCCGTTCGGGCTCAAGGCGCCGGCCGCGCTCGGGTACGTCGCCCCCGGCTTCGAGGGGTCGTACGGCACTCTCAAGATCGCCGCCAAGGGCGTCGACCTGCGGCCGGACGTCAAACTGGACATCAAGCTGAGCCGCAAGGTCGGCGCCGACGTCTTCCGCGAGTCCGTCCGCATCGGCCGCGCCACTTCGCTCGCCCTGCGCCGCTACGACCAGCGCATGCGGCCCGTCGGGCACAAGCAGGAGGTCAAGGCCGCCGGCATCAGCCTGGCCTGCGTGAGCGTGGACGCCAAACCCGGCTTCGCCGCCGGGGGCAGCGCCGCGAACACGATCACGCTGCGCGGCGCCGACGGGCCCCAGATGGTGTCGCTGCTGGATCCCGGCGGTCAGGTGCCCGACTACGCGGTGGACCTGCTGACGCACTTCATGAGCCCGTTCCCCGGGGCGGAGTGGAAGGTGGCCGGGCTCGACGCCGGCTCCTGCGGCTCTGACCGGCCCGCCTCCCGGACGGCCGACCGATAGGTCTCGTCCATAATGTCGGCTTAGATCTTCGCAGTCCGACAGGAGAGGTACGCATGTCGATGCCCGCCCCACGCACCCAGGAACAGCGCAAGCAGGACACCCTGCACCGTCTCGAACACGACGTGGACGCCTGGGTGGCCACCGCCAGTGCGGACGGGACGCCGTACATGGTGCCGCTGTCGTTCCTCTGGGACGGCGAGTCGATCATCGTCGCCACCACCGGCGCCAGCCCCACCGCCCGCAACCTGCTCGCCAACGGCAGGGCGCGGGTGGGCATCGGCCTGGTGCGCGACGTGGTGCTGGTGGAGGGCACCGCCCGTGCCACGCCGGCCGGCGAGTTGCCCGCCGACGTCGGCGACGCGTTCGCCGCCAAGGCCGGCTTCGACCCCCGCAAGGAGCCCGAGTCGTACTACTACTTCCACATCACGCCTCGCCGCCTCCAGGCGTGGCGCGAAGCCAACGAACTCGCCGGCCGCACCCTGCTCCGCGACGGCACCTGGACCGTCACCTCCTGAGCACCGGGCCTGACCGGGCCCTCCCGCTCACCCCCATGTGATCGCCTCAATACGAGAGGGCCAGGGTGGTGTGGCGCTTGCGGAGGATGAGCGGGCCCGAGACGGCCGCACCGGCAGGGTGGGCGTCTATGCGCAGGTCCGTCGGTCGCGGGCGGCCTGCGGCCGTCCAGGCGTGCACATGCGCGGCCAGCTCCTCCGCCAGCCGGTCCCCGTCGCGCCCGTGGCCGCGGACGACGGGGTCGCCGTCCAGGGGGAGGAGCGCGATGCCGCCCGGCTCCACGAGCCCGGCGCAGAAGCCGTGGCCGCCGCCCATGAGCGTGCACCAGCGCGGCTCGTGCAGCGCCAGCCACATCGGCACCCCGGTACGGAACGCGACGGCGGCCTCCCACACCGGGCCTTCACGTGCCGGGGCCTCTGCCCGGCCCTCACGCGCCGGGTCCTGCGGTGGTCTGGCGGGTTCGTCCAGCACGGCCGTCAGGAGGAGTTCGGTGGGTTCGGTGGCCAGTGCCGCCGACACGTCGCCCAGCTCACGGGGTGCCGGGAGAGTCAGCAGCAGGTCCGGGTTCTGATGGAGGACGGCCAGCACCTCGGGGCCCGCCGACGGGCCGCGCATGCGCATGAAGCCGCACGGCACCACCGACAGGCTCGTCCAGTGGTCGCCGTCGCGTTCCATCGCGACCGACACCTGCATGCCGTTCAGGTCCAGCGGCACCACCAGACGCCCGCCGGGGGCGAGCTGGGCCGTCCAGGCGGGAGCGAGATCCCAGACGCCGACGGTGGCGATCAGGCGGTCGTAGGGGGCCGGCTCGGCGTGCCCCTCGGCGCCGTCCCCGCACAGCACCTCGACCCAGGGCAGCCCGGCCGCGTCCAGATGGGCCCGCGCCTCGGCGGCCACGTCGGCGTCGATGTCGATGCACACCACCCGCCCCTCAGGACCGGCGAGCGCGCCCAGGAGCGCCGCGTTGTAGCCGGTGCCCGCCCCGACCTCCAGCACCCGGTCTCCGGGCCGTACGGCTAGCTGGTCGAGCATGGCGGCCATGATGGCGGGCTGGGACGAGGAGCTGGTCGGCCGCCCGTCCGCGTCGCGCCTGGTCACGATGGGTTCGTCCCGGTAGGCGTCCTCGGGCGGAATGTGCGGCAGGAACAGGTGGCGCGGCACCGCGCGCATGGCCGCCGCGACCCGCTCGCCGACCTCCTGCCGCTCTGTGAGCCGCGTCACCATGCTCTCCCGCAGGTCGGTGAGATCCATGGGCTCATTGTCCACCGCGACCCGGATTCCGGGTAAAGAAACCCGTCAGGGAGGGTTGAGGCGCGGTGCGGAGGGAAGGGCAGGCAATTCCTGAACGTCGAACGTGAGGAGGAGCCGTAGTGCTCACCCTGACAGCCAACGCAGCCCAGGCGATCCGCGATCTGACCGCGGCGGCGCCCGAGCCTTCCCAGAGCGGGATCCGCATCTCGTCTCAGGGAGAGGGCGCCAGCTCGCTCACCCTTACCCTGGCCACCGCCCCCGAACCGGCGGACGCGGTGGTCGAGTCGGAGGGCGCGCGAGTCTACCTCGACCCTGTGGCGGCGACCGTGCTGGAGGACAAGTCCCTGGACGCCGGAGCCGATGACCAGGGGAGCGTGTCGTTCCTGGTCACCGAGCAGCCCGCTTGAGGCGGCCCTGCCGCGCCCGAGGCGACTCGGGCGCGGCGGGGTCCCCTCCCGATCCGATCAGCCGTCGGACAGCAGCTTGTGCAGGTAGCGCACCTGCTCCTCCGACTGGTAGCCGCTCCCACCCTCGTGGTTGTTCCACGGATAGACGTTGATCTCCTTCGGGCCCTGCCAGTGGTTGTAGGCGGCGAACACCGTGGACGGCGGGCAGATGTCGTCCATGAGCGCCACCGAGTACAGCGCGGGCACCTGGGCGCGGGCGGCGAAGTTCATCCCGTCGAAGTACGCCAGCGTGCGGAACACCTGGTCGGCCGCGTCCCTGCGGGTGGCGAGGTAGCGCACCAGCTCCTGGTACGGGTCGCGCGGCGTGATCTCCACCGCCCGCCGGAAGTGCGACAGGAACGGCACGTCGATGAGCGCCGCCTTGACGCCCTGGTGCAGCGCGGCCGTGGCCTGCGCGATGGCGCCGCCCTGGCTGCCGCCCGCCACCACGATCCTGCTCGCGTCCACCGCGGGATGCCCGGCCGCCGCGTCCACCGCCCGCACGGCGTCGGTGAACACCCGCCGGTAGTAGTAGTCGGCGGGGTCGAGGATGCCGCGCGTCATCATGCCCGGCGCCTGCGCGCCCGCCGAGCCGTGCGGGTCGCCGGTGACGCCGGGGCTGTTGACGTTGGCGCCGCCGTGGCCGCGCGTCTCCATCACGAACACCGCGTACCCGGCGGCCGGCCACAGCAGGTGGTCCTTCGGGAAGCCGCGTCCTCCGCTGTAGCCGATGTAGTGCATCACGCAGGGCAGCGGGCCCTGCGCGCCGCTCGGCAGCAGGAACCAGCCGTTGACGCGGTGCCCGCCCCAGCCGGCGAACGACACGTCGAACACGTCCACGCCCGCCAGGGGCAGGTCGTACGGAACGTATTCGGCGGCCAGGTCGTGCTCCCCGGCCTCGGCGAGGGTCGCCGTCCAGAACGCGTCGAAGTCGGCGGGCTCGTCACGGTCGGGGAGGTAGGAACGAAGTTGCTCGAGCGGCAGGTCGAACAGTGGCACGTTGGTGACTCCAGCTGTGTAGAGAGGTTCCTGATATTTCACCCCAAAGCGGAGGAAAGCGCTATCCCGCGTGCTTTTTCCACTGAAGGTGTCATATCTGGGTAGACGCTGACGCGTGACGGAACATGTTATCCAGGTGCCCTACTCTCACCTTCACCCCGGTTTGGTGCTCGACGCGCCCGCGGACACGCAGGACTTCCTCGTCCTCTTCGGCGACGACTCCGAGTCCCGCGCCCAGCTGCTCCACGATCACACGGGACGGCCGGTGCTGCGGATGGGCGGATACATGACGGCGAACGGGACGGTGATCGACGAGCGCGTGTGGACCATCCGCGAGACCGCCCGCCACGGTCCCCGCCTGCACCTCCGCCTCGGCGACTCCCTCCCCTGACCTCTAGGCGGGACCCTTGTAGCCCGGGGGAGGGGCGTCGCCCTCGTAGGCGGTGAGTGGACGGTCGGTGAGGAAGGCTCTCAGGAGCCGCAGGTGAGCGGTGTTGCGGTCACGTCCCGCGGCCTCGCCGAGGTAGGCGAGGCGGACGTCGGGCAGCGCCTCCCGGTACGCGGCCGCAGCCGACCAGCCCTCCGTGTCGCAGGCGCCCTTGACGATCAGTACGGGCACGTTCACCGCCCCCAGGTCCGCGCGCAGCGACGCGGGCGCCGGCCGCCCGGCCAGGGCGACGTAACCTCCGGCGGCATCCTCCTCGGCGGGTGAGGGGCAGGGCGTCGCGGCGGCCGCGCGTACGCGGGCGAGGTGCGCCGACAGGCCCGGGTCGCCGGCGAAGGCGTGCGCGGCGACCGGGTCCACCTGGAGGAGCGTGGCGACGGCGAGCGTACGGGGGCCGGGCAGAGCCCCGGGGCTGAGCAGGGCCGAGGTGGCGGGGCCGGACGGGGTGAGCCCGTCGGGGGAGTACAGGGCCGCCCTGGCGACCCGGCCTGGATGGCGTACGAGATAGGCGGCGGCGAGCTGGGCCCCGTGGTCGCGGGCGACCAGATTGAGGCGCTCGGCGCCGATGAGGCGGCGGACGGCCTCCAGGTCGGCGACGTCGCGGTCGAGGCCGTAGCCGCGCGGGTCGTCGAGCCGGGCGGAGCGTCCGGCGCCGAGCTGGTCATAGACGTACACCTCGAAACCCTCGGACGCCAGCCGCCCGTAGAACGCCGCGTCCCGCTCCAGATCGCCCACTCCAGGGCCGCCGTGCAGGAACACCACCGGCTCCGCCCGCGTGACCCGCTTCTGCGCGGTACGCACGTACGCCAGCCGCGACCCCGTCGGCAACCGCCACTCCCGCTGCCCGGCCACCTTGGCGGGCGCGGCCGGCGACGGCGGCGGCGGCCCGAGCGTGGCCGCGGCGGCCTGCCAGACCACCAGCGCCTCCACGGCGAGCAGCGCCACCGCCCGCACCCAGCGCGCCCATACCGCCCTCGGCCTGGGTACGCACAGCAGCAGCCCGAGGAAGAACACCCACGCGAACACCGCCAGCCCCGCCACCGCGAACACCACCGGCCGCGCCCCCACCATCGCGGTCCCGGCCAGTCCGGCCAGCCCCAGCACCGGCGAGAGCGCCAGCACCCCGGCGCCCGCCACCACCCGCCCTGCCAGCCTGGCGACTGAAACCACGCAGGGGACGTTAGTGCAATCCACCCCAAAGATGGGCGAAAAGGCGCAGGTTTCGCGCTGGTCGGGCCGGGCAGGCGGTCCGGATGATCAGGAGGTGCGGAGCACGCGACAGCGTGAGGCGCGCCTGGGGATGCGGGGGTGCTGCGAGGGGCCGTGAGCGGCGATTACGCTTTGTGCGCGAGATGTATCACTCCGTCATAGGAAACCTCATGCGCACACGTCTGACCCTTCCACTCGCCGCCGTGGCCCTCGCCGTCCTGACCGGCTGCTCCGGTCAGCAGCCGCCGCCGCAGAGCGCCGCCGCCGTGCCAGGGCCCACCGGCGAGCAGCCGTCCGAGCAGGACAAGACCTGGATGCGGGCCATCCACCAGGCCAACCTGACGGAGGTCCAGGCGGGACGGCTGGCTCAGGGCAAGGCCACCACCAAGCCGATCAAGCAGGTCGGCCAGATGCTCGTCAAGGACCACACCAAGCTCGACACCAAGGTCACCCGGACGGCCGAGCAGCTCGCCATCGACCTGCCCACCTCGCCGTCGCCGGAGCAGCACGAGCTGCTGAACCGCATCAGGGAGGTCAGCGGGCAGGACTTCGACCAGGACTTCCTGTCCGGGATGATCAAGGCGCACCGCGAGGCGTTGAACGCCACGAAGACCGAGATCTCCAAGGGCTCCGCACCGGCGGTGGTGGCGCTGGCCAAGACGGCGGCCCCGTCCCTGGAGCAGCATCTCAAGGCCCTGCGCAAGGCTCAGGGCGGCGGCTGACCGAGCACGACGAACCGCAAGGAGGCGATGAGCGATGAGCAGGACGGACAGGGGGACGGACAGGGGGACGGACAGCACAACGGGCAACGCCACGAGCAAGGAACGGGTGCCGCATCCGCCGGGACTCCGAGCGGGGAAGCGGGCGGTGTAGTGCGTAAGGAGTCGAGTGGCGGGGCGGATGAGGTCGCGCGAAGGCTCGGGGTCGTGGCCGCAGTGGTGGCGCGGCAGGTGACGCGGTGGGTGGCGGTGGTGCGGCGGGGGCGGGCGTTGCATCCGCGTGGCCTGCTGCTGCGGGGGACGCTCACCGTGGAGTCGGAACTGCTGGGGGAGCATGGCGAGCACGAGGTGCCGGTACGCCTGTCCAAGGGTGCGTCGCTGCCGGGCCGGCTGCCCGACGTGCTGGGTCTCGCCGTACGCCTGCCCAACGGCGTGGACCTGCTGCTGTCCACCGGGTACGGGTTCGTCCCGGTGCCGAGGCGTGGCTTCACCTCGGGCCCCTACTCCACGCTGGCCTCCTACTACTGCGGGCAGCGGCGGTGCCGGATCGTGGCCAGGCCGGAGGGCGGACGGCGGGTGCCGGTCGATCCGGCGGAGCTGCCGGGCGTCCTGGAGCGCCGCGACCTGGTGTTCCACCTGTGGGCGGGGGTGTGGTACCTGGGGAGGCTGTGCATCCACACCGCTCTGCCGGACACGGACCTGACCTTCGACCCGCTCGTCAACAGCGTCCCTCACCTGCGTCCGGCGAGCCGCCTCCAGGTGCTGCGCGGCGCCGCGTACGCGGGGTCGAGGCGGGGCAGGGGCGCGAAGCTGGGCGGCGGCGGGGAATGACCCGAGAGCCGTTCCGTGAAATAGAACGAAACGTGCCCAACCCCTGTACGGCTTTGCGGTGATCTGGGGTATTTGTCCCTCTTGAACCAGGACGAACACATCAGGGGGATCGTCGTGGCTATGAACACAGAGATCCGCAACCTGCTCGACTGCCATGTCGTGGGGTCGGACGGACAGTCGATCGGGAAGGTGGGCCAGGTCTACCTCAACGACCGCACCGGCGAGCCCGAGTGGGTGACCGTACGCACGGGATTCTTCGGCATGAAGCAGACCTTCGTGCCGCTCCAGGACGCCCGCCGCTCGGGCGAGGAGATCCGGGTCCCCTTCGACAAGGAGATGATCAAGGGGGCGCCGAACATCGACGTGGACGGCCGCCTGTCCCTCGACGAGGAGACCGACCTCTACCGCTACTACGGCATGCAGCCGACGGACGTCCCGCGCCAGCGGCCTGCCGACTTCGGCGACACCGGCGAGCGGCAGGGCTTCGCCACGGAGAACCGCGAGGGCCTGGCCCCCGGCAGCCCCGGCCTCATGGACGAGCCCGGCGGCACAGGAACCGGCACAGGAGTCGGCGCGGGGACGGGCGCAGGGCTGGACATGGGGTCCGGCATGTCCGACATGGATAGGTCCGACGGTCTCGACGAGTCCAACCGCCTCATCGGCGACACGCCCGGCACGACCGACGAGCCCGGCCTGATGCCCGGCGGCAGAACCATGGGCATGAGAGACGACCAGCCCAGAGGCTTCACAGATGAGCCCAGAGGCTTCGCCGGCGAGACCGGCGGCTTCGCCGAGGACCGCGACATCGACATGACGCGTTCGGAGGAGCAGCTCCACATCGGCAAGGAGAGCAGGGAGTCGGGCCGCGTACGCCTGCACAAGTACGTGGAAACGGAGAACGTCCAGGAATCGGTCCCGCTCTCGCACGAGGAAGTCGTCATAGAGCGCGAGGACATTCGCGACGCCGGATTGTCGGGGTCGTACGAGATAGGCGCAGAGGATCGCGAGATGATCCTGCACGAGGAACGCCCGGTGGTCGGCAAGGAGACCGTCCCGGTCGAGCGCATTCACGTGCACAAGCAGGACGTCCAGGGCGAGGAGATCGTCGAGGGGCAGATCCGCAGAGAGCGCCTGGAGATCGACGAGGAGGGCCCGACCAGGGACGACGGAGGCTACGGCCGCGGAGACGGGTTCCCGCCGCGGCGGTGAAAGGGAATGCGCCGGGCGGCCGCCGCCCGGCGTTTCCAAAAACGGCTCGGGCAAGGACGGGAAAGGGCCGGGAAAAGGGCCGGGAAAAGCTCAGGAATAGAGCTCGATCTCATTGAGCATGCTGCATTCGGAGCCGATCTCCGCGTCGCATCCGGACGCGGCCGGTAGGACGACCTTGACGTATCGGGCGGTCCGCCCGACCGTCGCGTACCGGAGCGCGTAGTCGGTCCGATCCTTGACGGTGACCACCGGCGGGCCCCACGTCCGGCCGTCCTGTGAGACGTGGACGCGGGCCGAGGCAGGACGTCCAGGCCGGAGGCTGAGCCCGACGCGGCTGATGGTCTGGGGCCGGGAGAAGCGCAGGACGTACCGGCCGGGCCCGGCGGCGATCGCGCTCGACCAGTAGCCGGTGCTGCCGTCGAAGGCTCCGCCTGAGCCGCTGCGCGGCCGGTACGGGCTCGTCCACCGCATGGTGGTGGAGATCCGCAGCTCGCCCCGCCGCCGCAGGTCGGCCAGGTCGATCCGGCTGCCGGGGACGGCGACGTCGAAGAGCAGCCGCTTGATCGCGTACCAGCCGCCGTGCTCGAACCGCCCGTGCGCCGGGCAGGCGGTCTCGTCGAGCAGCCCGCTGGGCCGTACCCCGGGCAGCTTGCAGTTGTCGAACACCTGGATCAGCCGGTGCGGCCCCACGGCGGCGAGCCCGGTGTAGCCGGACGAGCCGTGCGCGGCCCAGATGCCGTCGCGGTTGTGGTAGGTCACCCGCGGCTCCCGCCACGTCTCGCCGAGCCCGTCGGGCGAGACCGCGAGCCAGTTGTCCGGCCGCCCCGCGCTGAGCACGAGCGTCCCGCCGGGCATCAGCAGCAGCCGCGGCGCCACGCCGCGCACCACGCAGTCGAGCCCGGCGAAGCGCAGCTCGCGGGCGGGCGTCCAGGTGTGGCCGCCGTCGGTCGAGCGGCTCTGCCACAGCGTCGCGTACGGCCCGCCGTCGCGCCGCAGCACCGCCACCAGGCTCCCGTCCACGGCCTGCGCGATGGCGGCCTCGGTGAACTGGAAGCCGCCGCCCGGCTCGGCGATGACCCCGCGCCTGACGAAGGTGCGGCCGCCGTCGCCGCTGGCGTACACCTCGGCCTGGTAGGCGTCCACCGGGTCGTAGCGGGCGTACACGGTGATGAGGATCGTGCCGTCGGCGAGCTGCAGCGGCGTGCCGTGCGCGGCCCCGCCGGGCAGCAGGTCGCCCGGCGTGACCAGCGTCGACTCCGAGCGCAGCCAGCTCTCGCCGTCGGAGAGGACCGACGAGGTGAGCACGCCGAGCCGCGCGGTGTGCGGCCCGGTGCGGTGCGGATAGTACTCGGTGGCGAAGAACCGGCCGTCGAGCAGCTCGACCGGCGACTCGCGCAGCGGCGTGGGGCCGGCCGGGCCGAACGTGCGCCCGTCGTCGTCGGAGACGGCCGCCGAGCTGGTGAGGACGACCACCCGGTCCACGTTCGTGGTGAACGTGGTGATGACCTTGCGGGCGGGCCGGCCGCGCGGTCCCGTGACGTCGAGCGCCGACACGTTGGGGAACCCGGCGAAGTCGAGCCGCTCGGTGTTCGTGGGCTCTGGCGCGAGGGGCGCGGGATGCGGATGGATCCAGCCCAGTGAGGAAGCAGTATCGATGAGGTAAGCCCCGGACTGGAGGGAGTGTTCCGGTAGCACGCAGTAACCGGGGCCGCCGTCCGCCTTGACGGGCCACCCGGCTGGTACGAGGGCCGCCGACATGCCCACCGACAGGCCCACGACCATGGATCTTGGCACCCGCACGCGCTCGCTCCCCGGTTCTCCTCCACGACCGTCGGCACCACAGCGAACTTTAGATCATCGACAGCGCGTAACCCGGCATTCACCTGCGGGAAGTCGGCGGTTCACGGCGCTACCCACCTTCGGGCGTGGCCAGACATACCAGATGCGTAAAGTGACAGTTGACAGAGAACCGGCTCCTGACGACGATCGGGACGGCACTATTAAGTGTCAATTTACGTAGGTCGGGTCAGGAGGTGGCCCTCAATGAGCATCGAGCCGAGGGCGAGAGTAGCCCCCGAGCGCGTGCTGCCCAGCCCGGCGCCCATGGCGCCGGAGACGGCCGCGCAACAGCGGGTCGTCGAACGGATCTGCGCCAGGGTCGCGCCCGCCGGCGTGGACGTCGGCGTCGCCGAACTACCCCCCGGCGGACTGCAGGTGTGGATCGACACCCCGGTGCCGGTCGCCGAGCAGGAGTCGTGGGTGCTGTATCACCGGATGGCCCGCGAAGTGGCGCTGGTCGGCTGGCACTGCGAGGCCGACGCCGACCGGCTGCTGGTTCTGGGCTGGAGCGCCGCGTGCCTGCACAATCGCGTACGCCTGCTGCAGAGCGGGCTGCGCAGGCTCGCCGACTTCGAGCACACCGCCCAGCGGGCCGTGCAGCTCGACGGCCGCGACCCCGGCGACGCGCCGGCCACGCGGCTGGTGGAGGAGGTGTGCGCCGCCATCGAGCGGCGGCTGCGCTGGCCGGAGCGGCTGGCGGAGCTGGACGGCTTCGAGCGCAGCTCGGGCCTGCCGCACCTGCAACTGCTCCTCGCCCAGGTCGCCGGCCTGGAGGCGAAGGTCGCGGCGGCCTGCGAAGAGCACCTCGTCATGGCACGGGTGCTGGCGCGGGCCGTCTGCGAACACCACGCGCGGCACGGGGACCCGGCCCGTGCGCGGCGCGACGTGCTGGCGGAGTCGCGCCGCTGGGTGCACGCCAGCTCCATGATCAGGGGGACGGCCACCGCACGGCCGATCCCCGCGGGCGCGGGCCGGCCGCACATGGGCCTGGCCGAGCGCCGCATCGCCGCGAGCGTCATCAACCACGGCGTGCCGCGGGTGACCCCCGCCGCCGTCACTCCAGGGGTCGCACACGCCGACCTCGAGGAGGGCGCCCGCTGATCCCGAACCGCTCAACGGCGAGTGGTCGCCCGGAAAAACCCACCCGAATCCGGTAGGAGAGCTCCCGTCATGCGAACCCCCCCGCACCTGCCCGCCCGATCCAGGCATGACCGTACCGACCGGGCCAGGCGCCACCCGTACGGGCCGGACATGCCCGCGCAAGCCGCGCCGCACGGCACGATCGACTTCCCCGCGGACTTCCCCGCCGACTACCCACCCGGCCGCTTCAGCACCCCGTTCGACGCGTCCCCGCCTCCCGAGGCGGACGAGTTCGTCGAGCAGCGGCTGCTCGGGATCAGGGAGATGTCCAACCAGGCCATCGGCTCCATCGACGACCTGCTTCAGCACACCGTCTGAGTCGTGCCCCAGCGGCCCCCGACGCAGGGAGCCGGAAGAGCGAAACCGCACCACTTGAGGAGAGTCATGCAGGACCTTTCGCGCCCGGAGCTGCGGTCGCGTGACGTCGGGGGCCACCAGCCGCGTACCGTGGCGGGCGTCGAGACGCCACGCACCCTGGACGAGGTACGCACCCTCGTCAGGCAGGCCACGGCGGACCGCCGCCGTCTCTACCCGATCAGCACCGGCAGGAACTGGGGCATGGGCTCGGCCATGCCCGTCACCGACGACAACCTGGTCGTCGACCTCGGCGCGATGAACCGTATCCGCGGTCTCGACCTCGAGGCCGGCTACGCCGTCATCGAGCCAGGCGTCACCCAGCGCCAGCTCGCCGAGGTGCTGCGTGGCACCCCGTGGATGCTGAACGTCACCGCCTCGTGCGCCGACACCTCGGTGATCGGCAACGCGCTCGACCGCGGCGACGGCTGCATCCGCTCCCGCGTCCACGACGTGGCCGGGATCGAGGCCGTGCTCGCCGACGGCAGCGTGGTCACCACCGGCGGGCTCGACCCCGCCGGCCGCTACCACGGCAGGGTCGCGGGACCCGACCTGACGCAGGCGTTCGTCCAGCACAACCTCGGCATCGTCACGGCGATGGCCGTCTCGCTGGTGCCGCGCCCCGAGACCATCGCGCTCGTGCACGGCCGCATGCCGGCCCACCAGGCGGGGGTGGCGATCGAGGCGGTCGCCGGCTTCCTGCGCCGCGGGAACCCCGCCGACGGCCTGATGCGCGTCCGCGAGCTGGCGCTCGTCCCCTCCCGCGGCGACTGGACGCTGCCCGACGGCGTCGACCCGAGCCTGTTCACCGTGCTCGGGCCGCTCATGGGCGGCGACGCCACCGTGGAGCTGGCCGAGGAGCTGCTGCGCAAGTCGCTCATCGAGGTCGAGGGAGCCGAGGCGCTGCGCGTCGTGGACGCCGCGGAAGTCGGTCCGCACGACCCCCTCTACGCCAGGGCGCTCATGTCGCTGGGCACCCCCACCTGCCTCGGCGTGCACAACGCGCTCGGCGTGACGTCCTGCGACCAGATCGACGACGGCCCGATGGGCTTCCTCGCGCTGCTGCCGCTCATGCCGCTGCAGGCACGCAGGACCGAGCACCTCGTCGGCGCCCTGCAGAGCGCCGTGGACGCGCACACCACCGCTCTCATGATCGAGTGGAACCTGGTCAGCCCGCACATCGGCAACGGCGTCATGCAGATCTTCTTCGACCGCGGCGCCCCCGGCGCGGCCCACCGCGCGCACCAGCTCCGCAACGACGGCAACTGCGTGCTGCGCGGCAACGGCTGCGCCATCTACCGCTCCGACATCGACCACGCCGCCGCCGACGTCTGGTCCGAGACCAGCACCGCCGGCCTCGGCATGCTGCACCGGCTCAAGACGGCGCTCGACCCGGACGGCCTGCTGTCGCCCGGCCGGTACGGCGCCTGACGCCCCCAGCCCGGCCTCACAGCCTGACCCTCACAGCCTGACCCTCACAGGCTGACCCTCGCAGATCGCGCCGCCCCGGCGCGCGGCCGGAGCGCATCGGGGCGGGAGAACGGCTCGACGCAATCCAAGGAGGACCCACGTGCGTTCGTCACCAGCGGCCGTCAGGCCCACCACCACGAGCCGGCGTCACGGCGTGATGCTGCGCCTCGTCGGTGCGGGTGTCATGTTGACGGTGATGGCCGACACCACGGCCACCACCCTGGCGGTGGGAGTACTGAAGTACACGCCCGCAGGCGCCGGCATGCCGCTCGGTGATTTGGTCTGGCTGACCAGCGCGGCGTTCATCCCGATCGCGGCGCTGCTGGCCACCGCCGGCCGCTGGGCCGACCTGTTCGGCCGGCGGCGCGTGCTTGCGGTCGGGCTCGTGGTGTTCGTGCTGGGCGGCATCGCCACCGTCGCCGTGGAACCCTGGTCGTACGTGCTGGCCGCACGGGCCGTCCAGGGCGCGGGCGCCGCGGCGATGATCCCGGCCAGCCTCGGGCTGCTGCTCGGCGAGCTGCCCGAGTCGCAGCGCAGGGGAGCGATCGCGCTGTGGAGCTCGGCATCAGGGCTCGGCTGCCTGCTCATGCAGGCCGGCGGCGGCTGGCTGGCCGCGACCGTCGGCTGGCGCGCCCTGTTCCTCCCCAACGTGGTGATCGGCGTGCTCCTGCTGATCGCCTGCGTCGGGCTGCCGGCCGGCAAGCGCGGCAACACCAAGGGCGTGCCGGACGTCCTCGGCGCGTGGCTGCTGGCCGCCGGCATCGCCGTCATCGTGCTCGCCATCTCCAAGGCCATGGCCTGGGGGACGGACGTGCTGTGGCTGGGGCTGGCCGCCCTCGCCCTCATCGGCGGCGCGCTCGCCCAGGCCAGGCACCACCGCCTGCCCGCCATCGACCTGGCGCTGTGGCGACGGCCCAGGTTCGTCTGGGGCTGGCTGGCCACCTGGGGCTTCGGCGCCCTGTCGTACGGGCTGCTCACCGTGCAGCCGCTCTACCTGCTGCACCTCGGCTACCCGATGCTGGAGGTGGCCATGTGGCTGACTCCGACGTCGGTGGCCGTGGTCGTGACGAGCTTCCTGGCCGGAAAGCTGGTCAAGCGGGTCGGCGCGTACGGGCTCATCTATGCCGGGTCGCTGCTCTGCGGCGGCGCCTGCGTGCTCGTGCTGACGCAGGCCGGGCCCACCGTGTGGGGCCTGATCGCCAGCGTCGTGGTCGGCATGGGCGTCGGCGCGCTCGCGCCGGGCACCTCCGTCGCCACCACCCTGGCAGCCCGCCCCCACCAGTACGCCTCCGCGGTCGGCGCGGCCACCATGGCGCGCATGGTGGGCGGGGCCGTCGGCGTCGCCGTCGTGTCGGTCGTGATCGACCACCCGTTCATGACCGGACCCTTCGCGGGCCTGGCCGGCGCGCTCGCCCTGTGCGTGGCGATCTCGGTGCTGATCGGCGCGCTGGCGCTGACCAAGATCACCAGGCAGCGGCCCGACCCGGGCGACGTGATGGTGAAGGTGCCCCGCCGGATGCTGCTCGAACTGCGCATGACCCTCGCCACAGTGGCGGCGGAGGCCGACGCGCTGCTGCCGGTCGAGACCCGCGCTCCCTCCGCACCTCCGTCCGCGAACCTCTCAGCCGCCCCGCACACGGATCATGTCCCGCGGCCGCGTGCGGCCGAACCGGGGCCGCTCGCCGGGACCCGCGGACATACGAACTAGTTCCACCCATTCAGAAGGGCTCTCGTCATGGCTACCACATCGTGCGACGTAGCGATCGTCGGCGCCGGGCTCGGCGGCTGCTTCCTGGCCTTGCTGCTGGGCCGCCGCGGGCAGCGCGTCGTCGTCATCGAGCAGGGACCCTCGGTCCCGAGCGCGGGCGCCGACTTCCTCAAGCCCCCGGGACTGCGGGTGCTCGCCCGGCACGGCCTGGCCGACCTCGTCGGCCGTAACGGCCTGCGGCGCGACACCATCCGCTACTACCACGATGGCGACCCCATCCAGGAGATCCGTTTCCCCGACGGCGGCTTCCTCATCCGCCCCTACCGCGAGCTGGTCGAGCTCATCTACACCTCGTGCGCGATGGCGGGCGTGGAGTTCTGGTTCGACGCCGGCATCGATGACCTCGCCATCGGCGAGGGGCGCCCGGCCGAGCTGACCCTCCACGACGGGCGGCGGTTACACGCGGGCGTGGTCATCGGCGCCGACGGCACCAGATCCGCCGTCCGGCAGGCGCTCGCCATCGAGCAGTGCACGATGCCGTACGAGCGGGTGCTCATGCGGGTGGCGACCGTGCCGCTCAGCGCCAGCGTCGCGCAGCTCAACCGGCTGTACTTCAGCTCCGACGGCTGGTTCACCTACTTCTACCCGATCAGCAGGGACGAGGCGCGCGTCTTCGTCGGCCTGCCCCCCGAGGACGACAAGGAGATCTTCCAGGACGGCATCCCCGCGCTGCTCGACGAGCTGAAGAAGTTCGTCACCGACAGCTCCGACACCTTCAACCACCTGCAGGCGGCGACCTGGCAGCGCATCAAGGTGTCGTCGCTGCGCGTGGAGGCGTACCACCGGGGCAACGCCGCGCTGCTCGGCTCGGCCGCCTTCGCCTGCCACCCGATGACCGGCATGGGCATGAGCTACACGCTGCGCGACGCCGAGATCCTCGCCGACGTCATCTGCGCCGCCGGCGGCGACGCCGAGCTGCTCGACCGGCTGCTGTACGCCCGCTACGAGCCGCGCAGGCACGCCCACCGCCAGCTCATCGACTACGGCGACGCGCTGGCCGCGACCTTCCGTGACCGGGCGTCCTACCTCGCGGCCTTCCGCCCCGAGCTGCACATCCACGGAGAGGCGTGTGCCGTGCCCGATGCGCCGCAGCTCGTCTGAGCCGCGCCCCCGCCGCCCGCCGTTCCCCACCTGGTGAGGTCGTCCAGTGCCGCGCTGAGTGCGGTGGCAGCCCGATACCCAGGTGGCGGGGGCGCCCCTTACGGTAGGGCCAGCCCTACCATCAAATCGGGTGACTGCCGGGGTTCGCAGGACGCCTATCGACCGGAATGCTGGGAAGAGATCACATTTTCCCCTCGGCATCCCGGAGACGCATGTGACTGTGACGGAGACCTCCCGCCCCGGTTCGGGGCAGCGGGGCAGCGACTACGCGCGGCTGTCGCGGCGTATCGCCCAGGCTGGGCTGCTCGACCGGCGGCCCGGCTACTACGCGGCCAGGATCACCCTGGTGGCCGCGCTGTTCGCGGGCACGTGGGCGCTGTTCGCCGCGCTCGGCGACTCGTGGTGGCAGCTCGCCGTCGCGGTGCTGCTCGCGGCGGCCTTCGGGCAGGTCACGCTGCTGGCCCACGACCTGGCGCACGGGCAGATCTTCCGGTCCCGGCGCACCAGCAGGAACGCCGGGCTGATCGTCGGCAACCTCGCCGTCGGGCTCAGCTACGGCTGGTGGATGGACAAGCACACCCGCCACCACGCCAACCCCAACCACGAGGACCACGACCCCGACGTCTCGCCCGACTTCCTCCTGTGGTCGGAGCGGCAGGCCGAGGCCAGCAAGGGGCTGCCCCGGTTCATCGGGCGCTACCAGGCGTGGCTGTTCTTCCCGCTGCTCACCCTCGAAGGCGTCAACCTCAAGGTGTCGAGCTTCCGCGCGCTGCGCAGGCCCACGCTCAAGAACCGCGCACTCGAAGGGGCGCTGCTCGGCGGGCACGTGCTGGCGTACCTGGGGGCGCTGCTGCTGGTGCTGCCGCTGCCCAAGGCGCTGCTCTTCCTCGCCGTGCACCAGGCCTGCTACGGCGTCTACCTCGGCTGCACCTTCGCCCCCAACCACAAGGGCATGCCCGTGCTCACCTCGGCGGACGAGCTGGACTTCCTTCGCAAGCAGGTGCTGACCTCCCGCAACGTCCGCGGCGGGCATCTCGTCACCACCGCGCTCGGCGGGCTGAACTACCAGATCGAGCACCACCTGTTCCCCAGCATGCCCACCGCGAATCTGCGCAAGGCACGTCCCATCGTCCGCGACCACTGCGCCTCGCTCGGCATCGACTACGTCGAATGCGGGCTGCTGGAGTCGTGGGGGCAGGCGCTGCGGCACCTGCACGACGTCGGCCGGCCGCTGCGCCGGGTCAGGACGTGACGATCAGCTCCAGGCCGTCGAAATCCTCCTTGACCTGGTGACCGGCCTCCACCAGCACCGTGCGCAGCGCGAGCTGCACCGCGTCCCTGATGGTGGAGTACCGGACCAGCTGCTCCGCCGAGCTGCCCCAGGTCACCACGACCCCGCGGGCGGGGTCGTGCCAGACCCCGAGCCCGCCGTCGGCTGCCAGCAGCGACGGCTCGACGCTGAAGCCCGCCTCCGTCAGCTCCTGCCGGACCACGCGTTCGAGGTCCTGGCCGGCGGCCGTGGCGGCGGTAGGGGCGACACTCGTGCCGACATCCCTGTGGGTGTCCATCCGGATCCGCTGCCCTCACCCGCGCGCTCCGAACCTCGGGACCGCGAGAAGTCTGTGGAAGGATGTCGCCTGTGTCCCCCGCGACATCCCCGGCCCCACAACCGGCCCCACAGCCGGTCCTGCAGCCGGTCCTGCAGCCGGCCCTGGAGCCGGTCCTGCAGCCGGGCCGCCCAGCGGCCCGGATCCTAGGCCCGGCTGACGGCGCACCGGCGATGGGTGCGCGGTCGGCCGGTGTGCGGTCGGCCGGTGTGCCGAGGGCCGGTGTGGTGTTGCGGCTGGCGCGGGCCGTCGTGTTCGCGACGGTCTGCGGTGCCGTGTCGGTGGGCGGGCATGCGCTGGCCGGGGGAGGGGCGGTGCCGTTCCCGGTCTATCTGGCCGCGGTGCTGGCGACGCTCGGGCTGGCGTACCTCGCCGACGGGCGGGAGCGCGGCCCCGGCGCGGTGCTCGCGGCGACCGTCGGCACGCAGATGCTGCTCCACCAGCTCTTCGACCGCCTGGCGCCCGGCGAGGCGGCCGGGCACGTCCACGGTCATCCGGGTGCCGGCATGCTGCTGGTCCACCTCACGGTCGCGGTGCTGAGCGCCTGGTGGCTGCACCGCGGCGAGAGCGCGCTGTGGCTGATCCTCCGCCTGTACGGC
Organism: Nonomuraea sp. NPDC049421; assembly: GCF_040677005.1. Lineage (NCBI taxonomy): Bacteria > Bacillati > Actinomycetota > Actinomycetes > Streptosporangiales > Streptosporangiaceae > Nonomuraea > Nonomuraea sp. NPDC049421. Next base: position 72,548 of record NZ_JBFAQA010000022.1, read on the forward strand.
ACCCCGTTCCCGGCCGTCCGGCTGCTCGTCACCGCAGTCGCCGTGCCCGATGCCCGGCCGCCCGCCTGGCGCCCGGCCACCCCCGAGACCGCGCCCCTTCTGGGCCGTCTCATCTCCCGCACGATCAGCAGGCGAGGACCGCCCGCCGTGGGGCGTCACTGACGCCCCACGGCACCTTTCACCCTTGGCCTGTGTCCGGACGTCCGGCGCCACGGGCGCGCGGTCGTCCGGAAGATCATTCTGGAGACCTGACATGGCATTCTCGCCCCACCTCGCTGGGCTGCGCTCTCGCCTCGCCACCCTGTTCGCCACCCTGTTCGCCGCTCTGTTCGCCGCCGCCTTCGTAACGGGCCTCATGGCATCGCCCGCGCTGGCCCACGACACGCTCAAGCGCAGCTCGCCCGCGAAGGACGCCGAGGTAACGGCGCTGGAGGAGATCGAGCTCGAGTTCACCGCGAGCGTCAAGTTCCCGTTCGTGGTGCTGCACGACGCGTCCGGCAAGCAGCTCCAGCTCGGCGAGCCCGAGCTTGACGGCCCGCTCGTCACCACCGGCGTCACGCAGCCCCTGGCGCCCGGTTCGTACACGATCGGATGGCGGGTCGTGTCCTCCGACGGACATCCCATTGAGGGCGAAATCCCGTTCAACGTGAAAGGATCTACATCTCCGTCCGCCTCGCCCACGGTGACCGGCGAGACGGCCGCGGCGCCGGCGACCGGAGCCACGGCCGGACCGTCCGAGCAGGGGAACCCCGGTGCGGACACAGCGGCCGGCGCCACGACCACCGACGAGGCGCCGGCGGGTGTGCCCGCCTGGATCTGGGGCGTGCTGGCGGTGCTCGTCGTGCTGGGCGTGCTCGTCTGGTTGAAGACATCGCGCCGCGGCCCCGATCGGGAGGAGCTGGATGCGGATTGAGCAGGCGAGGCAGGTCGCCCGGCAGTGGGTGCTCGAGGAGGGCGCGAAGCTGCCGGGGTTCGGCGGGGCGTTCCTGACCGGGTCGGTCCTGTGGGCCGACCCCGGCGACGAGCTGGCCGTGTCCTCCGACGTGGACGTCATGGTCGTCGCCGACCCCGCCGCTCACATCGGGCACATCGGGAAGTTCCGCTACGAAGGGGTGCTGCTGGAGGTCTCCTCCATGGTGGCGCCCCGCTCCGTCCACGACGTGCTCAGCGACTACCACCTGGCCGGCAGCCTCCACCTGCCCGGCGTGCTCGCCGACCCGACAGGGCGGCTGAGCGAGATCCACCGCGTCGTGGCCCGCGACTTCGCCGAGCGTCCCTGGGTTCTCGCCCGCTGCACCGACGCCATGGACCGCGTACGCGGCTGGATCAACGGCATCGACGAGTCCGCCTCGCTGCCCGCCCAGGTCACCTCGTGGTTGTTCGGCACCGGCGTCACCACTCACGTGCTGCTGGTGGCCGGGCTGCGCAACCCGACCGTACGCCGCCGCTACGCCGCCGTCCGCGACCTGCTCGCCGAGCACGGGCGGCTCGAATACCACGAGAGCCTGCTCGACCTGCTCGGCTGCGCCCACCTGAGCCGGGCCCAGGTGGAGGGGCACCTCGCGATGCTGGAGAAGGTGTTCGACGCCACCGCGTCGCTGCGGGTGCCCGCCTACCGGTTCGACAGTGACCTCAGCGCGGTCGCCCGCCCCGCCGCCATCGACGGTTCCCGCGAGTTGATCGCCGCCGGCCGGCACAGGGAGGCGGTGTTCTGGCTGGTGGCGACGTACGCGCGGTGCCTGGACAAGCGGGCGCTGGCGGGGGAGCGGGGCTTCGAGGACGGCTTCGAAGAGCTGCTCGCCGACCTCGGCGTGGCGACGCGGGCCGACCGCCGCCGGCGCGCCGATCGGGTGCTGGCCGCCCTGCCCGGCCTCTGGCAGACCGCCACCACGCTCTTCTGATCCGGCGTGCACCGGCGTGCACCGGCGTGCACCGGCAGGGCTCAGGCGCGGCGCAGGGTGCGGGTCAGGCCGGTCGCGATCGTCGTCGCCAGCACCCACCCGGCGGCGATCAGCCCGTACGCCAGCCACTGCGCCCCGCCCCCGGGGTTGAACGCTTTCTCCTGCCCGAAGTCGATGATCGGCAGCAGCAGGTCGAGCGTGTAGACCAGCGGGTTGAACTCGGGCGCCTCGCCGCGCTTGAGCGGCGGCGGCCGGTCGAGCCAGAACACCGCCGTCCCGACGGCGAGCAGCGCCAGGAGCCACCCGGCCGCGCGCAGCGGGCGGAAGCCGTAGCCGACGGTGACGTCCTGCAGGTGGCCCCAGGCGCGGGCGTACCAGGGCAGGGTGGCGCGGCGCTGCTGCTGCCCGGCCAGCATGGTCGCGCGGGCGTCGGCGTCGCCGCCCAGCCGCCGGTACATCGCGGCGAGCTGCTCGTAGGCGTTGGGACGGTAACCCTCGGGGTCGCGGCGCAGCCAGGCGATGCGGTCGGCGGCCGGCAGCATGGGGTCGAGCACCTCGTACGACGCGCCGTCCATGCGCAGCTCGCCCGGCCAGACCGCGGGGTCGTCGCGGAGGACGCCGATGCGCGCGTGGCCCAGCTCGACCCGGCCGCGCACCGGCGCGGCGGTGCGCATCGCCAGCTCGCGGGTCTCCAGCCGCCAGCCCTTGAGCGCCACGTCGCCGGGCGCGGCGAGGGTGGCGTCGTCGAGGCACAGGCGGCTGCCGATCTGGGCGTTGGTCAGGCGGACCCGGCCCTCGGCGGTGAAACCGTCGCACAGGTTGAGCACCTTGCCGACGGTGATGCCGTTGGCCGACAGGGCCGCGCCGCCGGGGTTGACCAGCCGCGCGCCCTCGAAGTGGGCGGGCCCGCTGACGGAGGCGTCGAGCAGGCTGATCTCGCCCTCGGCGACCAGGCCGTGCCGGCCCACCAGGGCGCCGTCGACGGTCAGGCCGTCGCCGGCCAGCGCCTGCCCTGCGGGGTTGACCAGGTGTGCGCCGTCGAGGCTGAGCGTGCGGCCGACGGCGGCGGCCCGCAGCCACACGGCGCCCTCGGTCTCGGTGTGTGCGAGGAACAGGCCGCTCTCGGCCTTGAGCCCGCCGCCGTGCACGGCCAGGCCGCCGGGGTTGCGCAGCTTCGAGCCGCGCAGCGTGAGCGGCCCGCCGACGCGCGCGAACCGCAGGCTGACCTCGCCCTCGACCACCATGCCCCGGGCGAACAGCCCCACCTGCACGTCGAGGTTGGAGCCGCCGAACGCCAGCCCGCCCGGCGCGCGTAACCTGGCGCCGTCGAAGTTCACCGCCGCGCCCACCCTGGCGGCGGTCAGCACGATCTCGCCGTCGCAGACGAAGCCGTCCTGCCCGCGCAGGCTGCTGCCGACGTCGAGGTGCTCGGCGTTGATCGCGGCGCCGCCCGGATGGTCGAGCCGCGCGCCGTTGAGCGAGAGCGTGCCGTTGATGCGGGCGCCGGGCAGGCGCAGCTCGCCGGTGACGTGGCAGCCGTTGAGCCGCAGGTTGCCCTCGACCTGCGCGTTGGAGGCGATCAGGCCGGGCAGCGTGGAGCCGGTCAGGCTGATGAAGCGGGTGCGGGCCTGGTAGAGGTCGGGCACCTCGTCGAAGACGCAGTCGTGCAGCAGGATCGGCAGGTCGAGCTCGGCGAACGCCAGGTGCAGCCGGCCCGTGACCTGGGCGCCCGACAGCCGCAGCGCGGGCTTGGCGCCCGGCTCCGTGCGCTCGGCGAGCAGCAGCTCCGCCAGCACCTCCGCGCGCACCGGCCCGAGGGGGCCGGTGTCGACCTTCGCGCCGCGCGGGATCGCCTCGGCGACGGCCTGCTCTGCCGGGGTCAGCTCGCGCACGGCGTCACCCGCGTACGTCGAAGCCCAGGCCGGCGGCCACGATGGCGGCCTGGGCCGGGTCGATGCGGGTCTCCTTCAGCGTGACCTCTCCGGGCTCCAGCGTGAGCAGATCGCTGCCCCGCAGGTCGCACCGGGTGAGATCGGCGCCGCGCAGCAGCGCGCCCGACAGGTCGCACGAGCGCAGGGACGCCTTCTCCAGCCGGGCCTCCGACAGGTCGGCCTCGCGCAGGCGTACGCCGTCGAAGGTGCTGCCGCGCAGGTCGGCGCCGTAGAGCGAGGTGTAGGACCAGTCGCCGCCCGTCGCCTTGAGCAGCCCGAACGTGCAGTCGGCGAAGACGGCGCCGGTCAGCTTGCAGCCGGTGAACGTGGCGTCGAAGAACGAGCAGTGCGTGAAGACGCAGCCGGCGAAGCTCGCGTCCTGGTGGACCGAGACGTTGAAGCGGACGTTCTCGAACCGGCACTCCTCGAACGAGCAGCCCTGGTCGGTCAGCTCGGTCATGTCCACCTCCTGGAACAGCACCCGGTGATGGCGCTCGCCGGAGATCTCCCGGCCGTCCCAGTCGGCGGACCTGACCGTCCGCTCCATGGAGCCCTGTCGTTCTGTCATCCGAACACGGTATCGGATGCGGGCGACGCTACGCCGCCCGTTGCGCGATGGCGGTGATCAGCGGCTGTACCAGCTTGGCCGCCAGCGGGCCGAACGCCGCGAGGATGAGCACGTACGCGGCGGCAAGGGCGCCCAGGTCGGGGTGCACGCCGGCGCCCACCGCCAGACCGGCGATGACGATGTTGAACTCACCGCGCGGGATCAGGGCGATGCCGGCCCGTGCCTGACCGGCCTTGGCGATGCCCGCCCGCCTGGCCGCGTACGCACCGGTCAGCAGCTTGGTGATCATGCTGACCAGGGCGAGCAGCGCCGCGAGGCCCGCCACCGGCAGGATCTTCGCCGGGTCGGTCTGGAAGCCGAAGAAGACGAAGAACACCGCCGCGAACAGGTCGCGCAACGGCGCCAGCAGCGCGTGCGCGTCCTCGGCGAGCTGCCCCGACAGGGCGATGCCGACCAGGAAGGCGCCGACCGCCGCCGATACCTGCAGCTGCTGGGCGAGGCCCGCGACCAGCAGGGCCAGGCCGACCACCTTGAGCAGCATCACCTCGTTGTTGGGGCTGCGCACGAACGCCTCGATGTAGCGTCCGAACTTCAGCGCCACGACGAGGACGATGCTCACGGTGAGCAGCGCGATGCCGACCGAGATGGCCCCGCTGAGCAGGCTCAGCCCGGCCAGCATGGTCGTCAGGACCGGCAGGTAGATCGCCATCGTCAGGTCTTCGAAGACCAGCAGCGACAGCACGGTGGGCGTCTCCCGGTTACCGATCCACCCCAGGTCGGACAGCACCTTGGCGGTGATGCCCGACGAGGTGGCGTAGGTGACGCCCGCCATGGCGATGGCCGCGACCGGTCCCCAGCCGAGCAGCAGGGCGATGATGGCCCCTGGCGCGGCGTTGAGCACCAGGTCGACGATGCCCGCGCGGAAGTTGCTGGTCATGCTGGTGACCAGCTCGTCCGCGTTGTATTCGAGGCCGAGCGTGAGGAGCAGCAGGACCACGCCCATCTCGGCGCCGGTGGAGATGAACGCCTCGCTCGTCGCCAGCGGCAGCACCCCGCCGGTACCGAACGCCAGTCCGGCGATCAGGTACAGAGGGATGGGAGAGATGCCGCCGCGCAACGCGAGCGCGCCAAGGATCCCCAGGCCGAGCAGGACGGCGCCGAACTCCAGGAAGATGACCGCGGTTTCGTGCACCCGCGGCCCTACCCGTTCGCCAGGATGCCGGCCACGTCGGACGTGCTGTCCTCGCTGCCCACCACGACCACGACGTCACCGACGGCGAAGACGAAGCCGGGTCCCGGGCTCGCGAACACCTGCCCGCCTCTGACGACGGCGACGATGGACGCGCTGGTACGGGTGCGCACGCGGGCGTCACCCATCGGACGCCCCGCGTAGGGGGAGCCGGCCGGAATCGGCAGCTGCACGCTCATCAGGCCCTCGACCTGCTGGTGCAGCTGGTTGAGCCGCTGCACGATGCGAGGCGCGCCGAGGAGCTCGGCGAGAGCGTCGGCCTCCTCGTCGTTGAGCTTCACCGTCTGGCAGACCGCGTCGGGATCGTTCTTGTCGTAGATGACCAGATCCCGGCGGCCGGTGCGATGAGAGACGACACCCACCCGCTGTCCCTTGCGAGTGGTGAAATCGTGCCGTAGCCCGATGCCCGGCAGCGCTGTTTGTTCGACCTCCACCTGTCCCACCCGTATAGATCCGCATATTTTCGGACAACCCTACCAATGGTGTGACCCACCCTTGCCAGGCCTTCACGCACCCTTGACCTGGGATCCTTCATGCGGGCAAGGACCTGGGGGAAAGCCGGTGCTCCGCAGAGCATGGGAGACTGGCTCAAGGCGTCGCGGACCAGGCGCCCCAGCCCGTGCCGACCCGGCAGCACGCCACGCCACAAGGGACCTCACCATGCCGCCCCCTCCTCCGATCCGGCTGGTTCTCGTGGAAGACCACGCGATGGTCGCGGAGGCCATCGGTCTCGCCCTCGGCCGCGCGCCCGACATCGAGGTGGTGGCCCAGGCCGGCACCGTCGCGCAGGCGCTCGCCGAGACCGGCAGGTGCCGCCCCGACGTCGTCGTGCTCGACCGGCGGCTGCCCGACGGCGACGGCATCGCGGCCATCGGCCGGCTGACCGCGCTCGCGCCCAAGGCCCGCGTGCTCGTGCTGACCGGCGAGGCGAGCGCCGCCGTGGCGGCCCGCGTGGTGGCCGCCGGTGGCGCCGGGCTGGTGGTGAAGTCGTCCCGGCTCGGCGAGCTGGAGTCGGCGGTGCGCGAGGTGGCCGCGGGCGGGGTGGTGTTCGCGCCGGGGTTGCTGCCCGGCGTGTTCGACCGGCTGACCGGGCGCGCGGGTCACGTCGGGGCGGCGCTGACCGCGCGCGAGCGGGAGACGTTGCTGCTGCTCGCCGAGGGCGTCAGCACCGACGAGCTGAGCGGCCGGCTGGGGGTCGCCCGCAACACCGCGCGCAACCACGTCCAGCACGTGCTGGAGAAGCTGGGGGCGCGGTCCAAGCTGGAGGCGGTGGCGTTCGCGCGGCGGGACGGGCTGCTCGACTGATGCGGCTGCACTAGGTCACGTCCCACATACGTACCAGGCGGCCTGGGGTGCCTGCGTCTCGTGACCGGCCGCCGCGCTCCACGAAAGTAGAGGCGTGGAACGTTCGGAGGCCGAGACATACCAGGTGGACACCCCTTTGCCGGAGGAGATGGCCAGCATCACGGAGGCGCGCAGGCTGGCCCGCGAGGCCCTGGTGACGTGCGGCTTCCAGGGGCGGCACGAGGACGTCCTGCTGGTGGTGTCCGAACTGGTGACCAACGCGCTCGTGCACGGCGACGGCTCGCCCGTGCTGCGGGTGCGGGGGAGCGCCGACCGGGTGCGGATCGAGGTCGGCGACGCCGGTGCCGGGGTGCCGCGGACACGCGAACCCGGGCCGGCCAGCGGGTGGGGGCTGCACGTCGTACGGCTGCTGTCGGCCGGGTGGGGCATCTCACCCGCGGACCCCGATCACCTGGGTGGCCCGCCAGGGGCCGGCGGTCCTGTGGGCGGTCACGGGGGCGGTCCAGTGGAGGGTGTAAGTGGTGGTCTCAGCGGTGGTCTCAGTGGTGGTCTCAGCGGCGGGAAGGTCGTGTGGTGCGAGCTCGTCGCGGGTCTCGCCGACGTCCGGGCGCGCACCTCAGAGGCATGACGGCGGAGCATGACCAGCAGGGCATGATCGGCTTTGGCGTCGCGCGCGGCGCGTGAGAAGGTGCGGTATGCCCGAGCATGACCCGTCGCCGGAAGTCATGAGCCAGCTCGTCCAGAGCATCCGCGATCCCGCCATCCTCATGCTCGACCCGCACGGCGTGGTCCTCAGCTGGAACGCCGGCGCCGAGCGCATCACCGGCTACACCGCGGGCGAGGCCGTCGGCGCCCACTTCTCCCTGTCGTACCCGCCCGCCGGGGTCGCGGCAGGCGACCCCGCCCGCGCTCTGGCGGCGGCCGCCTCCGGGGGCCGCTGGGAGGAGGAGTGCTGGCGGGTCCGCAAGGACGGCACCCGCTTCTGGGCCGGCGTCGCCATCACCGCCTTGCGCGACGCGGCGGGCGCCTTGCGCGGCTTCGGCGAGGTGACCCACGACCTGACCACCCACCGCACCCCCACTGGGCCGCCCGGCGAGCGCGAGGTGCTGGGGGCGCGGCTGGCGCAGGCGCAGGAGCGGGAGCGGCGGCGGATAGCCTCCGGGGTGCACGACGACACCATCCAGTCCATGGTGGCCGTCGGGATGCGGCTGCGGTCGTGGGGTGCGAGCCTGCCGGCCGAGCAGGCGGCCACCGTTCGGGCGCTCGACGACGACGTCAACGCCGCCGTGCTGCGCCTGCGCGACCTCGCCTTCGCCCTGCGCCCACCCGCCGAGGGCCTGGTGGACAGCCTGGCCGGCTACCTCGAGCGGGCCATGCCCGCCGCGGGCCTCACCTACGAGCTGCGCCACGACCTCGACGCCGAGCCGCCCGGCGAGACCGTGCTCGCCGTCTACCGCATCTGCCAGGAGGCGCTGACCAACGTCCGCAGGCACGCCGCCGCCCGGCACGTCACCGTCACGCTGCGCTCGCTGGGCGCGGGCGTGCACGTACGCGTCCGCGACGACGGCGCCGGCCTGTCCCCGGCCGCCACCGAGCCCGGCCACTTCGGGCTGATCGAGATGCGCGAACGCGCCGAGACCGCCGGCGGCTGGTGGACGATCCTCGGCCCGCCGGGGGCGGGCACGACGGTCGAGTTCTGGATCCCCACCCCACCACCGGCCCGCCACACCTGACCTCCCGCATCCCTGCCGCCTCAGACCGGATCCGCCGTCCCGGACCCGCCGTCGCCTCAGACCGGATCCGCTGTACCGGACCCGCGGTCGCCCTCGATCAGAGCCGCCGTTCCGGACCCCCGCCGCTGCCCCCGATCAGGGCTGAGCGGGGTTCTCGCCGCCGTTGATGAGGGCGTTCGCCTGGCGGGCGATCTCCCATTCCTCGTCCGTCGGGATCACCAGGACGGCGACCTCCGCCCCTTCACCCGAGACGGCGCGTTCGGCGCCCGAGGGGGCTTCGTTGCGCTCCCGGTCCACAGCGATGCCGAGGCGGGCGAGGCCGGTCAGGGATTCGGCGCGGGTGGCGGGGTCGTTCTCGCCGACGCCGCCGGTGAAGACGACGGCGTCCACGCGGCCGAGCAGCGCGTAGTACGCGCCGACGTACTTGCGGATGCGGCGGGTGTAGACGGCGAGGGCCAGGAGCGCGTCCTCGGCGCCGGACCTGGCGCGGGCGCGTACCTCCCGCATGTCGCTCGACCCGGTCAGGGCGAGCAGGCCGCCCGCGTGGCCGAGCGCGTTCTCGGCGCTCTCGGCGTCCATGCCGTCCACCCGCGCCAGGTAGCCGGGCAGCGCCGGGTCCACGTCGCCTGAGCGGGTGCCCATCACCAGCCCTTCCAGCGGCGTCAGGCCCATCGAGGTGTCGAGGCTGCGCCCGCCCGAGAGGGCCGTGGCGCTGGCGCCGTTCCCCAGATGCAGCACGATCAGGTTCAGATCGGACAGGTCGCGGCCGAGGAAGGCGGCGGCGCGGCGGGAGACGTACGCGCAGGAGGTGCCGTGGAAGCCGAACCGCCGCACCCCGAGCCGCTCCCGCCACTCGCGCGGCACCGCGTACGTGTACGCCTCGGGCGGCAGCGTCAGCTGGAACGCCGTGTCGAACACCGCCACCTGCGGCACAGAAGGGAACGCCGCCCGCGCCACCCTGATCCCAGCCAGGTTGACCGGATTGTGCAGCGGCGCGAGCGGCGCCAGCTCCTCGACGGCCGCGATCACCCCGTCGTCCACCAGGACGGCCCGGTCGAACCGGGCGCCGCCGTGCACCACCCGGTGCCCGACCGCGACGGGATCGAGCGCGGGACCGGCGGCCGCGAACGCCTCCATCATCGCCGTCAGCCCCTCGTCGTGACCCGGAAAGGGCCGCTCCCGCACGTACGGGGGACCGTCGCCGTGATGGTGGACGAGCCGGCCGCGCTCCTCGCCGATGCGTTCCACCAGCCCCCTGGCGGGGCGCTCCCGGCTGGCCACGTCCACCAGCTCGTACTTGATGGACGAGGAGCCGGTGTTCAGGACGAGAATGTGTCCGGCCATGTCCACGACCTGATCTCCGCCGGATCCTCGCCGTGCTCCCGCGTGTACGCGCGGGCCCGCAGCCGCTCGTCGCTCATCAGCTGGCGCAGGTGGGCGGCCTTGCTGCCGAGGCCGGGCACCCGGTCGACGACGTCCATGACCAGGTGGAAGCGGTCGATGTCGTTGAGCATGCACATGTCGAACGGCGTCGTCGTCGTACCTTCCTCCTTGTAGCCGCGCACGTGGATGTTGTCGTGCCCGTGGCGGCGGTAGGTGAGCTGGTGGATCAGCGACGGGTAGCCGTGGAAGTTGAAGATCACCGGCCGGTCCACGGTGAACAGCGTGTCGAACTCGGCGTCCGGCATGCCGTGCGGATGCTCGGACTCCGGCTGCAGGCGCATCAGGTCCACCACGTTGACGACGCGGACCTTCAGCTCGGGCAGGTGCTCGCGCAGCAGCGCGGCCGCGGCCAGCGTCTCCAGGGTCGGTACGTCGCCCGCGCAGGCCAGCACGACGTCGGGCTCGCTGCCCACGTCGCTGGAGGCCCACGGCAGGATGCCCAGGCCGCGCGTGTTGTGCGCGATGGCCTCGTCCATCGTGAACAGGTCGAGCACCGGCTGCTTGCCCGCCACGATCACGTTGACGTAGTCGCGCGAGCGCAGGCAGTGGTCGCCGACCGACAGCAGCGTGTTGGCGTCCGGCGGCAGGTAGACCCGCACCACCGACGCCTTCTTGTTGATGACGACGTCGAGGAAGCCCGGGTCCTGGTGGCTGAACCCGTTGTGGTCCTGCCGCCACACGTGCGACGACAGCAGGTACGTCAGCGACGCCACCGGCCGCCGCCACGGGATCTTCTGCGACGACTCCAGCCACTTGGCGTGCTGGTTGAACATGGCGTCCACGATGTGGATGAACGCCTCGTAGCAGTTGAACAGCCCGTGCCTGCCGGTCAGCAGGTAGCCCTCCAGCCAGCCCTGGCACAGGTGCTCGCTCAGCACCTCCATGACGCGGCCGCCGGCGCAGAGGTTCTCGTCGGTGGGCAGCGTCTCGGCGTTCCACGCCCGGTCGGTCACCTCGAACACCGACGACAGCCGGTTCGACGCCGTCTCGTCCGGCCCCATGAGCCGGAACGTCTTCGGGTTGGCCGCGATCACGTCGCGCAGCAGCCCGCCGAGCACCCGCGTCGGCTCGCTCGACTGCGTGGCCGGCGCCTTGACCTCGACCGCGAGGCGGCGGAAGTCGGGCAGCCGCAGTGGCTCGAGCAGCTCGCCGCCGTTGGTGTGCGGGTTGGCGCTCATCCTGCGCTCGCCGCGCGGCACCGTCTCCAGGATCGCCTCGACCGGCTTTCCGTCCGCGCCGAACAGCTCCTCCGGCCGGTACGACCGCATCCACTCCTCCAGGAGTGCCAGGTGCGTGGCGTTCTCGCGGACCTTGGCCAGCGGCACCTGGTGCGACCGCCATGTGCCCTCGACCGGCAGCCCGTCGACCTCGCGCGGTCCCGTCCAGCCCTTCGGCGTGCGCAGGATGATCATCGGCAGCCGGCCGGCGTCGCCCGCCTTGTACGCGGCCAGCTCGTCGAACGCGGTGTCCAGCGTCCCCGCCATCTCCTCGTGGTCGGGGCCCACCAGGTGGGGGCGGTAGCCGTACCCCTCCATGAGTTTGATCAGCTCGTCCGTCGGGATGCGGGCGAGGACCGTCGGGTTGGCGATCTTGTAGCCGTTCAGGTGCAGGATGGGCAGCACCGTCCCGTCGCGGCGGCGGTCGAGGAACTTGTTGGAGTGCCAGCTCCCGGCCAGCGGGCCCGTCTCGGCCTCGCCGTCGCCGATGATGCAGGCCACGACCAGGTCGGGGTTGTCGAAGGCGGCGCCGTACGCGTGCGCCAGCGCGTACCCCAGCTCGCCGCCCTCGTGGATCGAGCCCGGCGTCTCCGGCGCGACGTGGCTCGGGATCCCGCCCGGGAAGGAGAACTGCCTGAACAGCCGGCGCATGCCCGTGACGTCCTGCGACACGTCGGGATAACGCTCGGAGTACGACCCCTCCAGCCAGGCGTGCGCCACCGCGGCGGGACCGCCGTGACCCGGCCCCGCGATGTAGATCATGTCCTGGTCCCGCTCGCGGATCACCCGGTTGAGGTGGGCGAAGCAGAAGTTCAGCCCCGGCGTCGTCCCCCAGTGGCCGAGCAGCCGCGGCTTGATGTGCTCCGGCCGCAGCGGCTCGGTGAGCAGCGGATTGTCCAGCAGATAGATCTGCCCGACGGACAGGTAGTTCGCCGCCCGCCAGTACGCGTCGATATGGTCCATGCTCCTGCTGCTTCCACCACAGGATTGCCGCAATCCCCCCGGAAGGCGAATTCCACTGAGCTGCTAAAGACTCCGCTGCGCCATGCGCGGAATCAACCGCGCGGGGTACACGGTTACGGGACGATGGGACCAGGCATGATCGGCTTGGCGCCACGAGGTTTGGCGACACGAGGAGGCAAAGCGTGAACGGCGACATCACCCAGAGCCAGGAGTGGGCGGCCCTGGGCAAGCACCACGAAGAGCTGGCGGGCAGGCACCTGCGCGAGCTGTTCGCGGACGACCCGGGCCGGGCCGGGCGCATGACGGTGACCGCCGGCGACCTCTATCTCGACTACGCCAAGCACCGCGCGACGCAGGAGACGTTCGACCTGCTCACGGCGCTGGCCGAGCGGGCCGGGCTGCGCGAGCGCATCGACGCCATGTTCCGCGGCGACCACATCAACGTCAGCGAGGACCGCGCGGTCCTCCACGTCGCGCTGCGCCTGCCGCGCGGCGCCGAGCTCGTCGTCGACGGGCAGGACGTCGTGGCCGACGTGCACGCCGTGCTCGACAAGATGAGCGACTTCGCCGACCGGGTCAGGTCCAAGGAGTGGAAGGGCGCCACCGGCAGGCCCATCGAGACCGTCGTCAACATCGGCATCGGCGGCTCCGACCTCGGCCCCGCGATGGCCTACGAGGCGCTGCGCGACTTCGCCGACGCCGGCATCACCGCCCGCTTCGTCTCCAACATCGACCCGGCCGACATCACCGGCAACCTCGCCGGCCTCGACCCTGCCACCACGCTGTTCGTGGTCAGCTCCAAGACCTTCACCACGCTCGAGACCCTCACCAACGCCAGGGTCGCGCGCCGCTGGCTGGTCGAGGCGCTCGGCGAGGAGGCCGTCGCCAAGCACTTCGTGGCCGTCTCCACCAACGCGGCGAAGGTCGAGGAGTTCGGCATCGACACCGCCAACATGTTCGGCTTCTGGGACTGGGTGGGCGGCCGCTACTCCTACGACGGCGCCATCGGCCTGTCCCTGATGATCGCCATCGGGCCCGAGCGCTTCCGCGAGATGCTCGACGGCTTCCACACCATCGACGAGCACTTCCGCACCGCGCCGTTCAAGGCGAACATGCCGGTGCTGATGGCCCTGCTCGGCATCTGGTACACCGACTTCTTCGGCGCCGAGACCCGCGCCGTGCTGCCCTACAGCCAGCGGCTGCACCGCTTCCCCGCCTACCTCCAGCAGCTCACGATGGAGTCCAACGGCAAGTCCGTACGCGCCGACGGCACCCCCGTCACCGCCACCACCGGCGAGATCTTCTGGGGCGAGCCGGGCACCAACGGCCAGCACGCCTTCTACCAGCTGCTCCACCAGGGCACCCGGCTCGTGCCCGCCGACTTCATCGGCTTCGCCGAGCCCCACGAAGACCGCGAGGGCATGCACGACCAGCTCACCGCCAACCTGCTGGCCCAGACCTCCGCGCTGGCCTTCGGCAAGACCGCCGACGAGATCGCGGCCGAGGGCACCGCGCCCGAGATCGTGCCCCACAAGGTGATGCCGGGCAACCGGCCCACCTCCACGATCCTCGCGCCCAAGCTCACCCCGTCCACGCTCGGCCAGCTCGTCGCCCTCTACGAGCACATCGTGTTCGTCGAGGGCACCATCTGGGGCATCGACTCCTTCGACCAGTGGGGGGTCGAGCTGGGCAAGAAGATGGCGCTCGACCTCGCGCCCGCGCTGATCTCCGACGCCCCGCCCACCTCCTTCCCCGACCCCTCCACCGAACAACTCATCCGCCGCTACCGCGCGCTGCGGGGAAGGCGCGTCTGACATGAACGCCACGGGGGAGTCCGCGACACCGGCCACATCCGTCCCGCCCGCCGCGGCGGGTGCGGCGCCAGGCAAGGAGTCCGGTGCGGCGGGGGCGCTGGTGCTGTTCGGCATCACCGGCGACCTCGCCCGCAAGATGCTGCTGCCGGCCCTCTACCGCCTGACCGCCGGCGGCCGGCTCGACCTGCCGATCATCGGCGTCGCCAGGACCGACCTCGACCTCGACGGGCTGCGCGAGCACGCCCGCGAGGCGTGCGGGGGGCCGCGCGACGCCGCGTTCGACCGGCTGGCCGGCAACCTGCGGCTCGTCGCGGGCGACTACCGCGACCCCGGCACCTTCGCCCGGCTGGCCGACGAGGTCCGGGGCAAGGGCTTTCTCGTCCACTACCTCGCGGTGCCGCCCGCCCTGTTCGCCCCCGTCGCCGAGGGGCTGGCCGGGGCGGGCCTCAACCACGACGCGCGGCTCATCGTGGAGAAACCGTTCGGCCACGACCTCGGCTCCGCCCGCGCGCTCAACGACCAGCTGCTCCAGCACTTCGACGAAGACCACCTGCGCCGGGTCGACCACTTCCTCGGCAAGGAGCCGGTCGAGGACCTCCTGGTCTTCAGGTTCGCCAACATGCTGCTGGAGCCCATCTGGAACCGCTCCTACATCCGCAGCATCCAGATCACCATGGCCGAAGACTTCGACGTACGCGACCGGGGCGCCTTCTACGACGCCAACGGCACCGTCCGCGACGTCGTGCAAAACCACCTGCTGCAGCTCCTCGCCCTGCTCGCGATGGACCCGCCGCCGTCCACCGACGCCCGGGCCACGCTCGACGAGAAGTGGCGGGTGCTGCGAGCCGTGCAGACCATCGACCCGGCCGACGTCGTACGCGGCCAATACACCGGCTACCTCGACACCGACGGCGTGCGCCCCGGCTCCACCACCGAGACCTACGTCGCCCTGCGCGCCCACATCGACAACTGGCGCTGGGCCGGCGTGCCCTGGTGCATCCGTTCCGGCAAGGCGCTGCCCACCACCGACCTCGAGGTCGTCGCCGAGCTGCGCCGCCCGCCGGTCACCATGTTCAGCGACGCCCACGCACCCGGCAGCCCCAACCTCATCCGCTTCCGCCTGCAACCCGACGCCGGCGTCACCTTCGACCTCCTGGCCAAGGAGCCCGGCAAGCAACACACCCGCCCGGTGCCGGTCAGCGTCGACTTCACCAAAGAGCTCGGTCCGATGGACGCCGCCTACGAACGCATCCTCGCCGACGCGGTCAGCGGCGACCCCCGCAGGTTCGCCAGGTTCGACCTGGTGGAGGAGTCCTGGCGCATCGTCCAGCCCCTCCTCGACCTGCCGGAGCCACCCTTGCCGTACGACCCCGGCACCTGGGGCCCCGCGCCGGCGGCGGACATCGCCCCGGGCGGCTGGCACAAAATCTCCACCACCTTCGACTGACCCACGACGTCGACCGAACCACGACGGGCGCAGCGCGCACGGGCACACCCTTGCGAGGACCGTCCTCGTGAGGGCGGTCCGCATGGGGGCCGTCCGTGCCGCGCTCGACGGGGCGACGTCCGGGGGTGACGATGGGGTCATGGACCTCATCGAACTGGTCGAGAAGTCGAAGGACGCCGCGACGGTCAGCCGGGTCTTCGGCGAGCCCGTCCGGCACGGCGACATCGTCGTCATCCCGGTCGCCAGGGTCGCTCAGGGCGGCGGCGGAGGGCAGGGCCAGGGCACGGGCGAGAAAGGCGACGAAGGCGGCGGCGGCGGCAGCGGCGGCGGCTTCGGCTACAGCGCCACCCCTGCCGGTGTCTTCGTCCTGAAGGACGGCGAGGCCCTGTGGCGCCCCGCGATCGACGTCAACCGCATCGTCATCGGCGGCCAGTTCGTCGCAGTAGTCCTGCTCTGGACCCTGCGCTCCATCCTGAAACGCCGCCGCCGCAAGCGCTGACCCGACACCCCCGCCGCCAACCCCTCAGAACGCCGGGTCCACGGTGACAGACCTGCACTCCCACCGAGACCCGGCCGAAACCGGACCCCGCTCTCAAGAGCAACCTCCGACCCCCACGCCTCCACTCCGCACCTCAGCCGAACAGGCCCACCCCTCGGGCCGAAGACCGGCGAGACCACCCTGCCTCCCGCTTCAAGGCCGGCGGTGCCGGTTGCTTTCCGAGGGTTGGCGAGGTCGGTTTCGTTGTTCGGGGCTCGGTGAGGTGGGTCCTGTCGCCTTCCGGCGGTGTGCTGCCGGCTTGCCTTATCGGAGTCGGACCGGCTGGCTTCGTTGGCCCGAGGTGGGTGAATGAGGCTGGGCAGCGGGTGGGGTGGTTGGAGGGGAGGTCGTAGGGTGGGCGGGTGACGGCTTTGGGGCAGGTTGTGGCTTTTGGTGGTGTGGTGGTGCTCGGGGCGATGTCGCCTGGGCCCGACTTCGCCGTGGTCGTGCGGCGTTCGGCCGTTTCCGGGCGCGTGCACGGGATGGCCGCCGCTTCTGGAATCGCGGTGGGTGTCTTCGCCTGGGTGGTCGCCGCAGCCACCGGGGTGGCCGCGCTGCTCGCGGCGTCCGCCGCCGCCTTCACCGTCGTCAAGGTGGTCGGCGCGGCCTACCTGCTCTATCTCGGCGTACGGTCGCTGGTCGCGGCCTGGCGCGGTGGCGGCACCCTGCGGCTGGACGTCCCGGACACGGGCAGGCGGGGGCCGGGGGCCGCGTTCATGGAGGGCTTCCTGACCAACGTGCTCAACCCGAAGGCCGCCCTGTTCTTCGTGGCGCTGGTGCCGCAGTTCATCGGAGCCGGGGCGCCGGTGGCGGCGCTCTCGGTGGTGGCGCTGGTCGGCACGGTCGCCTGGTTCCTGGTGGTGGCCAACGTGGTGGGAGCCCTGCGCGAACTGTTCGCCCGGCCGAACGTACGCCGCGCGGTGGACGCCCTGACCGGCGTGGCCCTGGTGGGCCTTGGTATCAAACTCGCCACTTCCACCCGCCCCTGACCGCGCAACGCGAACGCGCGGTGTGGTGCGCGCGTTCGCGTCATGCGGGGCTGTGTCGTTCGCCCAGCCCGTACGGCTTGTGCGTCAGGCGATGGCGACGCCTAGGAGGTGGCCCAGGCCGAAGGTGACCATGGCGGCGCCTACGCCCAGGGCGAGTTGGCGTAGGCCGCCCAGCCACCATGGCCGGGCCGTCAGGACCGCTACGACCGCGCCGAAGCCGAACAGGGCGATCACACTCACCAGCAGCGCCACCATCAGCCCGGACGCCCCGAACAGGAACGGTGCCAGTGGCACCAGTGCCCCGGCGGCGAAGGCGCAGAACGACGAGCCGGCGGCCACGTACGGGGACGGCAGGTCGTCGGGGTCCACGCCGAGTTCCTCGCGGACGTGCACCCGCAGCGCCTGCTCGGGGTCCGCGGACAGGCCGTCGGCCACCCGTTCGGCCAGCTCGGCGTCGAGGCCCCGTGAGCGGTAGAGCGCCACCAACTCGGCGCGCTCGCCGACCGGGTTGCGGGCCAGCTCGCGGCGCTCGACCGCGATCTCCGCCCGCATCAGCTCGGTCTGGGACTTCACGGACGTGTACTCGCCGGCCGCCATCGAGCACGCACCGGCGAACAGCCCCGCGAACCCGGCCAGCACCGCCCCCTGCCCGGCCCCCGCCGCGCCGACCACTCCGGCGATCAGCGCGAAGTTGGACACGAGCCCATCCATCGCCCCGAACACCGCCGGCCGCAGCCATCCACCGGTCACGTCCCGGTGGGTGTGGTGCTGCTCGGGAGAGTGCGGACGAGCGAGCTCGATCGTCATACGTTTTCCTCCGATTTCGGATCTCTCATGAAAAATGTGGCATATGCTCCACAAGATCCGCAACGAAGGCGAGCCTTGCCTGACCTGCGGTGTTGACGGGCTTTTCGGTGTTCCGTGCTCGCCCGGTCATGGAGGGTGACATCGCTCCAACCGCCCATCAGTGACCGCTCCAACCGTCCCCCCTACATCGGGGTCATCGGTGGTCGGTTCGACTGTCCATCGGTGACCGCTTCAACCGTCCATCGGCGGCCCTCGGACGGTGCCGGACGGCCCTGCGAAGGGGTCACGGCGCGCGGCTGGTGAATGCCCGATTTCGACGTGCGGCCGCGGCCGCCAGGTGCCGGGTACGGGTGACGCCCCCGCACCCGAAGAACGAGGCTGCGGACCTGACGTGTCAGGCCCGCACCCGAAGAAGGAGGCTGCGGACCTGAGGTGTCAGGCGTGGGCCGGGGTCGGGGCCGGGGCTTCAGTCGTGGCGGGGTGGATGAGGGTGGCGCATTCCTCGATGGTCTCCTCCAGCAGCCTGCGGAGCAGGGCGTCCGGGTCCTGGATGCAGGCCTGGACGATGCCCACCACCGCCAGCTGCACCGCGTTCGGAGCGGCGTAGCGGCGGAAGCCCTTCTCCGTGATGCGGGCGGCGCGGCTGAAGCGGCGGGCCTGTTCGGCCGCGTGCGGGACCTCGGCCATCGCGCGGCGGCTGCGCTCGCTCATCCGTCCGGACGGCGCCCCGTCGAGGCGGGCGAGCATCTCCTCGGCCGCGAGCACCGAGACGGCCAGCGCGAGCTGGCGTTCGGCGGCGGCGACCGGCAGGGCGGTGGTGGCGCAGCGCAGCGCGATCTGCGCGTCCACGCGCAGGTCGTCGCTGTTCAGGCCGATGATGGACGGTACGAGATGGACGAGCTTGGCCCGGTTCTCGTCGTCGGTGTTGTCGTTGACGAGCCTGGCGAGCGCGGCCAGCAGCGGATGTGTGCAGGCCGGGTGGTCGCTCCAGCGCTCGCCGGCCAGGTAGGAGGCGAGTTCCATGAAGCAGGCACCGCGTTTCGGGTTGCGATGCCTGCCTCGGGAAAGGACCGGCAGGTGATCAAGGTGATTGTCCACGGGTGCTCCACTGCTCCACGCGATCGCCGTCTATCCAGTCTGCGCCGTCGTGCGGCTCAATGCCAGTGATGCGATGAACGTTCCCTCTACCCCGTACGGCCACACTCCAACGCGGATGAACCACCCTTTACGGCTCCACGAAGACGGCGACCGTGCGGGCCGGAATGGTCAGCGTGCCGCTGTGCGGGTCGTACGACGACGACCGTACGACCGGATCGGCCGACTCCGCCTGGACGGGATGGAGCGTGACGTGCGAACCGGCGGCCTGGGCCTGAGGTGACGGCGTGGCGTTGAAGACCACCGTGACCGACCGCCACCGCTCGTCCAGGCCCGAGGTGTCGATGCGCATCGTGATCACTCCCTCGGCGGACTCCGGGAACGTCAGCCGCCGCCGCACCTCCTCGGCCGTCCCGAGCGCGAAGGCCGGCGTCGAGGACCGGATCCGCAGCAGCTCGCCGACCATGGCGCGGGCGGCCCTGATGTCGGCGGGACCGGGCCGCAGGGAGGGGTCGGCGAGCAGCGGGCGGGCGTACGGCCAGCGGGCCTCGTTGTCGCGCCGCGGCGGCAGCCCCGCGCCGAAGCCGTTGCCCTGCGCGCAGTCCCACAGCAGCCGGTTGAACCAGTCGCCGGAGTCGTAGGAGTTGCGGTCGAGCGACTTCGAGCGCAGCCGCTCGCTGCCCGCGTGCAGGAACGCCATGCCCTGCGCCAGCAGCACCACGGCCAGCGACAGCACCTGCATGCGCACCCGGTCGGCCATCGGCGTGCCCTGCGGCAGCTTGTACGCCAGCGCGTCGTACAGGGTCTCGTTGTCGTGCGCGTCCACGTACGCGACCGCCTCGCCCGGCGCGGCGGTGTATCCGGCGGGCATGCCGTTGTACCAGATCTCCGAGCCCGCCCGCCCGGACGGCAGCACGTAACCGGCCAGGGCGCCGGTGAGCCCGACCTTGATGAGCTCGCAGTAGCGGGCCAGCCGCTCGCGCTGCTGGTCGGGGCCGCCGTTGACGGGGGCGCCGTTCGGTGCGCCGGCCAGCCCCGAGCCGAACCCCTGCACGCGCGGGTCGGCGTCGAAGGGGGCGCCGCCACGCACCGCGTCGCGCAGCCGGTCGTTGAACGTCGCGATGCCGGTGCCCGCCAGGTTGGCCTGAGCGGCCTGCACGAACCTGGCGTCACCGGCCACCTCGCCGAAGCTCCACCCCTCCCCGTACAGGATGATCGACTTCCCGTCGACCCCGTCGGCGGCGGGCGTGAGCGCGTCGAGCGCGCGGCGGACGGCGAGCAGGTTGGACTTCGGGTGGTGGCCCATGAGGTCGAAGCGGAAGCCGTCGACGCGGTAGTGGCGGGCCCAGGTGACGACGGAGTCGACGACGAGCTTGCCCATCATGAGGTGCTCGGGGGCGGTGTTGGCGCAGCAGGTGGAGGTGGCGAGCGAGCCGTCGTCGAGCAGCCGGTGGTAGTAGCCGGGCACGATGGGGTCGAGCACGGCGGTGGAGTGGGTGTGGTTGTAGACGACGTCCATGACGACGCGCAGCCCCGCATCGTGCAGCGCGGCCACCATGGCGCGGAACTCGCGGACGCGGGCGTCCGGGTCGGTCGCGTACGAACCCTCCGGCACCGTGTAGTGCAGCGGGTCGTAGCCCCAGTTGTAGGAGTCGGTGCCGGCGGTGCGGGCCACGATCTCCTGCTGCCGCTCGGAGTCGGGCGGCAGCGCGGCCAGCTCGCCGGCGGGAGGCTCGGTACGGTCCTCGCGCCGCTCGGGGATGGTCGCCACGTCGAACACCGGCAGCAGGTGCACGTGCGTGACCCCGTCGGCGGCCAGGGCGCGCAGCTCGCGCGTCCCGTCGGAGTCGAGGGCGAAGGCCGCGTACGTGCCGCGCAGCTCCTCCGGCACGGTCGGGTCGGCGGCGGAGAAGTCGCGGACGTGCAGCTCGTAGACCACCGCCCGGTGCTGCGGCACCGGCGGCGGCGCGGCGTGCCGGTCCCAGCCGGGCGGTTTGAGCGCCGCCCTGGTCAGGCAGATGATCCTGCTGCGCCGGCCGTCGGCGGTGACGTCCACGCCGTACGGGTCGGTGACCTCGTTCGTCACCACCGCCCCCGCGTCGGGCGAGTGGACGGTCACCAGGTAGGTGTACTCCAGCCCCCACCAGGCGGGCGGCCCGTGCACCGTCCACACGCCGGTCTCGTCGTCGCGCCGCATGCGGTGCACCCGTCGCCCCGTGGGGCCGTACAGGGCCAGCTCGACCTTCCGCGCGGTCGGCGCCCACACCGCCAGCTTCGGGAACATCTTCCCCGACGGCCCCAGCACGGCGCCGGCGGCGGCCGCGTACAGGTCGTCGAGGACGCCGGGCAGCTGCACGCCGGTCACGGCCTCGACCCGGCCCTCGGGATCGCGCCGCACGGCCACCACCTGGCCGCGCAGCGCCTCAGGGACGAGGTCGGCGTCCTGCGGATCCACCTTGTACGCCGGATGCCCGGCCAGGTGCGGCCACCTGACGCGCTGCTGCCCGGTGAGCCTGCCCGGCATCAGCCGGATCAGGCAGGCCCCGCAGTCCTGCTCGCCGTGGCCCCACGGCACGTCGCCGGGGTGGAAGACCAGGAACGCCCCCTCCTGGCAGGCCGGCTCGCCCGGCCAGACCACGGTGTCGCGGTCGATCCAGTGCGCCCTGGCCTCACTGAGGCGCTCGTCGTTCCCCTCGGCAGGGCGCTCCTGCGGCGCTTCCCTGTCGTCGCGTCTGCGAATGATGTCTCTCAGGCTCTCCGCCCCCTCGCCCATCGGGCACCCCCGCACCCCCGTACGGACGCCACAGCGTCCTCGTTCCCACCTGAGCGGCGGTGAAGCGAAGCGCCCCGGAATACTCCTCTTTGCCATGTTTGCCGCAGCGTGACCATGACCGCGAACACGACCAGTATTTGACCAATCACAGTAAGTGATTAGATGCTGGGTTGGTGGACGGTTTTCTCGACGAGACCTGCGACGGTGTGACCGAGCTGCGCGTGCACGGCGTCTCGGGCACGCCGCCGTCCGGCATCCTCGCCCATCCCCACCCCAGGCTCGTCGCCGGCGACGGCACCACCGGGTTCTATCGCCGCTGGTGGGAGGGCGGGCCGCCGACCGGAGAGCACGCCGACGTGCCCGGTGTGCGTCACCGCGAGGCCTACGCCTGGGGCAACCTCACCTCCGGCGGGCGGGCCATCGCGCTGTGGCTGCTCCTGCTGCCCTTCTCGCTCGCCAACCTGGCCTACTTCATGCTCCCCAGACCCGCCGGGGCCAGGCGGCTGCGGCACGTGACCGAGGCGGGGCAGCGGCTGTTCGCGCTGCTGCTCACCGGCACGCTGGTCGGCGCGGTCACCCGGGTCGGCGTCGATCTCATCGGCTGGCAGTGCACCGCCTCCGGCCGGGCCTGCGCCGCCGACACCGCGCCCGTCTGGGTGCGGTGGCTCGCCGTCCTCTGGGGCGACGAGCCGTCCCGGCGGCTGGCGGTCACGTCGCTGCTGCCGCTGACGATCGTGGTCCTGCTGTGGTGGCTCGCCCGGCGCACGTGGCGCCGCGACGAGAACACCCGCCCACCGGACGGACCCGCCACCCCGCCTGCGGCCGGCGTCCCCGCCCCCCGCACCCAGACGGACGACACCCCACCTCCCGCACCGGCCGCGGGAGAGCAGCCGGGCGGTGAGCGGGTGGGGGAGCGGCCGGGCGGCGGCGCGCAGCCGGGTGCGGGGGAGCGGCCGGGTGGTGGTGTGCGGTCCGGCGGCGGGGTGCTGTTGGGGAGGCCAAGGCTGTGGCATGGCGGGGCGCCGGTGTGGCGGCTGCGGGTGGTGCATGTGGCCTTCGCCGTCGCCTCCATCGGGGTGGCGGTGGCGGCGCCGTTCTCCGGTACGGCCGTGGGGCTCGTGCTGACCGTCGCCAACGCCGCGATCCTGCTCGCCGCCGCCGTGCTGGTGACGTTGCCGTGCATCGCCCGCCGGGTCGATCCGCAGGCGGGGCGGCGTACGCCGGTGCTGCTCGACGCCTCGTGCCGGGCGTTGCGGGCGGCGGCGCCGGTGGTGTTCGTCGCCACCGCCGGCGCCGCGCTGGCGGGTCTGGAGCCGGGGGAGGGTGGCACGCTCGCCTGGCAACTCCCCGGTGCCGGCATTGGAGCGTTCCAGTACGCGCTCACCGTCGGCCTCGGGCTGTTCCTCCTGGTCACCACCTTCGCCCTGGCCCGCGCCGCCGAGGACGAGGAGGGCGGGCCGCGGGCGATGGCCGGGATGGCGGCCTGGTTCGTGCTCATGGTGGCCGTGGGCACCGCGAACGTGCTGGCGCTCGGCCTGCTGTTCTGGACCGCCGCGTTCTTCGGCGTCCCCGGCACCGCCGCCGAGCCGGGCCCGCTGGAGCGGGCGCTGCTGATCGACGACTCCGCCTGGTGGACGGCGGCCCTGGTGCCGCTGCTCGCGTTCGGCCTCCTCGCGCTGGCGGGCGTGCTCTGGCTGATCAGGAAGGCGGCGGCGGCCCGGCTGGCGCCCGCGCTGAAGCCCTACTACGGCGAGCGCGACGACGCGGAGACGGTCGCGAGCGCGTGGGCGCTGGCCGCGCTCACCGACCGGGCCGGGCTGGTGCTGGGCGTGCTCACCGCGCTCGGCGCGGCCGGATCGGCGGTGGTGACCGTGCTGCACCGGCTCGGTCCTTTCACCCCAGGAGGCGGCGTCTCGGGCCTGCTCGCCTCGGCGGGCGGCTGGGTCATGGTGGCGGCCGTGGTGACGCTGGTGCTGGTCGGGCGGCGTACGTACAGCGACGCCCGGCTGCGCAGGACGATCGGCATCCTGTGGGACATCGCCACGTTCTGGCCGCGCGCCATCCACCCCCTCGCGCCGCCCTGCTACACCGAGCGGGTCGTGCCCGAGCTGGTCGCCAGGGTCTGCAGGCTGGCCGCGAAGGACGGCGACCAGGTCGTGCTGTCGGGACACAGCCAGGGCAGCGTCATCGCCGCCGCCGTGGTGCTGCAGCTCGATCCGGAGACCCGGCGGCGCGTGCGGCTGCTCACGCACGGTTCGCCGCTGCGCCGCCTGTACGCCGCCTACTTCCCCGCCTACTTCGGCGGCAGGGGACTGACGGCGGTACGCGAGGCGGTGACGTGGTGCAACCTCTACCGCCTGAGCGACCCCATCGGCGGCCCCGCCTTCCGCCGCGTCGATCCCCTGGCGGGTGGTGAGCAGGACGCCGTCGACCGGTTCTGCTGGGACCCGCGCAGGCCCGGCCCCGGCGAGCCGCTGCCCGAGACCCGCCGGCACACCGCGTACTGGCTGGACCCGCTCTACGACGAGGCCCTGACCAGGCTCATCACCGTCGAGCGCGCCGTCTGACGGTCCCGCACTGTAGGGTGTCCCGCGGTCCGGAGTCGGTGAGCCATGGGGGCTGACGGTGCGGTGGGTGCTCTTCCTTGTGGTGCTGTTCGCGGGGTTATGGGTCACGCCTCCCGCTGCCGATGCCGCCCCGGAGGGCGGCAGGGTCGCCTTCATCGGCGTGCCGGGGCTGCTCTGGGACGACCTCGACCCGCGTGACACCCCGCGCATGTGGGAGCTGGCCGGGCAGAGCGCGCTCGGGTCGCTCTCGGTCAAGGCCGTCGGCACCGTCACCTGCCCCTACGACGGGTGGCTGAGCGTGTCGGCGGGCGTGCGCCAGGCCGTCGGCCGCCGCTGCGGCCTGCCGCCGGAGCCGATCGCGCAGGGCGCGGGCGCCGTCGTGCCCGAGGTGCCCGAGCTGCGCGCCACCACCAACGGCATGTACGCCGGCGCGCTCGGCGGCGCCGTGCACGCCGCGGGCCACTGCACGGCCGCCGTCGGCAGGGGCGCCGCGGTGGCGCTGGCCGACCAGCAGGGCAGGGTCGACCTCTACGCCTCAGAGCCCGCCGGGCTCTCCGACTGGTCGCGCTGCCGGGTGCTGGCCGTCGACGTCGCCGCGCTCGTGCAGCCCTACCTCGAGGACGGCAGGCTGCCGCAGGAGCCCGAGGTGATCTCGCCCGAGCAGCGCCGCGAGCTGGCCCGCCAGGCCGACGCCGAGGTCGGCGCGGCGCTCGACCGGCTGCCCGCGGACACCGAGGTCGTGCTGGCCGGCATCGGCGACCACGGCTCGGTGCCGCACCTGCGCGCCGTGCTGTGGCGGCGGGCGGGCACCGACGCGGTCACCGGCGAGGCCGGGCCGTCCATCGGGGCGGGCTCGACCATGCGCGACGACCTCGTGGTGCTGCCCGACATCACGCCCACCCTCCTGGGCGCCGCCGGCATCACGCCGCCGTCCGGCGTCGTCGGGGTGCCGTGGCGGCTCGGCGACCCCGTCACGCCCGCCGACCTGGTCAGGGCCGACGTGGCGGGGACCTCCGTACGCGGCATGACCGGCTGGTTCTTCACCGCCTACGCGATCCTCCAGGTGGCCTTCTACGTGGGGGCGTACCTCCTGCTGTCGAAGCGCCGCAGGCTCGCCCTGGTGGGGGCCGTCGCGGTCGTGCCGGCCTGCGTGCCCGTCGCGACGTACGCGGTGAACGTGCTGCCGTGGGACCGCAGCCCCTACCCGGTGGCGACGCTGATCGGCGCGGTGCTGGCCATGACGGCCACGATCGCCGCCGTGGCGCTGCTCGGCCCGTGGCGGCGCGACCCGCTCGGCCCGCCCGCCGCGGTCACCGCGATCACCGCGGCCGTGCTCGTGGCCGACCTGCTGACCGGCACGACGCTGCAGTTCAACAGCCTCATGGGCTACACCGCCGTGGTCGGCGGGCGCTTCTACGGCCTGGCGAACATCCCGTTCGCGCTGCTCGTCACCTCCGTGCTCATGTGCTCGGCGATCGCCGCCCAGCACCTCCTACGCGCCGGGCGGCGGCGCGCGGCCGTGGCGGGGGTGGTGGTGCCCGGCGTGGTGGCGATGCTGCTGGCGGGCTGGCCCGGCGTGGGCAGCGACTTCGGCGGCGTGATCGCGTTCGTGCCGGGCATCGCGGTGACCGCGCTGCTGGTCGCGGGCCGCAAGGTGTCGCTGCTGAAGCTGGCCGGGTTCTGCGTGCTCGGCGGGGTGGCCGTGTCGGTCATCGCCGTCCTCGACCACCTGCGCCCGCCGGCCGCGCAGACGCACCTCGGCAGGTTCGTGGGGATGGTGCTCGACGGCACGTTCCTGCCGATGATCGCGCGCAAGCTGGGCGCCATGCTCAACACCCTGCTCTCGCCCAACCTCATGCCGATCGTCATGGCCGGGCTGATCTTCCTGGTCTTCGCCGTGCTGCGGCCCGGCAAGGTGAGCGCGGGCGTGGTGCCGCTGGCGTTCGAGCGGCTGCCGATGCTGCGTGCCGGACTACTCGGGGCGCTGGCCAGCGGCGTCGTCGGCATGCTGGTCAACGACTCGGGGACGGCGGTGCTGTCCATGGTGGTGGCGCTGGCGGTGCCGCTGGTGCTGCACGCGGGCGTCCGGCTGCCGGAGCTGGCGGGGCAGGAGGAGGAGCCTCCGGGGGACGCCGTGGGGGAGCGCGTCGCAACCAAGATCTGAAATTTTCTTTTAGTTCATGCCAAAGCCTTGAAAGTTATAACCACGAGCGATTGCATTCGGGGCGTGCAGACCCTCCGATTGCTGGCCGCCGCCGCGCTCGTGTTAGCCCCTGTGGCCATCAGCGCGCCCGCGCAGGCCGATCCCGTCTCTCCCGCAGAGGACGCGTCCCAGGCGTCGTCCTACCCCGCCTCCTCCACACTGCTCGCCAAGACCGCTGAAGGCCGGCGGCTGGAGACCGCCAAGACCACCCGGCCGGTCGCGCCCGGCATCTCCCTGACCTCCTTCGACTCCTTCGACGAGCTGGGCTGGCTGCGCGCCGACGCCGTCACCGCCGACCTCGGCAGCGTCAAGGCCGACTACGTCTTCTCCGGCGAGGTGTCGAAGACCGAGCCGCTGTCCGGCCCCGCCAGGCGCTCGCGCGCGGTCGCGGCCGTCAACGGCGACTTCTTCGACATCAACAACTCCGGCGCCGCCCAGGGCGTCGGCGTGCAGAACGGCACGCTCGTCCAGTCGCCGATCGCCGGCCACGAGAAGGCCGTCGCGATCTCCGGCGACGGCGTCGGCCGGGTGCTCGCGATGTACTTCGAGGGCACCGCCACCCCGGCCGGCGGCACGCCGATCGCGCTGACCCAGTTCAACCAGATCGTTCAGCGCGACGGCGTCGGGCTGTTCACGCCGCTGTGGGGCTCGTACACGCGGGCCCGCGCCGTCGAGGGCGCCACCGCCGTCGCCGAGGCCGTGCTGGTGGACGGCGTGGTCTCCGAGGTACGCGACGCCGCGGGCAGCGGCCCCATCCCGGCCGGCAGCACGATCCTGCTCGGCCGCGACGCGGGCGCCGCCGCCGTGGCCGCGCTCAGGCCCGGCGACAAGGTGGACGTGAAGTACCGGCCCAAGCCATCCGACGGTAAGTCCGTCAAGGCGGCCGTCGGCGGCAACTGGGTGCTGCTCAAGGACGGCGTGGTGCAGAACTCCACCGACACCGCCGCGCACCCCCGCACCGCGGTCGGCTTCTCCGCCGACGGCGGGAAGATGTACCTGCTCACCGTGGACGGCCGCCAGACCGACAGCCGCGGCGTCACCCTGAACGAGCTGGCCGCCATGATGAAGGAGCTCGGCGCGGCCGACGCGCTCAACCTCGACGGCGGCGGCTCCTCCACGATGCTGGCCCGCGAGCCCGGCTCCGCCGACGTGCAGGTGGAGAACAGCCCGTCCGACGGCGGCGAGCGCCACGTGCCCAACGGCCTGGCACTCTACGCGCCCGAGGGCAGCGGCAAGCTCAAGGGCTTCTGGGTGGAGACCGCCTCCGACCCGGCCAAGGCGCCCGGCGCCGCCCCCGTCGGCGGCGGCCGTCCCGACCGCGTCTTCCCCGGCCTGACCAGGCGGCTGACCGCGGCCGGCTACGACGAGACGTACGGCCCCGCCGCGGGCGCCCCGTCCTGGCGCGCGAAGCCGGCCGTGCACGGCGTCGTCCGCGACGGCCGCTTCCACGCCCTGCTGCCGGGGCAGACCACGGTCACCGCCGCCCGCGGCAAGGCCAAGGGCGAGATCGAGCTGACCGTGCTGCAGCCGCTGGAGCGGCTCGGCGCCACCGCCGACCGCGTCGGCATCGCCGGCCAGGACGGCACGGCCGCCTTCGGCGTCGTCGGCTACGACCGCAACGGCAACTCCGCGCCCATCGAGCCCGCTGACCTCAAGCTCTCCTACGACAAGAACCTCTTCGAGGTCACCGCCGCCGAGCACGGCTACTTCACCGTCAAGGCGCGCCAGGCCACCGGCTCCGGGCTGATCACCGCCAAGGTCGGCAAGCTCAGCACCGCCGTGCCGGTGACCGTCGGGTTCGAGGACAAGCAGGTGGCCGACTTCGAGGACGCCGCGAAGTGGACGTTCGCCGCCGCCCGCGCCACCGGCTCCCTGTCGGCCGCGCCCGGCCACGACGGCGGCGGGCTGAAGCTCTCCTACGACTTCACCACCTCCACCGCCACCAGGGCCGCCTACGCCAGCCCGCCCGGGCAGCTGGTCGTCGAGGGGCAGCCGCAGGCGTTCGGGTTGTGGATCAACTCCACCGGCAAGGGCGAATGGCCCAGCCTGGAGTTCTACGACGGGCTCGGGCAGTCGCAGATCCTGCGCGGGCCGTACATGACGTGGACCGGCTGGCGCTACGTCGAGTTCCCGGTGCCGCCGGGCGTCAACCACCCGCTCAAGCTGCGCCGCTTCTACGTCGCCGAGACCAAGGCCGACGCCTCGTACACCAACGAGATCATGATCGACGGGCTGGTGGCCAAGGTGCCGCCGTCGGTGGAGAGCCCGGCCGCGCCCAAGGTCGCCGACCCCGTGGTCAAGGCGGACGTGGCGGACATGCCGTGGCGCTTCGCGGTCATGTCGGACGCGCAGTTCGTGGCCAGGGACCCCGACAGCGACCTGGTGAAGAACGCGCGGCGCACGCTGCGCGAGATCAAGGCCGCCGAGCCTGACTTCCTTCTCATCAACGGTGACCTGGTGGACGAGGCGTCGCCGGAGGACTTCGCGCTGGCGAAGAAGATCCTGGACGAGGAACTGGGCGGGACGGTGAAATATCACTACATCCCGGGTAACCACGAGGTGATGGGCGGCCAGATCGACAACTTCAAGGCCGTCTTCGGCGACACGTACCGGACCTTCGACCACAAGGGCACCCGCTTCATCACGCTGGACACCTCGCGCCTGACCCTCAGGGGCGGCGGCTTCGACCAGGTGGCGATGCTGCGCGACCAGCTCGACAAGGCGGCGAAGGACTCCTCGATCGGGTCGGTCGCGGTGCTGTTCCACGTGCCGCCGCGCGACCCCACGCCGGGCAAGGGCAGCCAGCTCGGCGACCGCAAGGAGGCCGCGCTGGTCGAGGACTGGCTGGCCGCCTTCCAGCGCGAGACCGGCAAGGGGGCCGCGTTCATCGGCGGGCACGTCGGGACGTTCCACGCCGAGCACGTGGACGCGGTGCCGTACTTCATCAACGGCAACTCCGGCAAGAACCCGGCCACCGCGCCCGACGACGGCGGCTTCACCGGCTGGTCCCTCTGGGGCGTCGACCCGGTCAGCAAGGCCGAGGCCGAGCTGGTCAGGCGGAGCTGGTTCACCGACGCGCCCACCTGGATCGGCACGCAGGTGCGCCCGCACGTGGACGAGCTGACGCTCACCGCGCCCGCGAGCGTCGCGGTCGGCAGGCCCGCCGCCGTCAGCGCGTCCGTCGTCCAGGACGGCCGGACGGTGCCCGCCGCCTACCCGGTGTCGGTCACCTGGTCGGGCTCGCCCAACCTGCACGTCGGCGGCCGCGCCTCGGCCAAGCCCCGGCACGTCGCCGTCCTCGACCCGGCCACCGGCACGCTCACCGCGCTCCGGCCCGGCCAGGTCACCGTCGCCGTCACCGTCAACGGCGTCACCCGCCAGGCGACGGTCGCCCTGACCGCCAGGGCCGCCGCCTGACCTTCCCCCTTTGCAGCGGGCCCCTGGGAACGTCTCCCGGGGGCCCGCCCCTGTGTTGGGGGCCTCGGCGGGCGGGTACGAGATCGAATCAGCGCCGTCTGATCGGGAGGACCGGCGATGTCGATGGAGCTCGAAGTCGTGCCCGCCGGGCTGGCCCGCGTGCTGGAGGAGCTGCCGCTGGTGGACCACCACGTGCACGGGGCCACCTCGCACGACCTGTCGCGCACCGCGTTCGAGGAGCTGCTCGGCGAGTCCGACCGGCCGGTGCCCGACTGGATGACGCGCTTCGACTCCCAGCTCGGATTCGCCGTGCTGCGCCACTGCGCTCCCGTGCTCGGCCTCGAGCCGTTCTGCGCGCCGGAGGAGTATCTCGCCAGGCGGGCCAGGATCGGCGCGCACGAGGCCAACCGGCTGCTGCTCGGCGCGTCCGGCGTCGGTCACTTCCTGGTCGAGACCGGCTACCGCGCCGAGGAGCTGCTCGGCCCCTCCGGGATGGCCGAGGCGAGCGGGGCGCCCGCCGACGAGGTGGTGCGGCTGGAGAGCGTGGCCGAGCAGCTCGCCGCCGCCGGGTGCGGGGCGGGGGAGTTCGGGCGGCGGTTCGCCGAGGCGCTGTGGGAGCGGACCGGGGGCGCCCGCGGGCTCAAGACCGTCGCCGCCTACCGGTGCGGGCTCGACTTCGACCCGGCGCCGCCGTCCGCCGACGAGGTGGCCGCGGCGGCCGGGCGGTGGCTCGCGGAGGGCGGGCGGCTGCGCGACCCGGTGCTCGTGTGTCACCTCATCTGGACGGGGCTCGAACGGGGCCTGCCGCTGCAGTTCCACATCGGGTACGGCGACCCCGACATCGACCTCAAGCGGTCCGACCCGCTGCTGCTGCGCGGGCTGATCGAGCTGGCCGAGCCCACCGGGGTGCCGTTGCTGCTGCTGCACTGCTACCCCTTCCAGCGGCACGCCGGGTACCTGGCGCAGGCGTACCCGGCGGTGTTCTTCGACGTGGGGCTGGCGCTCACCCACGTCGGGGCCCGCGGTTCCGCGCTGCTGGCCGAGAGCCTGGAGGTGGCGCCGTTCGCGAAGATCCTCTACTCGTCCGACGCGTGGGGGCCCGCCGAGCTGCACCATCTCGGCGCGTTGCTGTGGCGGAGGGGGATGGCGCGGGTGCTCGGGGGGTTCGTGCTGGAGGAGGAGTGGTCGGTGGCGCAGGCGGTGCACGTCGCGACCATGATCGGCGCGGAGAACGCGCGCCGCGTCTACGGCCTGGGCGGCTGACGGTTCCTTCGGGGACGGGTATGGGACGGCCATAAGGGCACGTATGCGGACATTGCACAGTTTCAGGGGAGAGGAGAGACGGTGACGGGGGCAGCACGAGCGGCCGGGAACGGACATCGAGCGGCGGGGCTGGAGGTGGCGCTGCGGGCCGCCCTGCGGCGGGAGCTGCCGGCGGCCGTCGCCCTGCGCCGCGAGCTGCACGCGGCGCCCCGCGTGTCCGGGCAGGAGGGGCCGACGCTCAAGCAGGTGCTCGACGCGCTGCCCGACGGCCTCGTCGAGCACGTGGCGGGCACCGGAGCCGTGCTGCGCGTCGGCGGCCCCGGCGCCGCCGTGGGGGTGCGGGGCGAGCTGGACGCGCTACCGATCGTCGAACGTACGGGCGTGCCGTGGGCCGCCACCAACGGCGCCATGCACGCCTGCGGCCACGACGTGCACCTGGCCGCCGTGGTCGCCCTGGCCCGCGCCGTCGCCACGGTCGCCGCCGGCGGCCCGGCGGAGGCGGCCCCGGAGGTCATGACGGAAGCCGCCGCCCAGGGCGCCGCGGAAGCGGTCACGGACGCGGACCCCGCCGGTGGATCCTCCGCACGCCCCGCCGCCACCGGGGTGGTGGAGGAGGTCGCCGAGGCCGCCATGGAAGGCGCGGCCGAGGCGGTCGCCGAGGTCGTGCGTGGGGCGGAGCCGATGCCGTTGCTGGTGGTGCTGCAGCCGCGCGAGGAGACGTACCCGTCGGGGGCGCAGGACGTCGTGCGGTCCGGCGCGCTGGACCGGCACGAGCTGCGGGCGATGGTCGGGGCGCACGTGCAGCCGGTGCTGGAGGAGGGGACGATCGCCTGCACGCCGGGGCCGGTCAACGCGTCGTCCGACGAGTTCAGGGTGCGGGTCACGGGGGCCGAGGGGCACGCGGCGTACCCGCATCTGACCCGCGATCCCGTGCTCGCGATGGCGCAGGTGATCGTGGCCGCGCAGCAGCTCGTCAGCCGGGCCGCCGACCCGATGGTGCCGACGGTGGTGACGTTCGGGACGGTCACGGCGGGCACCACTCCCAACGCCGTGCCCGGCGAGGCGCTGGCCACCGGCACCCTGCGCACGATGTCGGAGAGCTGGCGCGAGGAGCTGCACGTCAGGTTCAGGCAGGTGATCAGGGACACCGCCCGCGCGTACGGCTGCACGGCCGACGTCGAGATCCTGCCCGGCGAGCCGATCCTCGTCAACGACCACGATCTCGCCCTGCGGGCGGGGGAGCGGCTGCGGCATGAGGGCTGGACGGTGTCGGACGAGCTGCGTTCGTGCGGGGCCGACGACTTCGCCAGGTACGGCGCGGTGGCGTCGTCGCTGATGATGTTCGTGGGCGTGGACACGGTGGCCGGGCTGCACAGCCCCCGGTTCCTGCCGGACGACGAGGCGGTCGGGGCGGTGGCCGAGGCCCTGCTCGCGGGTTACCTGGCCGCCTCCAGCCCGTGACCCCCCCGTACAGTCCGGACGAAGGACCCCATCGCTGACGAAAACTCCCCAAGCCTCTAGGCTCGGCGGCGATGGATCTCGAAACATTCACCCCCGGCTCGGGCCGGCTCGCCCCCCGCGCGGCCCTCCACTCCGACGCCCCCGCCATCAGCCTCAACGGCACGTGGCGCTTCCGCCTGTCGCCGGCCGCCGACGTCCCCGAGGACTTCACCGCCCCCGGCTACGACGACTCCGGCTGGGACGACCTCCCCGTCCCGTCCCACTGGAACCTGCACGGCCACGGCGCCCCCGCCTACACCAACGTCTCCTTCCCCATCCCGATCGACCCGCCGCACGTCCCCGGCGAGAACCCGACCGGCGACTACCGCCGCGCGTTCGAGCTGCCGGACGGCTGGCAGGGCGGGCGGCTGCGGTTCGAGGGGGCCGAGTCGCTCGCCCGCGTCTGGCTCAACGGCCACGAGCTGGGCTTCTCGACCGGCAGCCGGCTGCCCGTCGAGTACGACGCCGCCCCCTACCTGCGGCCCGGCCGCAACCTGCTGGCCGTGCGGGTGCACCAGTGGTCGGCCGCCACGTACCTGGAGGACCAGGACATGTGGTGGCTGCCCGGCATCTTCCGCGACGTCACACTCACCCGCTCCACCGCCGACGTGTACGTCCGCGCCGACTACCGCGACGGGCACGGCGTGCTCGCCTACCTCGAAGGTCCCGGCCCGCTGAGCGTCCCCGAGCTGGGCGTGGCCGGCCTGGAGCCTGGCGGCGAGATCACCGTCGAGGCCGAGCCGTGGACGGCCGAGACCCCCCGCCTGTACGAGGCCGTCGTCACCGGCGACGGGGAGACCGTGCGGCTGCGGGTCGGGTTCAGGACGATCTCCATCGAGGACGGCGTGCTGCTCGCCAACGGCAGGCCGCTGCTGCTCAAGGGCGTCAACCGGCACGAGTTCCATCCGGAGCACGGCCGGGCGGTGCCGTACGAGACCATGCGCGAGGACGTGCTGCTGATGAAGCGGCACAACGTCAACGCGGTCAGGACCAGCCACTACCCGCCCCACCCGCGCTTCCTCGACCTGTGCGACGAGCTCGGCCTGTGGGTGATCGACGAGTGCGACCTGGAGACGCACGGCTTCTGGGAGGTCGGCTGGCGCGCCAACCCCACCGACGACCCCCGCTACGCCGACGCGCTGCTCGACCGCATGCGCCGCATGGTCGAACGCGACAAGAACCACCCCAGCGTCATCATGTGGTCGCTCGGCAACGAGGCGGGCGTGGGCCGCAACCTCGCCGTCATGGCCGACTGGACGCGCGAGCGCGACCCGTCCAGGCCGCTGCACTACGAGGGCGACCGCTCCTGTGCCCACACCGACGTCTACTCCCGCATGTACGCCTCCCACGCCGAGGTCGAGCTCATCGGCAGGCGGGAGGAGGACCCGCTCGACGACCCCGAGCTGGACGCGCGCCGGCGCACGCTGCCGTTCCTGCAGTGCGAGTACGCCCACGCCATGGGCAACGGGCCCGGCGGCCTGGCCGAGTACCAGGAGCTGTTCGAGCGCCACCCCCGGCTGGCCGGCGGGTTCATCTGGGAGTGGATCGACCACGGCATCGCCCACCCGGTCCACGAGTACGCCTACGGCGGCGACTACGGCGAGCCCGTCCACGACTCGAACTTCGTCATCGACGGCCTCGTCTTCCCCGACAGGACGCCGTCGCCCGGCCTGATCGACCTGAAGAAGGTGTTCGAGCCGGTCCGCTTCACGTTCGACGGCGACGCCGTCGTCCGGGTCGTCAACGGGTACGGCTTCCGCGACCTGTCCCACCTGCGGTTCACCGCGACCGTGCAGGTGGCGGGCGAGACGGTGGCCGAGCACGTGCTCGGCGTGCCGGCGGACGGCGGCGAGGTCGCGCTGCCCGGCGCGGACGGCGGGCCCGAGGGCGAGCGATGGCTCACCGTACGGGCCGAGCTGGCCGGGGACCAGCCGTGGGCGCCGGCCGGGCACGAGGTCGCCTGGGGCCAGACCCGCCTTTCGGCGGCCATTCCCACACCCACGCCCACGCCCACTCCCACGCCCGCGTCCCGCACGACCGCGTTCACCAGGGACGGGCTGATCACCGCCGGCGACTGCGCGTTCGACGCGTCGGGGCGGCTGGTGCGGCTGTTCGGGCTGGAGGTCGAGGGGCCCAGGCTCGGCCTGTGGCGGGCGCCCACCGACAACGACCGCTACGGCGGGCTCGAGGGCCGCTGGCGGGCGCTCGGCCTGCACCGGCTCACGCACCGCGTGGACGAGGTCAGCGTGGGCGACGAGCTCGTCGTACGGACGCGGGTCGCGGCGGCCGCCACCGACCTCGGGATGCGGGCGACCTACAGGTGGACGTACGACGGCGGGCTGCGGCTGGCCCTGGAGGTCGAGCCGGAGGGCGAGTGGCCTGGGCCGATCCCGCGGCTCGGCGTCGACATGACGCTGCCGGGCGCCGCCGTGGACCGGGTGACCTGGTTCGGCCGCGGGCCGGGGGAGTCGTACCCGGACACCGGGATGGCCGCCCGCGTCGGCCGCTGGTCGGCCACGGTGGAGGAGCTCCAGACGTCGTACGTGTACCCGCAGGAGAACGGCCACCGCGCGGACGTCCGCTGGGCGACGCTCGGCGGGATCCGCGTGTCGGGCGAGCCCGTGTTCGGGCTGACGGCACGGAGGTGGAGCAACGCCGAGCTGACCGCCGCCCGGCACCGCCCCGACCTGGTGCCGGGCGACCGCCTGCACCTCCACCTCGACCTCGCCCACCAGGGCATCGGCACCGCCACCTGCGGCCCGGGCCCGCTCCCCGTGTACGACCTGCTGCCGCACCCGGCCACCCTGCGCCTCAGCTTCACCCCGGCGTAGGCGGCCCCGCCCGGGGTGAGAGGGCCTGGCCCGGTGTGAAGGGCCTCGCTCCGAGAGACGGGTAGCGTGCCGGGGCGAGGGACTCCGCATCGTGCGCGGGCGCACGAGAACGGCCGTCCCGGTCGTGATGACCGGGACGGCCGTTCAGGAGGTCAGGCGGTCAGGACGGTGCCCGCGCCGACCGTGAGGCCGCCCTCACGGATGGCGAAGCCGAGCCCCGCCTCCAGCGCGACCGCCTTGCCCAGCCTCACCGTCACCTCCACCGTCTCGCCGGGGGCGGCGCTCTCGACGCCGTCCGGCAGGGTCAGCTCACCCGGCACGTCGGTCGTGCGCAGGTAGAACTGCGGCCGGTAGCCGGAGGCGATCGGCTTGCGCCGGCCGCCCTCCTCCGGGGTCAGCAGGTAGACCCGGGCGGTGAACGCCCCGAGCGCCCGCTGGCTGCCCGGCGCGGCCAGCACCATCCCGCGCCGCACCTGCTCGCGGCGGATGCCGCGCAGCAGCACGGCCGCGTTGTCGCCGGCCTCGCCCTGCTCCATCGTCTTGCCGAACGTCTCGACGCCGGTGACGACGGCGGTGAACCCCTCGCCGAACCCGACCACCTCGACGGTGTCGCCGACGCGGACGGTGCCCCGCTCGATGGCGCCGGTGACGACCGTGCCCCGGCCGGTGACCGTGAGCACGTTCTCGACCGGCATGAGGAACGGCGCGTCCACGTACCGCACGGGCACGGGGATGTGCTCGTCCACCACCCGCAGCAGCTCCTCGACGGAGGCCGTCCAGACCGGGTCGCCCTCCAGCGCCCGCAGCCCGGACACCCGCACCATCGGCACGTCCCGGTAGCCGTGCTCGGCGAGCAGCTCCTGCAGCTCCAGCTCGACCAGATCGACGAGCTCGGGGTCGGCGCCGTCGGCCTTGTTGACGGCGACGACCAGGTGCTCGACGCCGACCCGCTTGGCGAGCAGCACGTGCTCCTTGGTCTGCGGCATGATGCCGTCGTGCGCGGACACGACGAGGATCGCGCCGTCGAGCTGCGCCGCCCCCGTGATCATGTTCTTCACGTAGTCGGCGTGGCCCGGCATGTCGACGTGGGCGTAGTGGCGGGTGTCGGTCTCGTACTCGACGTGCGAGATGTTGATCGTGATGCCCCTGGAGGCCTCCTCCGGGGTGCGGTCGATCCGCTCGAACGGCGTGTACGTCGCCTGCCCACGCTGCGCCAGCACCTTCGTGATGGCGGCGGTCAGCGTCGTCTTGCCGTGGTCGACGTGACCCATCGTGCCGATGTTGAGATGCGGCTTGTTGCGTACGTAGGCCTGCTTGGCCATCGGTTCCCTTTCCCTGAAACCTGCGGAGTGAGTGACCCGTGTGGGCCGGTTCGACCTCCCCCCGCCGGGTCACTTCAGGGACTTACGGGAAGAGGTCGGCGCTCCAGGCCGTCGCAGGCACGCCCGGACGCGCCCGGCAGTGCGGGCGTCGCGAGGTGGGCGAGCGGGAACATGATGTTCATAGTGCGGTCGTCAGCAACGAACCGCAACGGATTATTCCGCCGCGTGGGTCAGGGGCGGCCGACCCCCATGTAGGTGTAGCCGAGGCCGCGCATCTCCTTCGGATCGAGCAGGTTGCGCCCGTCGTACAGCACGGGACGCCGCATGGCCGCCGCCATGCCCGCCCAGTCGGCCTCCTTCAGCTGCGGCCACTCGGTGACCACGATGGCCGCGTCGGCGCCCTCGACGGCCAGCTCGGGGGTGGCCAGGCGGGTGGTGGAGGTCCACGGCTCGACCTCGGCGGGCCGCGCCATCGGGTCCCAGCAGCGCACCTCGGCGCCCTCGGCCAGCAGCCGCCCGGCCAGCACGGTGCTGGTGGCCTCGCGCATGTCGTCGGTGCCCGGCTTGAACGTCAGCCCGAGCAGCGCCACCCGCATGCCGGTGAGCGTGCCCAGCTCGTCCTTCAGCTTCTGGATCGCGCGGCGCTTCTGCAGGTTGTTGACCTCGATGACGGCCGACAGGAGCTGCAGGTGGTAGCCGGTGTTGGAGGCGAGCTGGCGCAGCGCCTCGGAGTCCTTCGGGAAGCAGGAGCCGCCCCAGCCGATGCCGGGCCGCAGGAAGTGGGGGCCGAGCCGGTGGTCGAGGCCGACCGCGCGGGCGACCTCCTCGACGTCGGCGCCGGTCTTCTCGCACAGCGTGGCGATCTCGTTGATGAAGCTGATCTTCGTGGCGAGCAGCGCGTTGGAGGCCAGCTTGACCATCTCGGCCGAGCGCACGTCCATGACGACGACCGGGCCCTCGATGCCCTTGTGCAGCTCGGCGACCAGCGTGGCGGTGGCGTCGTCGGCCGAGCCGATGACGATGCGGTCGGGCCGCATGAAGTCGCGTACGGCGCTGCCCTCGGCGGTGAACTCGGGGTTGGCGGCGTAGCCGACGTGGGACAGGCCGGCCTCGTCGAGCGCGGCGCGCACGCGGGTGCCGGTGCCGACGGGCACGGTGGACTTCATCACGACCGCCCGCAGGTGCTCGGCGCCTTCGAGGGAGCGCACGACCGACCACACGCGCGACAGGTCGGCGTCGCCCGAGGCGGACGGCGGGGTGTCGACGCACACGTACGCGATCTCGGCGCCGTCGAGCGTCTCACCGAGGTCGGTGGTGAAGGACAGGCGCTCCTTGTTCCTGGCGATCATGTCGCCGAGGTCGGGCTCGTAGATCGGCACGTCGCCGGAGCGCAGCAGGGCGACCTTGCCGGGATCGATGTCGCGGACCACGACCCGGTGACCCAGCTCCGCGAGGCAGGCGCCGGTCACCAGACCGATGTAACCGGCACCGAACACGGCCACCTGCCGTTCCGGCGTGCGTACCATGCTTGAACCATCCATTCTCGGGAAAACTCGGGGGAAATCAGGTGCCGGGGACCGGCGGGGGATCTTAACCTTAACGTTCGCCCCGTCATTCTCCCCGACCGGCGGGACCACCTGGTTCCCCGGCCGGTTGTAGCGGGGCACAACCAGGGGCCGGGCGTTCGTCCGGGAGGCCGAAGCAGGGCCGATGCCGGTGGCCTACGGTTCGCATATGCGACGTCTCACCCTGGACGACCTGTACGGCTTCGCCGTCCCCTCCGATCCGGCCCTGCGTCCCGACGGCGGCGCGGTGGCGTACACGCTGACCAGCGTCGACCGCGCGGCCGACGAGAACCGCACCGAGGTGTGGCTGGCCGTCCCCGGCGCGCGGCCGCGCCGGCTGGCGGAGGGCGGCGCGCCGCGCTGGTCGCCGGACGGGCGCACGCTCGCGTTCCTGCGCCCGGTGGACGGCGCCCCCCAGCTGCACCTGCTGCCCATGGACGGCGGCGAGCCCGCGCCGCTCACGAAGGCGCCGCTCGGCGCGGGCCCTGCCGTGTGGTCGCCCGACGGCACGAAGATCGCCTACGCGGGCCCGGTCGGCCCTGGCGACGGCGGGCCGCCCGACCCGCACGCGCCCGTGGTGGCCGACCGGCTCGACCACAAGGCCGACGGCGCGGGCCTGCTGCGCGGGATCACCACGCACCTCTTCGTGGTGGACGTCGCCTCAGGAGAGTCCACCCGGCTCACCGAGGGCGACCTGCACGCGGGCGAGCCGTCGTGGTCGCCGGACGGCGCCAGGCTGGCGTTCACCGCGGCCCTGGAGCCCGACCCCGACCTGGAGCTCGACGCCGGCGTGTACGCGGTGCCCGCGACCGGCGGGAAGCCCGAGCGGCTGACCGACCCCGAGCTGCTCTGCGCCGGCGCCTGGTGGCTCGGCGACCGGCTGGTGGTGGCCGCGCAGAAGGGCGAGCCGGTGGGCCACGTCCGGCTGTTCGAACTCGGCAAGGACGGCGCCGCCGAGGTGGAGACCGGGCTCGACCGCAACGTCATGGTCGGCCACCCAGGCTACCCCGGCGCCGTCCCCGCCGCGTACGGCGACGACCTGCTGTTCTGCGCCCGCGACCGCGGCCTGACCCGCCTCTACCGCGCCCCCGCGCACAGGCTGGTGCCCGGCGACGTCAGCGTGGCGGGTGCGAGCGTGGCCGCCGGCAAGGTGGCCTACGTCGCCGCCACGCCCCGCAGCCCCGGCGAGGTCTTCCTCCTGGACCTCGCCGGTACGACCCCCGAGCGGCTCACCCGGCACACCCCGGCGGACATCGACCCGTACGAGCCGGTCAGCCGCACCTTCACCGCCCCCGACGGCACCGAGGTCGAAGGGTTCGTGCTGCGCGACGAGAGCCTCGAAGAGAGCCGCACCGGGCCCGGCCCGCTGCTGCTCGACGTGCACGGCGGCCCGCACAACGCCTGGGCGCCCGTCCTCGACGGCTTCCACCTCTACCACCAGGCGCTCGCCGCGCGAGGCTGGACGGTGCTCACCCTCAACCCGCGCGCGAGCGACGGCTACGGCGAGGCCTTCTACAAGGCGACCGCGGGCGCCTGGGGCCTGGCCGACACCCAGGACTTCCTGGCCGCCGTGGACGCCCTCGTCGCCGACGGCGTCGCCGACCCCGAACGGCTGGCCGTCACCGGCTACAGCTACGGCGGCTACATGACGTGCTGGCTGACCGGCGTGACCGGCAGGTTCAAGGCCGCCGTCGCGGGCGGCGCGGTCACCGACCTGAGCAGCATCTCGGGCACCTCCGACCTGGGCCACCTGCTCAAGACGTACGAGTATCACGGCGACCTGGCCGCCCAGTCGCCGATCACCCGCGTCGGCGAGGTCACCGCACCCACCCTGCTGCTGCACGGCGAGAACGACGACCGCTGCCCGATCGGCCAGGCCGAGCAGTGGTTCGCCGCGCTGCGCGAGCGCCGCGTGCCGGTCCGGCTCGTGCGCTACCCCGGGGCCTCCCACCTGTTCATCCTGAACGGCCGGCCCTCACACCGGTACGACTACAACGAAAGGATCATCGCGTGGCTGGAGCAATGGGTCAGCAGCGGCTCGCCGAGCTGATCGCCCGGTACGAGGTGCCAGGAGCGGCGCTGGCGTACCTGCACGAGGGGGAGCTGACCGAGGTCGCCGCGGGCACGCTCAACACCGCCACCGGCGTCGAGGCCACCCCCGACGCGCTCTACCAGATCGGCTCGATCACCAAGGTCTGGACGGCCACCCTGCTCATGCAGCAGGTCGAGCGCGGCAGGCTGACGCTGGGCACCCCGGTCGCCGAGGTGCTGCCCGAGTTCAGGGTGGCCGACCCCGAGGTCAGCAAGACCGTCACCATGCGGCACCTGCTCTCCCACACCAGCGGCATCGACGGCGACCTGTTCCTCGACACGGGCCGCGGCGACGACTGCGTGGCCAAGTACGTCGAGGCCTGCGCCGACCTGGCCCAGAACCACCCCATCGGGGTCACCCAGTCCTACTGCAACTCCGGCTTCGTCATCGCCGGCCGCGTCCTGGAGAAGCTGAGCGGCAAGACCTGGGACGCCCTGCTGCGCGAGGAGATCGCCGAGCCCCTCGGCCTGACCCACACCTGGACGCTGCCCGAGGACGTGCTGCGCTTCCGCGCCGCGATGGGCCACGTGGACGGCGGCGCGCCGGCCCCGGTGTGGGGGCTGATGCGCAGCGCGGGCCCGGCCGGGCTCATCTGCGCCCGCCCGGCCGACGTGGTCGCCTTCGCGCGGGCCCACCTGGAGGGCGGACTGCTCGACGACCCGCAGGCCATGTGGGAGCCGCAGGTGGACGTGCCCAACCCGCACGGGCTCGGCCGCCAGTGGGGCGTCGGCTGGATCCTGGACGAATGGAGCGGGCAGCGCGTGCTGTCCCACGGCGGCAACACGATCGGCCAGCACGCCATGCTCTGGGCCGTGCCGGGCACCGGGACCGTCGCCTGCGTCACCGCCAACGGCGGCCACTCCGGCGCCTTCACCCGCGCCGTCGCGACCGAGCTGTTCGCCGAGCTGGACGGCCTCGCCGTGCCGCAGATGCCCGCCCCGCCGGAGACCCCGATCGAGGTGGACGCCGGCCCGTACGCCGGCGTCTACGAGCGGGCCGGCGCCCGCATCACGGTGTCGGTCAAGGACGACGGGCCGTGGCTGACGATGGAGGCCACCGGCGCGCTGGCCGAGCTGGAGCCGGAGCCGGTGGAGCGCAGGCTCGTCGCCGTGGAGGGCGGCGAGCGGCCGCTGTTCGCCTGCAAGGAGCCCGACGCCCCCGACTGGCTCGCGGTCGTCTTCTACGAGCTGGCCGACGGCTCCCCGTACGTGCACATGGGCGCCCGCGCCACGCCCAAGACGGGGTGAACTATCGTGACCCCATGAGAATCCGCCCGCGCGCCAGCCTCGGGCGGATCCTCGACGACCTCGGCACCACGGTGCTCGACGTCGCCGCCTCCCCGGGCGACCTCGACGCCGAGGTCACGGGCGTGCACATCTACGACCCCCTCGACGAGCTGATCGTGCCCGAGGGCGCGATGGTGCTCGCGGTCGGGGTGCAGGGCGCCGCCGACGTCTGCGCGCTGCTGGCCCGCGTACCCCACGCGGCCGGCGTCGTCGTCAAGCTGCCCGTCGACGTGGACGAACGCGTGCGCGCCGCCGTGCTGGAGACCGGCGTCGCCGTGCTCGGCCTGACCAGGGCCGCCTCCTGGGCGCAGGTGGCGGCGCTGGTGCGCTCGCTGCTCGCCGAGGGCGACCTGGCCGAGCCCGGCGAGGGGGCGCACGGCGACCTGTTCGCGCTGGCCAACGCCGTGTGCGCGCTGCTCGACGCGCCCGTCACGATCGAGGACAGGTCGTCGCGGGTGCTGGCGTTCTCCGGCCGGCAGGAGGAGGCCGACCAGGGCCGCGTCGAGACCGTGCTGGGCCGCCAGGTGCCCGAGCGCTACCTGCGGCTGCTCGACGAGCAGGGTGCCTTCAAGCGGCTCTACCAGAGCCGCGAGCCCGTCTACATCGAGCTGCACGACGGCAGCGTGATCAACCGGGTCGCCGTGGCGGTACGGGCCGGCGACGAGATCCTCGGCTCCATCTGGGCGGCCGTGCACGAGCCGCTCACCGGGCAGCGGCAGCGCGCGCTCGCCGACGCCGCCAAGGTCGTCGCGCTGCGGCTGCTGCACGAGCGGGCCGGCGCCGACACCCAGCGGCGGCTGCGCGCCGACCTGCTGTCCACCGTGCTCGCGGGCGGCGCCGACGCCGCCGAGGCGGCCGGCCGGCTGGGCATCGCGACCGCCCGGCTGTGCGTGCTGGCCGCCGAACTGACCGGCGCCCCAGGCGACACCGCCTCGGGGCACGCCGCCGACTACGCGGCCGACCACGCGCGCAGCGAGAGCGAGCGGCAGCGCTTCTGCGACGCGCTCGCCCTGCACGTCGCCGCCATCCACCCCAAGGCCGCCGCCGCGCTCGCCGGCTCCGTCGCCTACGCCGTGCTGCCCCTCACCCCCGGCGGCGGCGAGGAGGAGCGGGCCGTCCGCGTGGCCGAGAGCTTCCTCGCCAGGGTCGGCCCCCGCCACGCCGCCAACGTCGGCGTCGGCCGCCTCGCGCTCAACCTCGCCCAGGTCGCCCGCTCCCGCGCCGACGCCGACCGGGCCCTGCGCGTGCTGCGCACCCGGGGCGCCAGCGGGCAGGCCGCCGGCTACACCGCCGTGCACTTCGAGTCGCTGCTGCTCCAGGTCGCCGACGTGGCCGCCGCAGAGGAACAGGCGCCCACCGGCCCCTACCAGCGGCTGCTGGAGCACGACGCCGAGCACGGCACCGAGCTGGCCGCCACGCTGGGGGCGTACCTCGACGCGTTCGGCGACGTCAACCTGGCCGCCGCCCGCGTCCACGTGCACCCCAACACCTTCCGCTACCGGCTCAAGCGGCTCACCGAGATCGGCGGGCTCGACCTGAGCGACCCCGACGCCCGGCTCACCGTGCAACTCCAGATGCGGATCTTCGGACGCCAGCACTAGACGGCCGAGCTTTTTCGTGGCCGGCACCGAAGAACGCGCCACGGCGCAGCCGCGAAGGTGGACCTCACCCCCACGCTCGTCTGGAGTACCCATGAGAACACCATTCGCGGCGGGCCTCGCCGCGCTCGCCCTGCTCGCGGCCGGCTGCGGAGGGACGGGGGCGGAAGGCGGGCCGGCCGGGGGCGGCACGTTCACGTACGCGCTGCCCGCCGACCCGGGCGTGCTCGACCCCGCCATGGGCGTGCTCAACGTCACCAACACCACGCTCTCGCTCGCCTACGACACGCTGGTCGGCGTGGACGCCGAGGGCGAGATCGTCCCCGCGCTGGCGCAGAAGTGGGACGTCGAGCCCGACAAGGTCACCTTCACTATGCGCAAGGACGCCGTCTGCTCCGACGGCTCGCCCGTCACCCCTTCCGACGTGGCCGCCAGCGTCAACCACATCACCGACCCCGCCACCAAGTCGTCCATCTACGGCGTGCTGATCCCCACCGGCATGAAGGCGGAGGCCGACGACGCGGCCGGCACCGTGACGCTGTCCATGCCGGAGCCGTTCAGCTTCATCCTGGAGACGGGCCGCGCCGTCTTCGTGGTCTGCGGCAAGGGCGCCAAGGACCGCTCGCTGCTGGCCCGCTCCACCTCGGGCAGCGGCGCCTACCAGCTCACCGAGGCGGTGCCCGGCGACCACTACACGTTCAAGGTGCGCAGGGAGTACGCCTGGGGCAGGCCCGGCAGCTCCATCAAGGAGGCGCCGGAGACCGTCGTGCTGAAGATCGTCCCGAACGAGCAGACCGCCGCCAACCTCCTCGTCGCCGGCTCGCTCAACGGCATCACCCTCTACGGCCCCGACCGCGCCCGCGTGGAGGCCGCGCCAGGCGTCACCAAGGCGGTCACGCCGGTCGCCAACGGCCAGTTCTTCTACCACCAGGGCGACGACAGGCCCACCCGCGACCCCGCCGTGCGCAAGGCGCTCACCCAGGCCATCGACCTGAAGGAGCTGGCCGGCATCGCCTCCAGCGGCACCGGCAAGCCGCCCACCGGGCTCGTCCTGAACCCGCGCCCCTGCCAGGGCGACACCGTCACGGGACACGTGCCCGCGCACGACCCGGCGGCCGCCGCCGCGGCGCTCGACGCGGCCGGCTGGAAGGCCGGCGCCGACGGCGTGCGCGTCAAGGACGGCAAGCGGCTCACCCTGCGCCACCTGTACGCCACCACGCGCGGCGCCGGCGTCCAGGCCGCCGCCGAGTACCTCGCCACCGCCTGGGGCAAGATCGGCGCCGAGGTGAAGCTGAACGGCGCCATCGACACCAAGCTGTCGGAGTCGCTCAACGCCACCCAGGACTGGGACGTCGTCTGGCTGCCCATCGGCGTCACCCTGCCCAGCCA
This sequence comes from Nonomuraea sp. NPDC049421, assembly GCF_040677005.1. Lineage (NCBI taxonomy): Bacteria > Bacillati > Actinomycetota > Actinomycetes > Streptosporangiales > Streptosporangiaceae > Nonomuraea > Nonomuraea sp. NPDC049421. Next base: position 117,354 of record NZ_JBFAQA010000022.1, read on the forward strand.
GCTCGTCGGCTTCCTGTCCGGCCCCGGCGCGCCCAAGGGCGCGAACTTCGCGCACCTGGCGAACAAGCGCTACCAGTCGCTCGTCGCCGAGGCGTCGAAGGTGCCCGCGGCCGAGGGCTGCGACAAGTGGCTGCAGGCCGAGTCGGCGCTGTTCGAGGCCGCCGACCTGGTGCCGGTGGTCGAGACGAACGTCCTGGAGGCGTCGAAGGGCGCCACGTACGAGATGCTCGCCGGGATGTTCACGACCACCTCCATCCGCCTCACGCAGGGGGGCTGATGAGCCGTCGTGTCGGCGTACGGCGGCTGGTGCGCTTCCTGGTGTCCCTGGCCGTGCTCGTGGTGGCGACGTTCGCGATAATCCACCTCATCCCCGGCGATCCCGTGCGCGCCGCCCTCGGCCCGGCCGCGCCGGTCGAGCTGGTGGAGGCGCGCCGGGCGGCGCTCGGCCTGGACCGGCCGCTGCCCGAGCAGCTCGTCACCTACGTGACCGGCGTCTTCTCCGGCGACTTCGGGACCTCGTTCGTCACCGGTGAGCCGGTCGGCGAGGTCATCCTGGCCCGCCTGCCCAACACGCTGAGCCTGGCCCTGCTCGCCACCCTCGTGGCGCTGCTGGTCGCCGTGCCGCTCGGCATGTGGGCGGCCATCCGCACCGAGAACGGCCGCAACCGCGGCACCGAGCTGACCTTCAGTGCCGGCACGGGTGCGGCGGTGGCGGTGCCGGAGTTCCTGTACTCGATCGCGCTGGTGGCCGTCTTCGCCATCGGGCTCGGCTGGTTCCCGCCCGCGGGCAAGGCGGGGGCGATCACGTACGTGCTGCCGGTCGCCGCGCTCGCGATCGGCCCGGCCGCCATGATCGCCCGCATCTCCCGCGTCGAGACGCTGCGCGAGCTGGGCAAGGACTACGTGCGGCTGGCCCGCGCCAAGCGCCTGCCCGCCGCCCGGCTGCACGTGCGGCACGTGCTGCCCAACACGCTCACCGCCACCCTCACCGTCGGCGGCCTGCTGCTGACCTCGCTCATCGCGGGCGGGGTGCTGGTCGAGTACGTCTTCGCCTGGCCGGGACTCGGGCTCAAGATCGTCGAGTCGGTCACCCAGAAGGACTACCCGGTGGCCCAGGGCGTGGTGCTCGTCTACGGGGCGATCGTGCTGGTCGTGAACCTGGGCGTCGACCTGGTGCTCGGCACGCTCGACCCGACGTCCGCGATCAAGGAGGCATGATGACCCCGCTGCTGGGGCGGCTGCGCCGGAACGCGCCAGGCGTGGCCGGGGCCGTCATCGTGGCGGCCATGGCCCTGCTGGCCGTGCTCGGGCCCATCATCTGGGGCGCCGAGGCCGACCGCATCGACGCCGCCGCCATCCTCCAGGGCTCCTCCCCAGGACATCCGCTCGGCACCGACAACCTCGGCCGCGACCTGCTGGCCAGGGTGCTGGTGGCGGGCCGCTACTCGCTGCTGCTGGCCCTGGCCGCCACCCTGATCGGCGCGTTCGCCGGCGTCGTGCTGGGCACGCTGCCCTCGATCCTGCCCAGGCGCGGCGCCCGCCTGGCCACCGGCACCGTCAACGCGCTGGTGGCCTTCCCAGGGCTGCTGCTGGCCATGTTCACGGCCGTCGTCAGCGGGCTCGGGGCGCGCGGCGCGGTGCTCGGCATCGGCGCGGCCATCGCCCCCGGCTTCGCCCGGCTCACCCAGACGCTGGCCGCCACCGTGGCCGGCGCCGACTACGTCTCCGCCGCCCGCATGCTCGGCGTGCCGCGCCGCCGCATCCTGACCAGGCACGTGCTGCCGAACATCGCCGAGCCGCTCATCCTGCACCTCACCCAGGCGCTCGGCGGCGCGCTGCTGGGCCTCGCCGGGCTGTCGTTCCTGGGGCTCGGCGTGCAGCCGCCGGACTTCGACTGGGGGCGGCTGCTGTTCGACGGGTTCCCGCGCATCTACGTCACCCCCGAGGTGGCGCTCGGGCCCGCCGCCGCCATCGCGCTGGCCGGCATCGGCTTCAACCTGCTGGGCGACGCCCTGGCCAAGGCCGCGGCGCGCACCACCGTGCCGCGCGGCCGGGCCGTGCCCGCCGCGCCGCCCGGTGAGCCGCCGGAGCCCGACCCGCAGGCCGTGCTGGAGGTGCGCGACCTGACCGTCTCGTTCCCCGGCGGCGCGTCCCCCGTACGGAACCTGTCGCTCACCGTCGCGCCCGGCGAGATCGTCGGCCTGGTGGGGGAGTCCGGCAGCGGCAAGAGCTTGACCGCCGCCGCGATCGGCGGCCTCGTGCCCTATCCGGGCGCCGTCACGTACGCGGCGCTGCGGCTCGGCGGCAAGGACGTCGCCACCCTGTCGGGCAAGGAGCTCGGCACCGCGCTCGCCATGGTCTTCCAGGACCCGCTGGCCGCGCTCAACCCCGCGCTCAAGGTGGGCGGCCAGCTCGCCGAGGTGGCGGTCGTGCACGAGGGCGCCGGCCGCGCCGACGCCCGCCGCCGCGCCGTGGACCGGCTCGGCCAGGTCCACCTGCCCGAGCCCGAGCGGCGCGCCGGGCAGCACCCGCACGAGCTGTCCGGCGGCATGCGGCAGCGCGCCGTCATCGCGATGGGCCTCATGGGCGCGCCCCGCCTCGTCATCGCCGACGAGCCCACCACCGCGCTCGACGTGACCGTGCAGCGGCAGATACTCAAGCTGCTGCGCGAGGTCGTCGAGGAGACCGGCGCGGCCACGCTGTTCATCTCGCACGACATCGCCGTCGTGGGCGAGCTGTGCGACCGGGTCGTCGTCATGTACGCCGGCCGCGTCGTCGAGGAGCTGCCCGCCGACCGGCTCGCGGACGGGGCCGCGCACCCGTACACGAAGGCGCTCATCGCCTCCCTGCCCGACCTCGACACCGACCGCGACACGCCGCTGGCCGGCATCCCCGGCACCCAGCCCGCACCCGCGGACGTCGGCCCCGGCTGCGCGTTCGCGCCGCGCTGCGAGCTGGCCACCGCCCGCTGCGCGAGCGAGCGTCCCGAACTCCTCACCCTCGGCCCCGGCCGGCGGGCCGCCTGCTGGGAGGTCAAGTGATCGTCAAGAACCTGAGCGTGCGTTTCGGCGCCTTCACCGCCGTGGACGACGTCACGCTGGAGATCCCCGACGGCAAGGTGGTCGGGCTCGTCGGCGAGTCGGGGTCGGGCAAGTCCACCCTCGGCAGGGCCGTGTGCGGGCTCGTGCCGCACACCGGCAGCGTGGAGGGGGCGCGGCGGGTGCAGATGGTCTTCCAGGACCCGTACGCGTCCCTGAACCCCCGCATGACCGTCGGCCGCACCATCGCGGAGGGCTGCGGCCCCGGCGAGGTGGAGCGGTTGCTCGGCCTCGTCCGGCTGCCCGCCGAGGTGGCCGGCCGCTACCCGCGAGAGCTGTCCGGCGGGCAGCGGCAGCGCGTCGCCATCGCCCGCGCGCTCGGCGGCGACCCAGAGCTGCTGGTGGCCGACGAGATCACCAGCTCGCTCGACGTGTCGGTGCAGGGAGCGGTGCTCAATCTGGTACGCGGCCTGCGCGACGAGCTGGGACTGTCGATGCTGTTCATCTCGCACAACCTGGCCGTCGTGCGGTACGTCGCCGACGTGGTGGCCGTCATGCACCGCGGCCGGCTGGTCGAGGTCGGGCCCGCCGAGCAGGTCGTCGGCGAGCCCGCGCACGACTACACCCGCGCCCTGCTGGCCGCGGTGCCGCGGCTCAGAGAGTGATCCACTCCGTGGCGGTGGTGACCTCCTCCAGCACGCCCGGGATCGGCTCGACCCCGAGACCCGGGCCCGTGGGCACCTCCAGGTGGCCGTCCACCAGCTCGAACGGCTCGGTGACGTCGGTCGCGAAGTAGCGGCGCGAGCCGGAGGTGTCGCCCGGCAGCGTGAAGCCGGGCAGCGCGGCCAGCGCCACGTTCGCCGCCCGGCCGAGGCCGGTCTCCAGCATGCCGCCGCACCACACCGCGATGCCGTTGGCCCGGCACAGGTCGTGGATGCGCCGCGCCTCAAGGTAGCCGCCGACGCGGCCCGGCTTGATGTTGACGATCGAGCACGAGCCGAGCGCGATCGCCGCGGCGGCGTGCTCGGCCGACTCGATCGACTCGTCCAGGCAGATCGGCGTACGCAGCCGCTGAGCCAGCTTCGCGTGCTGCACCAGGTCGTCGTTCGCCAGCGGCTGCTCGATCAGCAGCAGGTCGAACGCGTCGAGCCGGGCCAGCCTGGGCGCGTCGGACAGCGCGTACGCGGCGTTCGCGTCCACCTGGAGCAGCAGGTCGTCGCCGAACCGCTCGCGCACCGCCCTGACCGGCTCGACGTCCCAGCCCGGCTGGATCTTCAGCTTGACCCGGACGTACCCCTCGTCGACATAGCCCGCCACCGCGTCGAGCAGCTGCGGGATCGAGTCCATGATGCCGACCGACACCCCGCACGGCACCCGCGTCCTCGCCGCCCCCAGGAACCGGCCGAACGACTCGCCCGCCGCCCGCAGCTGCGCGTCCAGCACCGCCGTCTCCACCGCCGCCTTGGCCATCCGGTGGCCCTTGATCGGCTCGAGGGCGCCGGCCACCTGGTTCGCGTCGAGGCCGGCGGGCAGCGCGGGCAGCAGGAAGCGGCGGATCACCTCGGCGGCGCCGTCGACGTACTCGGAGGAGTAGAGCGGCTCGCTCATCGCCACGCATTCGCCCCAGCCCTCGGAATCGGGCGTCACCACCCTGACCAGCAGCACGTCACGCGCGGTCTCGGTGCCGAACGAGGTGCGGAACGGCGACACCAGCGGCATCGCGATCCTGCGCAGCTCCACTCCGGTGATCTTCACATGCTCTCCACTACGTAGTACGACTTCGCGGCGAACCCCGTCACCTTGCGGCCCTCCGCCATCAGCCCACTCAGCACATCACGGACGGCGTGCCGCCACGCCTTGCCCGCCCCCTTGTCGGCCCTGCGCAGCGCCTCGATGTCGGGCGGCACCGCGACCAGTACCACCGGCGCGTCCACCGGGCCGGGAGCCGGCCGGCCGCCCTCGTCGGCCAGCGCCACCACCGCGCCCTCCGGCGCCGGCGTGTCACCGGGCTCCCGCCTGGCCAGCGCCTCGACGTGCGGCGCGGTCAGCGGCCATGAGGCCAGCAGCCGGTCGGACTCGTCGCCCTGGTTGATCGCGTCCTCCATGACGCCGTAGAAGTACGGCAGGTACTCCACCGGGCGCGCGCCCAGCTTGGCCAGGTTGAAGTGCGCGTTGCGGCGTACGAGCGGGTCGTAGGTCCAGGTGATGTGGGTCAGGCCGCGTTCGAGCGCCCAGCGGCGCTGGTGCTGCTTCAGCTCGAACCCGATGCCCCGGCCCGCGACCGAGCCGGTGACGTGGGAGTGCAGGGCGTTGCCGGCGGCCAGGAACCCCACGGAGCCGCCGACCAGGCGCCCGCCGTCGAAGGCGCCGGCGACGTAGCCGCCCGCGTGCGACAGCGCGCGCATCAGCTCCATCGTGATGGGCGGGTCACTGGAGCCGAAATCCCAGATGTCGTCGAACAGCGTGTAGACGCCCTCCAACTCCGGCATCTCGTGGAGCTCCCTGACCTCGATCAACGTCTCACCCTTTCCCCTCACTGAGGTTCCATGGCGACGTTATGCCATGGAGGGGCGCCCGGGATTCGTCCGCTACCACCAAGAGGGCGGGGGTCTTTCGTAGCGGAACCTCAGGGCGGTCTCAGCACGGTCTCAGCGCGGTCTCAGGAGGCCGCTTCGGCGTGCAAGGCGATGCCGATCCTGCTCGGGGCCTCCTGGCTCAGCCGTACGGACTCCAGCGGCACCGTCACCTCCGGCGTACGGTAGCGGCCGCCGGAGAACCGGTCGGCCAGCCGCGCCCGGATGGCCGCCGCCGACACGCCGCCGTCGAGCGAGCTGCGCCCGTCGCGCCTGATCTCCGCCGAGCACGGCCCCGGCTGCGCCGCCAGCGCCAGCCCGGCCACCGTCGCCCCGGCGAGCGGCCCCGCGTCGTCCCTGGTCCAGCCGTAGTGCCAGATGCCCGCCGCCACGACCGGCGCCGCAGGGCACCCGCCCGGCGCGGTGAGCACCACGTCGGCCCCCTGCAGCAGCAGCTCGGCGATCTCCTCGGCCCCCCGCGCGACCGGCCGCCCCACCCGCAACCCGGGGAATTCGGGCACCGGCCCGTCGAGCGTGTAAATGATCTTCACTCCGGTGGCACAGGGCGGCGGCCCGCTGTCGTGCCACCCGCAGACCACGACGTCAGCCGGCGCACCGGCCGGGGGGATGGGCGACACAGCGGGCTTCCACGTGCCGATGCGCAGCATGCTCCATGACTACCCTTCGCCGCGAACCGTAACACACCGTCATGTCGTGGTGATCAGCGCAGGCTGCGGGCGTCGAGCCGGCGCAGGATGCGGGAGACGATCGCCGGGTCCGCCGCGGGGTCACGGCGGGCGTCCAGCACGACCTGGCGGGCCGCCGACATCATCTCGCCCTGCACCCGGCGCATCAGCCTGACCCGGCGGACCCGCTGCTCGTACGCCTCGCGCCGCTCCTCGTCGGCGGCCTCGGGGCTGAGCCGCACCCCCATGTCCAGCAGCCGGCGGTTCAGCACCTCCATCACCTCCTCCGGCAGGTCCTCGGCCTCGTCGATCTCGCGCAGCCGCCGCTTGGCCGCCTTCGCCGCCGCCACCGCCAGCCGCTTCTCCAGCTCCCGCTCCGCCGCCGTGTCCGCCTTCACGCCCAGCTTGCCCACCAGCCACGGCAGCGACAGGCCCTGCACGATCAGCGTCGTCAGGATGACCGCGAACGCGATGAACACGATGACGGGACGCTGCGGGAACGCGCCGTCCTCCGTCTCCAGCGGGATGGCCAGCGCCAGCGCCACCGACGCCACCCCCCGCATGCCCGCCCACCACATCACCACCGTCTCCCGCCAGCTCAGCGGGATCTCGGTGTCCTCGTGGCCAGGACCGCGCGCCTTCTTCGCCAGCCAGGCCGCCGGCAGCAGCCACACCAGCCGTACGAGGACCACCACGCCCACCACGGCGGCGCTCCACCACAGCAACTCGCCCAGCCGCCCGTGCACCGTGCCGAGCACCGCGTGCAGCTCCAGCCCGATCAGCCCGAACGCCACCCCGGTCACCAGCGTGTCCACGACCTGCCAGAACGTCGTCGAGGCGAACCTGCCCAGCACGTCGTCGGCGTCCGACATGCGTTCGCTCAGGTAGAACGACGTCGTCAGCACGGCCAGCACGCCCGAGCCGTGCAGCTGGTCGGCCAGCGCGTACGACACGAACGGCACCAGCAGCGACACCCCCACCTGCAACGTCGCGTCGCCCAGCCACGCCATCAGCCGCCCGCCCAGCCAGCCCAGCGCCAGCCCCACGATGACGGCCACCACCGCCGACAGCACGAACTCGGTCAGCGCCCCCGGCCACGAGAACGTGCCCGTCACCACCGCCGCGATCGCCACGTGGTACAGCACGATCGCCGTCACGTCGTTGAACAGGCCCTCGCCCTCCAGCAGCGACACCATGCGCCTGGGCAGCCCCAGCCGGCCCGCCACCGCCGTCGCCGCCACCGGGTCAGGCGGGGCCACCAGCGCGCCCAGCGCGATCGCCGCGGCCAGCGGCAACCCCGGCACCAGCGCGTGCGCCACCCCAGCCACGGCCGCCGTCGTCACGAACACCAGCGCCACCGCGAGCAGGAAGATCGGCTGCCAGTTGGCCGCGAACTGGCGCCACGAGGTGCGCTGGACGGCCGCGTACAGGAGCGGGGGCAGCAGGAGGGGCAGCACGATGCCGGGCGGTACGTCCACGTTCGGGACGAAGGGCAGGACGGCCATCACGATGCCCAGCAACGTCATGAGCACCGGCGGCGGCAGGCCCAGGCGGTCACCCAGCGGCACCATGATCAGCGCCCCCAGGAGCACCAGCATGAGCAGCACGAACTGGTCCACGAACGCCCCCAACTGATCGCCCGGACCAGCCTAGTCCAGCGTATTCGCCCACCCCGAGAACTCCCACCTTTCTGCCGCTCACCCCCTTCGAAGACCCTCCCGTCGGGCGGGCTCGCGTCCTTGGGGGTGGGGTGGGAACCCCACCCTTTCGGGTGCTTACGCCCTTCGGGGGCCCTCCCGTCGGGCGGGCTCGCGTCCTGGGGGTGGGTGGGGACCCCACCCTTTCGGGTGCTTGCGCCCTTCGGGGGCCCTCCCGTCGGGCGGGCTTGTGTCCTTGGGGGTGGGGGCGGGGGCCGCACCCTTTCGGGTGGCTTGCGTCCTTCTGAGGATCTCCCGCCTCTCGGGCTCGCGTCCTTTGGGGTGGGGAGGAGACGGCTCGTGGGGTGATGGGGTCAGTGGTCGAGGGTGTGGAGGGTGTGGGGGAGGGAGCCCAGGGGGAGGGCGCCTGACTCCGTGCAGGCGATGACGTCGGCCAGGCGGGCGCCGAACAGGTCCGGTACGTGGATCGCCGGCTCCAGGCAGAACGTCATGCCCGCGGACAGGACGGTGTCCTCGCCGGGACGGGGGCCCTCGTCGGGGCCGAGGCCGATGCCGTGTGCGACGTGCGGGGAGGCGTAGCGGCCGTACCCGCTGCCGTCGATCACCTCCGCGACCGCCGTGGCCACCTCCGACATCGGAACGCCGGGACGTACGGCGGCCAGCCCCGCCCGGTACGCCGCCGGCACCACCGAGTACATCGCGTCGAAGTCCTCCGGAGGCTCGGCCACCACGAACACCCGGGCCGCCTCCGCGCAGTAACCGCCCCACCGCCCGCACACCGACACGGTCACCGCGTCCCCGGGGTTGATGACCCGGTCGCCGGGCACGTGCGAGGGCCTGGCCGTGTGCTCTCCCGCCGCGACCCGCAGCGCCGCCACGTGTTCGCACCCCGACTCGACCAGCAGCAGCCCCAGCCGCCTTGCCATCTCCCGCTCGGTCACCCCGAACCAGGACAGCTCCCGCACCCCCGCCAGCACGCCCTCCGCCGCAGCGACGGCCCGCCTGATGGCCGCCACCTCGCCCGGCTCCTTGCACAGCCGCAGCGGCGCCAGCACCGCCGAGGCCGGTACGAACTCCGCCTCGATCGCCAGCCCGAACAGCTCCCGCACCCGCATCTCGGCGTCCACCCCGACGCGCCGCGCCCCTGAGGGCACCACCGAGGCGGGATCGTCCGTCTCGGCCACCACCTCGGCCGTCACCACGAGGAACGCCCCTTCGCGTCCACCCAGAAACCGGTAGTCGGGAGAGGGCCGCAACACCAGCGCATCCACCCCGGCCGCGACCATCCCCTCCCGCACCGCCGCGATCCGCCCGGCCACCAGCCCCACGACCGGCTCAGCCGCGAACGCACCTGGCGAGCCGGCCTCCGCCGCGTCCAGCGGTCCCACCGCTGACCCGGCCGCGGGCCCGCCGCCTGGTCCGCGGCCGAGCCCGGGCTCCTGATCGGAGGCGGGCCGTTCGCCTGGCGCGTCAGGTGGCGGGGTCACGCGGGCTCGTGGAGCCAGCAGGCGACCGGGCCGAAGGCCGGCTCCTTCTCGCGGCACACGTCCATCACCGAGGGGCAGCGCGGGTTGAAGCGGCAGCCCGACGGCGGGAAGGCCGGGTCAGGGACGTCGCCGGGCAGCTCGGCGGGCAGGACACCGAGGCCGTCCGGCTTGGGGATAGCGCCCAGCAGCGCCTCCGTGTACGGATGCCGCGGCCGCGCCCACACCTCGGCCGTGTCGCCCACCTCGACGATCTTGCCGAGGTACATGACCGCGATCCGGTCCGCGATCAGCCGCACCACCGACAGGTCGTGGCTGATGAACAGCAGCCCGGCCCCCGACGACACGGCGAGGTCCCGCATGAGCCGGGCCACCTGCGCCTGAGCGGAGGCGTCCAGCGCGGAGATCGGCTCGTCCCCGATGAGCAGCCGGGGCCGTGCGGCCAGCGCCCTGGCGATGGCGATGCGCTGCCGCTGCCCGCCGGAGAACTCGTGCGGATGCCGCCCGGCGAAGTCGCGCGGCAGCCCGACGCGTTCGAGCAGATCGGCGGGCGTAGTGGAGGTGTCCCCCGAGGTACGCAGCCCGTCGGCGATCTGGTCGCCCACCCGGCGCCGGGGGTTCAGGGACGCGTACGGATCCTGGAACACCATCTGGATGCCGGTCAGCTTCCTGCGCCGCAGCCCGAGCGGCGTCACCGGCTCGCCCTCGAACGCGATGGACCCGGCCGTCACCGGGTTCAGCCCGCAGACCGCGCGGGCCAGCGTCGACTTGCCGCAGCCGGACTCCCCGACGAGCCCGACCACCTCGCCGGGCCGCACCTCCAAACTGGCCCCCGCGACGGCCCGCACCACGGGACGCCCGGGTGAGCGGTGCTCCACCACCAGGTCGTCGATGGTCAGCATGCTCAGCGCACCTCCGTGTCGGGCAGCGAGTCCAGCAGCGAGCGCGTGTAGGCGTGCTCGGGCTCGCGCAGCACGCGCCCGCGCGGGCCCGACTCCACCACCAGCCCGTCCTTCATCACGCTCACCTCGTCGGCCACCGCCGACATGACGCCCAGGTCGTGCGTCACCAGCAGCACGGCGAGCCCCAGCTCGTCGCAGAGCCCGCGCAGCAGCCGCAGCACGCCGGCCTGGACGGTGACGTCCAGCGCCGTGGTCGGCTCGTCGGCGATCAGCACCTTGGGGGAGCAGGCCAGCGCGATGGCGATCGCGATGCGCTGCCGCATCCCGCCGGAGAACTGGTGCGGGAAACGCCCGTACGCCTCCGCGGGCCCGGGGATGCGGACCTTGCCGAGCAGCTCGACCGCCCGCTCCTTCGCCTCGGCCTTGCCCAGCCGCAGGTGGTGCCGCATGTGCTCGGTGAGCTGTGTGCCGATGGTCAGCATCGGGTGCAGGCTGGTCGCCGGGTCCTGGAAGACCATGGCGACCTCGCCGCCGCGCACCCGGTTCAGCTCCTTGGGCGGCAGCCGCAGCAGGTCGCGCTCGCCGAGCGTGACGGACCCCGACGCCTTGGCGCCGTGCGGCAGCAGGCCGAGCACGGCGAGCCCGGTCATCGTCTTGCCCGAGCCGCTCTCGCCGGCCAGCCCGTGCACCTTGCCGGCCTCCAGCCGCAGGTCCACGCCGCGCAGGACGTCCTTACCGCCGATCGTCACCTTCAGGTCCGCGATGTCCAGCGTCACAGGGCACGCTCCTTGATCGCGCGGGCCGTACGGGGGTCGAGGGCGTCGCGCAGCGTGTCACCGAGGAAGTTGAACGCCAGCACCACGGTCAGGATCGCCAGGCCGGGGAACGTCGCCACCCACCAGCTGTCGAACACCTCCACGCCCGACGCCACCATCGCCCCCCACTCGGGCGAGGGCGGCTTGGCGCCCAGGCCGAGGAACGACAGGCCCGAGAGCAGCAGCAGCGCCGTGCCGATGTCGAGGGTGGCGAGCACCAGGACGGGGCCGGTCACGTTCGGCAGCACGTCCACCCGCAGCGAACGCCACACCGAGAAGCCCAGCAGCCGCCCGCTCAGCACGAACTCCCGCTCCCGCACGCCCAGCACCAGCCCGCGCGTCACCCGCGCGTACGCCGGCCAGGCCACGACCAGCACGGCCAGCACCGCGTTCGTCAGGCTCGCGCCCAGCGCCGCGGCCACCACCATGGCCAGGATCACCGTCGGGAACGCGAACACCAGGTCCGCCACCCGCATGATCGTCTCGTCCACCCAGCGGCCGAAGTAGCCGGCGCACGCGCCCAGCAGCCCGCCGATCAGCACCGACAGCACCACCAGCAGCAGCGTCAGCGGGATCGACACGCGCGCCCCGTACATGACCCGGCTCAGGATGTCGCGGCCGAGCTGGTCGGTGCCGAACCAGTGGCCGGGCCCGGGGGCGGCCAGCCGCGGCAGCTCCTGCGCCAGCGGGTCGTGCGGCGCCAGCGCGGGCGCCGCCAGCGCGATCACCAGCCAGGCCACCGCCAGCACCGCGCCGACCACGGCCAGCGGCTGCCGCCACGCCTCGGGCAGCCGCCGCAGCAGCCCCCTGCGGGCCAGGGGGTCCCGCCGTCTCATTGCAGCCTCACTCGGGGATCGATGACGCCGTACAGGACGTCCACGATCAGGTTGATGACCAGGTACACCACGCCGACGACCAGGCCGACGCCCATCACGGCGGGCAGGTCGAGGGTGGTGGCGCTCTTGTAGGCGTACTGGCCGACGCCCGGCCAGGCGAAGATGGCCTCCACCAGCACCGTGCCGGACAGCAGGCTGCCGAACGCCAGGCCCGCGACCGTGATGACGGGCACGAGGGCGGAGCGCAGCACGTAACGGAACAGGATCGTCCGCCCGGGCAGGCCCTTCGCCCTGGCCGCGCGCACGTAGTCCTGGCCCAGCACCTCCAGCACCGCCGAGCGGGTGAAGCGGGTCAGCAGCCCGATCGTGTAGAGCGCCAGCACCAGCGCCGGCGTGACCAGGTGGCCGACGGCGGAGGTGAAGATGTCCCAGCGACCGGCCAGCAGCGCGTCCACCGTCTGCAGGCCCGTCACCGGCGGCGCCGAGCCGAGCGCGGCGTCCACCCGGCCGCTGCCCGGCGTGATCTGCAGCCGGTAGAAGAAGACGTAGAACGCCACCAGCGCCAGCCAGAACGTCGGCACCGAGATGCCGATCAGGCTCAGCACCCGCAGCGCGTGGTCCGGCAGCCGGTCCCTGCGCAGCGCCGCCACCACCCCGAACGCCACGCCCAGCACCAGCGAGACCAGGATCGCCGCGCCGGCCAGCTCCAGCGTCGCCGGCACGAACTCCGCCAGGTCCTGCGCCACCGGGCGGTGGCTCTGCTGGCTCGTGCCCAGGTCGCCCTGGACCAGGCCCTGCAGGTGGATCAGGTACTGCTGCCACAGCGGCTTGTCCAGCCCGTGCTCGGCCCGCCACTGCGCCACGATGGCGGGGTCGCCGAGCGCCCGCTGGCCGAGGTTCGCGGCCACGGGGTCGCCGGGGACGAGGTTCGTCAGCACGAACGTCACCAGCGTGATGCCCCACGCCATGAGCACGGCCAGCAACACGCGCCGCACGAGGAACCGTACCAGCGGATGCCCGCCCCGCCGCCCCGCCTTCTTCTGGGCCGGGACGGGGGCGGCGGGCGGGCCCGCCGCCGGTTCCTGGGTCTCCGACACTTGGGACGTCCCCTACTTCACGCCGAGGTCGGCGACGTCCACCGTCCACACCGGGTGGTACTCGAGCCCGGTCACCGACGCGGCCGTCACGATGTTCTGGCTCGGCTGGATCAGCGGCACGAACGGCCCCGAGGCGTTCAGCTTCGTCTGGACGTCCACGTACGCGGCCTTGCGGGCGTCGTCGCCGATGGCCGCGGCGGCCTGCTCACCGGCGGACTCCAGCTCCTTCGACGCCCCCTCCTTCCAGCCGGCCCGCAGCCCCACGGTCTTGCCGGGCAGGAACGCCAGGTAGTCGCTCGGGTCGGGGTAGTCGGGGCCCCAGTACCACAGCCCCATCTCCTCTTTGCCGTTGCGGTAGTTGTCCAGCGCCGTCGTGACCGGCGCCGGCTGCAGGTCGACCGTGATGCCGACCTCCTTGAGGTTGGCCTGGATGCGCTCGGCCAGCGGCTGGAACGACAGGCCGTTCACGGTCAGCTCGCTCGGGTACTCCAGCTTCACGGCCGGGTTCGACAGCCCGCTCTCGGCCAGCGCCGCCTTGGCGCCCTCGACGTCCCGCTTCGCGCCCTGGTCGGCCGGCAGCGCGCCGAGCAGCTGCGACGGGATGATGCCCGGCGCCTGCGTCGAGCCCTCGCCGGCCAGCTCGAGCAGGCCCGCGTAGTCCACGCCCTTGCGAACGGCCTCGACGAACTTCGGGTTCGTGGTGGTCTTGCTGACCGCGGAGTCCTGGTTGGCGAGCAGGAAGAGCACGTTCGCCGAGGGCGTCTTCTTCACCTGCAGCGTCGGCGGCATGCCGGTGACCTGGTCGCCCGACAGGTTGAGCGCCACCTGGCTGTCGCCGCGCTGCACGTTCAGCTTCTGGGTGGCGGCCTCGACGTTGCGGATGACGACCTTGTCGTAGGCGGGCTTGGCGCCGTAGTACTTGGGGTTCGCCTTCAGCGTGACCTGGCTGCTGACGTTGAACGACTCGATCTCGTACGGGCCCGACCCGGCCGACGTCGAGTTGAGGTACTGCTCGGCCTTGTCCTGCGGGTCCGTGGTCGCGCCGTGCTCCTTGGCGACCTTGCTGTTGATGATGCCGAGCGCCGGGTTCGGCAGGATGTACGGCAGCGCCGGGTTCGGCGTCTTCGACGTCAGCGTGATCGTCGAGTCGCCCTCCTTGGCCACCTCGACGCCGTCCAGCAGGAACGACGGCGTACCCTTCATGTCACGCACCCGCGTGAGCGAGAACACCACGTCGTCGGCCGTCAGCGGAGACCCGTCGGCGAACGTGGCCCCCTGCTTCAGCTTGAGCGTCAGCGTCTTGCCGTCCTCCGACAGCTCGTACGACTCGGCCAGCGCCGGCACCGGCTTGGTCACGTCGGCCCCGTCGAACGTCAGCAGCGTCTCGTAGATCGCCTTGCCCACGATGAGTCCCGTCGGCTCGTACGTGCGGCCGGGGTCAGCGGTCTTCAGGTCGAAGGAGGTGTCGATGACGAGGGTCTTGCCCCCGGCGGCACCCGATGCCCCGGAGGTGGGAGTGGTGCCGCCGCTTCCGCAGGCGGCGAGGGCGAGTGCACCGGCGAGCAGCACAGCCGCCGTCTGCGAGCGGGTCGCCATGTAGGTCCTCCAAGGTTGGACGTTCGGCAGAAGGATGTCGAGGATTGTGCGGCAGAACGTCCAGGCTCCGTGCGGTCGGCAAGACGGATATAAAGAGCGGTGAGGTAATGATGAGTGAAATTTCCAGAAATGGTGCCACGGGGGGCGGTCAGCCTGGACGGATCGGAATCGGTCTCGAGCTGGACGAGATCCATATGAAGATCCTCGAGGTGCTCAGGGAGAACGGCCGCATCTCCGTCGCCGCCCTCGCCGAACGCGTCGGCATCTCCCGCGCCAACGCCTACACCCGCTTCGAGGCGCTGCGCGCCGACGGCGCCATCAAGCGCTTCACCGCCGAGATCGACCACGTCAGGACCGGGCTCGGCATCACCGCGCTCATCTTCGTCACCGTACGGCAGCAGATGTGGAAGCAGTTCAGGGCCGAGCTGGCGCGGATGCCCGAGGTCGAGTACTGCGCGATCACCACCGGGCAGCACGACGCGATGATCCAGGTGCGGGTCTCCGACGTGGCCGCCGTGCACACCATGGTGACCGACCGGCTCGCCAACATCCCGGCCGTCAAGGCCACCGAGACGGTGTTCATCCTGGACGAGGTGCTCAAGCGGCCGTACGTGCTGCCCAGCGACCGCGACCAGGCCGCCCGCGCCCAGCGCCGCCCCGCCCCTGAGACCCAGGGCGACGTGCCCCTGGGCAAGATGCGCTTCGTCGGCGCGGCGGAGGGCCGCGCCGCCCTCCGCAAGGACACCTGACCTCGCTCGCCCGCCGGGGTGAGCCGCCCCTTCCGGGGAGGTCACCCCGGCTTCGGGGTGGTCAGGGGAGTTCGGCGCAGACGCTGACGTGCGGGGTGTCGTCGCCCTCGAAGGTGAACTCCTCCACGAGCCGCAGGCGTCCGTCGTCGCCGGTCTCGATGCGGCTGGTGCCCGTCCCGGCCGCCTTGCCGCCGGTCACCAGGGCGTGCACGTAGGAGATCGTCACCTCGGCGCCGTCGCGCGTCCCCACGAAGCGGCCCTGGGTCACGGTGTCGCCGGTGTAGCTGCCCCACACGAGCCCGTCGTCCTCCCAGTACTCGAACCGTGTGGGACCATCGGGGTTGACCTTGCTCGCCGTCGAGCTGACCATGACGAATTTACGACCGTTGAGATTCACGCGGTCCATGGTCCCGACAATCCCGAAATTTCATCATTCGGCTGGACATCTTGTGAGACATCACGTCAACTTCCCGGCAATCCGTCCAGTCCGCCACCGCCTCTCCACGGCGCCGCCACACGGCTAGTCCACCCACCCGCAGACGAAGGCGCACCACGGAAGGCGGCACGCGGCCCCCACACCTCCGGCACCCCTTCGGGCGGTGGGGTGTCGTGAGGCGGTGTGAGGCGCCTGCGCCTTCGGCTGCCCTTCGGGCGGGGGACATGGGAGGCGGTGTGGGTCCGGGGCGGTGGCGGCATGGCTACGTGCGGCGACCGCACCGGCGTGACCGCGGGGACCCGGCGCCGGTCTGGCGAGGGCCGGCAGTGCGGCGTGGCAGCTGCTCCACGGGGTCCTGCGGGCACCATCCCCTGCGCCGGCGAGGACACCGGCCGTCCCTCCGCGAACGGCCTGGACGTCCTCACCCGCGCCCCTCCCACAGGGACGCTCACATAGTGCGATTTTTCGTACGATTGCGCCTCAGGGTCCGGCCCAGGGATTACCCCGGGGTAGGGCTCTGGGTCCCTTAACGTAGTGATCTTCGCGGCGGCTCGCCGGAGGTATGGGCTTGCCCGGGACTTTACCTTTGAGCGCCTGACGCCATCATTGCACTGTGTGATAGTAATGTGACACTGCGTATCCGAAAGAGGTCCGGGAGATCTTCATGGCGTACACGCTCTCGATCTTGGCGGCGGTGGGCGCGGTGGCGCTCACCGCGCTGGTGTTCAGACGGGTCAAGAGAGCAGGCGAGGACCGTGATCCGAGCGGCCCGTCCGCCGCGCACGCCGGGGCGATGCTGTCGGCGATGTTCCTGCTCGTGTTCGCCATAGCGATCATCGTCCCCTGGACGACGGCCGACGCCGCGAGGCTCAACACCCACGCCGAGAGCCAGGCCGCCGTCGACGCCTACTGGGCCGCCGCCGAGTTGCCCGGCAGCGCCTCCGAAGAGGTGCGCAGGTCGCTGCGGGAATATGTGGCGTTCGTGGTCAGGGACGAGTGGCCGCTGATGAGGGAGGGCCGCATGCACCCCGTCGGGGCCGAGCGCATGGACGACCTCCGCGCCCGCGTCACCGCGCTGCCGGTGGCCAACGACGACGAGGAGGACGCCAAGGCGCAGGTGCTCGAACATCTCCGCGCCATCTCCACCGCCCGCGCCCAGCGCACCGCCGACGCCGCCGCCCGGCCTCCGGACGGCCTGCTCTTCCTGACCGTCCTCACCGGGGTGCTGGTCGTCATCTTCCCGTTCCTCGCCGGTGCCAGGCCGCGCGGGCTCGCGATCCTGCCGCTGGTGGCGACCGCGGCGCTCATCGGGTTCGGCACGTACCTGACGTGGGACATCTCCCGCGCCTTCGACGGGCCCCTGGCCGTGGGGCCGGAGGCGTTCAGGGGAGCCCTGGACGAGTTCGCCCGGATCACCGGAAAGGTGTGACCGTGGGAGCAAGGCGCGGCCCGCTCCTGCTGGCCACCGCCCTGATCACCGCCACGTTCACCGGCCCCGCCACCACCGACCTCGGCCCTCCCCCGCAACGTGGCGCGCTGACCGCAGCCGACCGAGCCGCGCACCAGGCGCACGCTCCGGGCACGGCACCGCTCCCGCGGTATGTGCCGATGGCGGCGGAGGGGAAGCGGGGGGTGGTGCGGGTGGCCTCGCGGCGGGCGCGGATGGCGGCTCGTGTGACGGAGCCGGGGCGGGTGCCGCCGCCTCGTAAGCCGGCTCGGCCGGTCGTCAAGCAGCGGCCGGTGCCCAAGCCCGGCGCGGTGCCCAAGCCTCGTGCGGTGCCCAGGCCGCGGCCCGTGCCCAAGGTGTCCGTGCGGCCGCCGGCGCCGCCCAAGCGGGTCAGAGTCGGGCGGGACGTGCGGGTGCCGCGGGTGTGGGTGCAGAGCTCGCCTCGGCCCAGGGTGTCGATCGCGATGCCGGACGCGAAGCGGCATGCCGCGCCCAAGGTGACGGTGCCTCAGGTGACCGTTTACCCGGACGGGCTGTGTGCGGGCGACGTCCAGCTGGGGGAGTGCCCGCGCGGGCGGCCCCGGCAGGTGCAGCGGGGCGTGCCGCCGCTCGTACCGGCTGAGGTGGTCCTGCCGCCCACCCCGACGCTCACGCCCACTCCCACGCCGTCCCCGACGCCGTCCCCGCGGTCGCACGTCATCCGGGCCGAGCCGGCGGAGCGGCGGCGCAACCCGTTGAGCACCGTCCTGCTCACCGTCGTCCTGGTGACGGCGATCACCTCGACCACCGCCGTCGCCTTCCGCGCCCGCCGCTGACCGCGCCCGCCGTCCACCGGTTCCGGCCGGTGGACGGCGGCCGGGTTCAGGTGGCCGGGTTCAGGCGGCCGGGTTCAGGACGCCAGGGAGCTCAGGGCCTTGGTGCGGGTCTGGAGGGTTTCGCGGAGGGCGGTCGCCTCCTCGGCCGCCTTCGCGGTGTCGGCTCCGGCATTCCGTCCGTACGCCGCCAGCGCCTCGTCCAGCAGCTTCGTGGCGGTGCCGCCGGCCAGGAGCTCCCGGTACAGGGCGGCGTACTCGCGCTCATAGAGCTTCTTGAAGCCGGCGTCCTTCAGGAAGCGGTCCTTCAGCGCGTGTCCCATCATCCGTGGCCCGCCACCGGCGGGCGGCTGGGCCTGCTGATCGCCCTGGGCCGCTCGTTGCGGGCGGGCGCCGAAGCCCCGGCTGATCGTCTCCTCCGGGCCGGCCGTGGCGTCGCCGCTGAACGCGAAGTTGAGGTCCCAGCTGATCACGCGGAACTTTCGGGTGCCGAGGTCGTACCAGAGGTAGTAGTTGCGGCCGGGCCCGGACATGTCGTCGAAGTTCAGCAGCAGGTTCTGCAGCGCGGCGTAGCGGGCGAACGACTCGACGTCCAGCCGCTCGGCCAGGCCCTTCGCGAACTCCTCGTCCGACGCCTCCTCCACCCACTTGATGAAGCCGATGACCGGCTGCAGGTCCCGCTCGCCCTTCAGGTTCACCTGCTTGAAGTCGTCGACGTACGCGGTCTGGTCCTCGCCCTGGTAGGCGAAGCTGCTGGAGGCCAGCGACTTGTACAGCACG
The DNA here is from genome assembly GCF_040677005.1 of Nonomuraea sp. NPDC049421. Taxonomy (NCBI): domain Bacteria; kingdom Bacillati; phylum Actinomycetota; class Actinomycetes; order Streptosporangiales; family Streptosporangiaceae; genus Nonomuraea; species Nonomuraea sp. NPDC049421. Next base: position 136,263 of record NZ_JBFAQA010000022.1, read on the forward strand.
CCGTCACCGAGCCGCTCGGCGTACCCCTCGTCCAGGTACTCGACGAGCAGCCGCGGCTTGGACGCGCGGCCGTTGACGGAGAAGGAGGAGTAGGCCGAGCGCTGGGTCGGCTCCCCGGCCGCCCCCACCATGGCGATGGCCAGCGCCTCGTTGAGCAGGGTCGAGGACTGCTGCGCGGCCGGGCGTACGGCGATCTGGCTGTGGCCCTGGTAGCGGCGGCCCGCCACGAACTCGTCGAAGCTGATCAGCCACGGCAGGTTCTCCGGCTCCTCGGCCTTGAGCTGCCCGAAACCGGCCCGCCCGCCGCCCGGCGGCCGTCCCACCCCGGGCGGCTGCCCGTCGCCGGGTCGCTGTCCCACCGCGGGCGGCTGCCCGTCGCCGGGTCGCTGTCCGTTCTCCGGGGGCTGCGCGTTCCCCGGAGGCCGGCCGTCGGCCGGGGGCTGGAAGCCCTCCGGCGGTCCGCCGCCGCCCGGCCTGACGCGCGGCCTGGACTGTCCCTTCCAGGTGAACCCCTGCAGGGTCGAGTTGCCCTTGAGCCGGATCCCCACGCTCGGGATGCGGGTCCCGTCGATGGTGAGATCCGCCTCGACGTACTTCTTGTCGCCGTCCTTGAAGTACTCGGTCAGCATGTCCTGGTAGCCCTCGTCCCGGAACGTGAGCGTCACCTCGTGCGGCGTGGCCGCGTCGAACAGCTCGCGGGTGCCGGTGAGGTTCTGGACGACGGTGTCGGCCTGGGCGGTGCCGGAGGTGGTGACGTACGGGCGGATGGTCCCGCTGCCGAACACCCCCCAGCACGCCACCAGGAACACCGCGCACAACGCGACCAGCTTCCAGTTCTGCCGGAGTTTGACGGGGATGCGGTGCTTGAGTGCCATGACGGGGCCCTCACAGGTCGGTCTGGTCGTACCCGGTCAGGACCGTGACGTTCTGGCCGTGGTTGCGCTCGCGCAGCGCGGCGATCACGTCCGCGGGCTCGCTGCCCTTCTTGATCTTGACTGTGTACATCAGCTCCATGAGCGCCCCGGCCCTGATCGACTCCATGCTGACCAGCTCGAACTCGTCGGTGTGCCGGACCAGCACGTCCTGGATCGCGTGCGTGTAGTCGTCGTCGGACGGCACCTGCACCTTGACGACCTGCCGCCGCACGTTCAGCTGGAACCAGTTGAACCGGTGCATGATCATGATGATCAGCGAGATCGCCACGGCGGCGACCACGGCCAGCAGGTAGAACCGGGTGCCGACGGCCATCCCGACGCCCATCACCAGGAAGATGAACCCGACGTCCCTGGTCTCCTTGATCGCGTTGCGGAACCGCACCACCGACAGCGCGCCGACCAGGGCGAAGGCGCGGGCGATGTTCGAGCCGACGACGAGCATGATGAGCGAGATCAGCATGCCGAGGATGACCAGCGTCTGCACGTACGACTGGCTGTAGGAGACGTTGCGGTGGGTCGCCCGGTAGACCCAGCCGATCATGGCGCTGAGCACGAACGACAGGGACATCGCGATCGCGATGTCGGCGACGCTGAACGTGCCCGACAGGTCCTGAAATGAGAAGTCCACGGGGGGTCACGCCTCCTTGGCGGCGGTCATGGCCGGCGGGCGGCCGTTGAAGGGGTCCAGGTCGTGGCCGGGGATGTGGAACAGGGAGCGGGGCGCCCGTCCGTACGCCTCCACGCTCTGGCAGTACTTGGAGACCCGGACCACCTGGAGGTTCCGCTCGGCCGTGAGGTCGGTCAGCCAGTACGGCACCCGCTCGTCGGCCTTGACCTCCATGATCACTTTGCCGGGCGGGACGATGAACCGGTTCTCGGCGTCGGCGCCCAGGTGGAAGTCCCTGTCACGCCCGCGTACCCGCTGGTCGAACGTCACCCGCAGGCCCACGTCGGCGCCGCGGCCGACGTACGCGTGCCGCTGGTAGCCGGTCATCGCGGTCGCCCGCAGGTCGAGGCGGCAGACCAGGTCGAGCACCTCGTCCAGGAAGGCCCGCTCGGACGGCTCGTGCGCGACCATCGCGCGCCCGTCGCACAGCGCGACGGCGTCCCGGTACGGCAGCCGCACCCGCCGCTTCTGCGTGACCCGGTTGACCCGCTGCTTGATCTCCACGAAGACCGGGGTGTCGCCGGTGACCTGGAACCGGTCGCCGTAGTGGCGGATCCGCAGCTTCCTGCGGAACTTCAGGCCCTCGATCTTCTCCCAGTAGAAGCGCAGGCCCCGGGTGTCGTAGTAGACGCTCCAGATGCCGTAGCCGTTCTCGCCGCTGTGCTCGTCGCGGTCGAGCAGGCGCTCCATCTCGGCCCGCAGCTCGCCGGCCGTGGCGGCGTCGACCAGGTACTTGATCTCGTACCGGTTGAACGCGTGCAGCCTGCTGGGAGCGCGCAGGGCGTGCCCCGCCTCGCCTGGGGGAGAGTGTGGGGCGGCGGGCTGACCTGCGGAGATGGTACGCCTGCGGAATCTGCGCAGCATGTCTCTCCTTTCGTGTCCGTCCATATGTGACCGCAACAAGCTGGGAATAGTGTGTGAACTCCCGCTTACGCTGAAGTCCGACAGGGAGGTGGACGTGGCCGAGACGGCGACGACCGGGACACTGGCCGGCGAGCTGGCAGAGGTGATGGCCGAGCTGGCCGCACTCGCGGACCCGAAGATCCGCGAGGTGAACGAGCGGCACGGCGACGACCACGCCGTGAACCTGGGCAAGCTGCGCGCGATCGCCAAGCGGCTCAAGACGCGGCAGGACCTCGCCCGCGCGCTGTGGGAGACGGGTGACAGCGCGGCGCGGCTGCTGGCGCTGCTGGTCTGCCGGCCGAAGGCGTTCGAGGCGGACGAGCTGGACCGCATGCTGCGCGAGTCCCGCACGCCCAAGGTGCAGGACTGGCTGGTCAACTACGTGGTGAAGAAGAGCTCGCACGCCGAGGGGCTGCGGGTGACGTGGTTCGCCGACCCCGACCCGGTGGTGGCGAGCGCGGGCTGGGCGCTGACCGTCGAACGGGTGTCCAGGAAGCCCGAGGGTCTCGACCTGGCGGGGCTGCTGGACGTCATCGAGGCGGAGATGAAGGACGCCCACGAACGCCTCCAGTGGGCGATGAACCACTGCCTGGCCCAGATCGGCATCGACCACCCCGGGCACCGCGCCCGCGCCGTCGCCATCGGGGAGCGCCTGGAGGTGCTGAAGGACTACCCGACCTCGCCGGGCTGCACGTCCCCTTACGCGCCCGTCTGGATCGAGGAGATGGTGCGCCGCTCGGGCTGACCCGGCGGGCCCTCCACGGGCAGCAGGACGCGGAACGCGGTGCCGTGGTCCGGCGCGCTGCGCGCCTCGATGCGGCCGTCGTGCGCGGCCACCAGCGCCGCCGCGATGGCGAGCCCCAGGCCGGTGCTGCCGCTCTCGCGGGAGCGGGCGGAGTCGGCGCGGTAGAAGCGGTCGAAGACGTGCGGCAGGTGGCCGGGGTCGATCCCCGGCCCGTCGTCGCGCACCTCGACCACGACCACCGGCCCCCGCACCTCCCCGGCCCCCGCCCAGGTGACCGCCGCCCCAGGGCGATCGCCGGCGTCCGGCCCCTGCACGTCGTCGCGGCCGTGGTCGCCGGGATCCCGGTTGCCGAGCAGGACCTGGACGGTGGTGCCCTCCGGGGTGTGGGTGAGGGCGTTGCCGACCAGGTTGGCGAGGACGCGGTGCAGGCGGTGCTCGTCGCCGGTCACCCGTACCGGGTGGTCGCCCAGGACCAGCTCCACCGCACGGCCGGGGTCGCGGGCCCGCGCCCCGTGCACCACGTCGGCCGCGATGACGTGCAGGTCCACCTCCGTCAGGTCCAGGGCGCGCTCCTCGTCCAGGCGGGCGAGCAGCAGCAGGTCCTCCACCAGGACGCCCATCCGCTCGGCCTCCGCCTCGATGCGGCCGAGGATGCGGGCCACGACGGGATCGGGGCCGGGCCGGCCGTGCCGGTACAGCTCGGCGTACCCCCTGATGGAGGTGAGGGGGGTGCGCAGCTCGTGCGAGGCGTCGGCGAGGAAGCGGCGCAGGCGCTGCTCCGAGTGTTCGCGCTGGTGCAGGGCCTCGCCCAGGCGGCCCAGCATGACGTTCAGCGCCCGGCCCAGGCGGCCCGTCTCGGTGCGCGGGTCGCTGTCGGAGACCCGCCGGTCCAGCTCGCCCGCCGCGATGGCGGTGGCCGTGCGTTCCATGCGGGTGAGCGGGCGCAGGCCGAGGCGGACCACGACCAGCGCCACCGCGCCCAGCAGCACCAGCACGAGGACGCCTGCCGCCGCCTCGATGAGCAGGAGCTGGCGTACGGTGCTGCGGTTGGACTCCAGGGAGAGCGAGACGGCGGCCCTGTTGCCGTCGGGCAGGCGCACGAACATGGTCCGCCATTCGGCGCCGCCCGCCATGTCGGGCACGGTGAAGGGGCCGCGCGGCGGGTGGGCGAGCAGGGCGGCCGACACGTCGGGGCCGTCGCCGTCGCCGGGCAGCCGCCGTACGACCGCGCCCGACCCGGTGAACACGGTGACCCGGAACAGGGTGGGCAGCTCCACCTCGCCCCGCGGCCGGGGCGGTGGCACGGGAGCGCCCGGCGGCGGCGGACCCTGGCGGAACGTCGCGGCGAACCCGGTGAGCTGGGTGTCCACGCGCGCCAGCAGCGAGCGGTCGAGCAGCAGCACCCCGGCCGCCGCGAACACCGCCAGCGCCGCCGCCGACAACGCGAGCAGCGCCGCGAGCAACCGGTGCCGCAGCGGCCACGCCCGCGCACGGGGAAGGGAACGACCCGTCATCGGGCCCGGTCGCTCTCCTGAGAGGGTTGGGGCCGTCGGTCTGCCGGGTTTCCGCCGCGTCATCGGGCGCGGTCCAGCAGGGTCTGGTCGCGCAGGGAGTAGCCCACACCGCGCAGCGTGTGGATCAGCGGCCGCCCCTCGGCGTCGATCTTGCGGCGGAGGTAGCTGATGTACGACTCCACGATGCGGCTGTCGGTGCCGAAGCCGTGGCACCACACGCGGTCGAGGATCTGCGACTTGCTCACCACCCGCTCGGCGTTGATCATCAGGTAACGCAGCAGCGCGAACTCCGTCGGCGACAGGTGGACGTGCCGGCCGGAGCGGCGTACGGCGTGGGTCTCCTCGTCCAGCTCCAGGTCGGCGTAGCGGAGCAGGCCGTCGTCGCAGGGCGTCTCGCGCGCGCCCGTACGGCGCAGGATGGCGCGGATGCGCAGCACCACCTCCTCAAGGCTGAACGGCTTCGTCACGTAGTCGTCGCCGCCCGCCGTCAGCCCCGCGATGCGGTCGGCGACCGTGTCGCGCGCGGTCAGGAACAGCACCGGCGGCCCGCCGCCGTCCGGCCGCAGCCGCTGCGCCACCGCGAAGCCGTCGAGATCGGGCAGCATCACGTCGAGCAGGATGAGGTCGGGCCGCTCCCTGCCGACGCTCCGCAGCGCCTGGGAGCCCGACGCGGCCGTGCGGACACGGAAGCCGTTGAGCTCCAGGGCGTCGAGCAGCAGCTCGCGGATGTTGCGCTCGTCGTCCACGACGAGTACCACCGGTGCCGGGTCCATGCGCTTTGTTCTATCGCGCCGCCGAGAAGCCGGTCATAAAACGAGTGGTGCGGTGAGCGGCCCGACCGGTAGAAGGGAGGGGTGCCGGACGAGGAGATCTTGACAGGCGGGGGCGTCAACCACGTGGTGAAGGTGGCCGGGACCGTACGCCGCCCCACCGGCCCGTGGACCCCGGCCGTACACGCGCTGCTGCGCCACCTCGCCGCACGCGGCTTCACCGGCGCGCCGAGAGTCCATGGCGTGGACGAGCAGGGGCGCGAGGTGCTCGGCTTCGTGCCGGGGGAGACGGCCGGCTACCCGCTGCCGCCGTGGGCGCGTACGGACGAGGCGCTGGCCGGCGCGGCCCGGCTGCTGCGCCGCTACCACGACGCCACCGCCGGCTTCGTGCCGCCGCCCGGCGCCACCTGGTACCTCCCGCCGGTCGAGCCGGCCGAGGTGATCTGCCACGGCGACGTGGCCACGTACAACTGTGTGTTCAGGGACGGCGCGCCGGTCGCGTTCATCGACTTCGACACCGCGCACCCGGGGCCGCGCCTGTGGGACGTCGCCTACGCCGCCTACCGGTTCGTGCCGCTGAACGACCCGCGGCACACCGAAGGGCTGCCGGTGGCGGAGCAGGCGCGGCGGCTCGGGCTGTTCGCGGCCGCGTACGGGTTCGGCGGCGACGACCTAGCGGCGCTGCCCGGCACGGCGGTGACCAGGCTGGAGCACCTGGTGCGGTTCATGCGGGAGCGGGCCGCCGCGGGCGACGCGGCCTTCGCCGGCCACGTCGCCCGCGGGGACGACCGCTTCTACGAGACGGACATGGCGCACCTGAGGCGGCACGCCGGCCGGCTCACTTGCCGAACCCCGCGGTGAGACCGGCAAGGAGCTGGCGGCGGCCCACCACGTACAGCACCAGGATGGGCAGCGTGGTGAGCACGACGGAGGCGAGCACCGCGGGCACGTTGATGCTGTACTGGCCCTGGAACGACCAGAGCGCCAGCGGCAGCGTGCGCTTGTCGGGGCTCTGGGTGAGCACCAGAGGCAGCAGGAAGCCGTTCCAGATCTGCAGCGCGTTGTAGATCGTCACCGTCACCACGGCGGGGCGGGTGAGCGGGAAGGCCAGCTTCCAGAGCATCTCGGTCTCGGAGGCGCCGTCGATCCGCATGGAGTCGAACAACTCCTTGGGCACGTCCCTGATGAAGTTCGACAGGACGAGCACCGACAGCGGGATCGCGAACGCGATCGACGGCAGGATCAGCGCCATCAGCGAGTCGTACAGGCCGAGCTGGATGATGATCAGGTAGATCGGGATCACCACGGCCTGCAGCGGGATCGCGAGGCCCATCAGGAACAGCGAGTTCGTCCAGCGCAGCGACCTGCTCCTGCCGCCGCGCACGATGGCGTACGCCGCCATGAAGCTGACCAGCACGGCCGGCACCACGGCGCCGAGGGTCGCGATCACGCTGTTGATGAAGTACTGGATGAAGTCGGACTCGATGACCAGGCGGTAGTTCGCCAGCGTCGGCTCTCCCGGCGGGGCGAACGGGTTCTCCTGGTAGTAGTTCGACTGCGACTTGAAGCTGGTGATGACGATCCAGTAGATCGGCACGGCGACGATGACCAGCCAGATGACGCTGGTCACGCCGGCCATCCAGTTGGGGCGCTCCTGGCTGCGGCCGACCTTGCGGCGGTGCGAAGGGCCGGCGGAGATGGTGTCGCGCTGGGGAGCCCTGGTGGGGGCGGTCGTCATGCGTCAGGCCCCTTCAAGCTGGCTGTGGCTTTGGTCTCGGCCGCCGAGCCGGCGCAGGAGCAGCGACAGGCCGAGGCCGACGAGGACGAGGATGACCGCGATCACGCTGGCCGGACCCATGAGGTTGGCCTGGAAACCGCGCTTGTACATGTCGAGCGCGAGCACCCGGGTGGCGTCGCCGGGGCCGCCGGCGGTCAGCACGAAGATCAGGTCGAAGAGGGTCAGCGACCCGACGACCATCAGCGTGGACGACGTGATGATCGTGTACTTGAGCTGCGGCAGCGTGATGCTGAAGAACCTGCGCACCCGGCCCGCGCCGTCGAGCTCGGCGGCCTCGTACATCGAGCGCGGGATCTGCCGGATGCCGCCCTGGTAGATCAGCGAGTGGAACGGGATGTACTGCCACGACACCACGAAGATCACCACGCCGAAGGCCAGCACCGGCTCACCCAGCCAGTCCTGGACCAGGAACGGGATGTTCAGCCCGGCGCCGAGACCGAAGTTCGGGTCGAGCAGCGCCTTGTAGGTGATCGCCAGCGCGGCGGAGCTGAGCAGCAGCGGGATGAAGAACACCACCGACAGGACCGCGCGGTACTTCTGCTGCCCGGCCAGGAAGGCCCCCATCAGGATGCTCGCGGGCGTCTGCACCGCCCACGAGACGGCCATGACGAGGAAGGTGATCCACAGCGCGTGCGGCAGGCCGGGATCGGCGAGGATGGCGCTCCAGTTACTGAACCCGGCGATACCGATCTCTCCGAGCCCGTCCCACTGCGCGAAGCTGAGGGCGAGCACCCCTACCAGCGGGATGAGGGCGAACCCGACGAAGAACACCAGCGCCGGAATGGTCATCCATTTGATGGAGCCGCCACGGCCCGCCCTGCGGGCGGGCCTGGCGGTGGTCATGACGGCGCTCACTTGCCGATGACCGCGTTCATGTTCGTGGCGAACTGCTCGGGCGAGATGGACATCTGGAACAGCTTGGCGATGTTGTCCAGCAGCACCTCGGCGGCCGTCGGGCTGAGCGCCTGGTCCCAGGACTGGCCGAAGGTCTTGGCGTTGACCGCGATGTTGTAGACGAAGCCCAGGAAGTCCTTGTCCTCGGAGTTCGCGAACTCCTTGTCCGCGCCCTTGATGATCGGGACGGCGCCCGTGCCGACCCACTCCTTGACCGCGGTGTCGTCGATCAGCGCACCGGCGAAGAACTTCTTGGCGATCTCCTTCTGCTCGGGCGTGGCCTTGGAGGAGATGGAGATGTACTGGCCGGGGTTGCCCACGGTGTTGCCGGGGTCGCCCTTGCCGCCGTCGACCGGCGGGAAGTTCATGTAGCCCAGGTTGCCGCCGGAGACGAAGTCGCCGCCGTCGGCCTTCATGCTGCCGTACGTCCAGCCGCCGTGCAGCATCATGGCGGCCTTGCCGGTGTAGAGCAGGGCCTGGTCGGCGTTGGAGTCGGCGGTGATGGAGGAGAAGCCCTTGACGAAGCCGTCGGCCTTGATCAGCTTCTGCATCTCGCCCAGCGCCTGGATGGCGACCGGGTTGGACCAGGCGTCCTTCTCGCCGTCGAACACGGCCTGGAAGACCTCGGGGCCGCCGATGCGGTCGAAGAGGAACTCCAGCCACATCATGTTCGTCCAGCGGGACTGGCCGCCCAGCGAGAACGGCGCGATGCCCTTGGCGTTGAACTTGGGCACCAGGTCGAGGATGTCGCCCCAGGTCTGGGGCGGCTGCGCGCCGATCTTGTCGAAGGCCCGCTTGTCGTAGTAGAGGACGATCGGCTGGAGGGTCTCGCACGGCATCGCGTAGATCTTGCCGTCGATGGTCGCGGCACCGAAGGAGGACGGGAACAACTTGTCCTTGACGGCCGGGTTCTGCTCGAACCAGTCGGTCAGGTCGTCCACCTGGCCGGCCTGCACGTAGCTGCGCAGGGTGCCGCCACCCCAGCCCCAGATGAGGGTGGGGGCCTGACCGGCGCCGATGGCCGTCTTGATCTTGGTCTTGAAGGCGTCGTTCTGGAACGTCGTGCCGGTGATCGTCCCGTTGGCGTTGGCCTTGTTGTGCCGTTCGATCGTCCTGGTGCGCACTCCCTCCTGCGGCTGCGTCGACAGGTACCAGTACGTGGCGCTGTTGGCGCCGCCACCACCGGTGGCGGCGGACTCACCGGGTGCGCCACCGGCACCCGTCTGGGTGGGACCCGTGCCGCCGCAGGCGGCAAGTGCTGCTCCTAGGGGGACGCCCATGGAGACGAGGCTGAGAAAGTTGCGGCGAGAGGTAGTCCTGGACTCCACGCTGATCTCCGTACGTGAGTGCCGCGGGCTGGGGGTCGCGGCTCGTTGATCATCGGATGCGATGGCCGGCGGTCGTGGATTGGCACCCTAGTGCCACTCTTCCACTCCTCCTAGTGTCAGCTCATCGAAACATTTTCGACATGACCGCGGGGGTCGCCAATCTAGGTTTCGGGAATAGTGGTGTCAAGAGGTTGTCGATCAGACAAACATCTGGCGTTCTGATGAGGCGCGTGTAAGGTACTACCGCGCGTGCTCTTAGCTGGAGGTCTGGGACAGCGACGGTCACGCGCCGAGGTCGGCACCGCTGGCGAAACGTCTTCGAAAAGTTACGAAAAGACCGCACCTCTTTAAGGAGCGCAGTACATGACGGCTCTAGATCGGACCCCCACGGCGAACCGGGCGCTGCGCCCGTGGCAGGACCCGGCGCTCGCCGTGGCCGACCGAGTCGAAGCCCTCCTTGCCGAGCTGACCCTGGAGGAGAAGATAGGCCAGCTCGGCAGCAGGTGGGTCGGCAACGACATGAGCCAGGCCGAGGAGCCGGAGCCGGGCGCGGAGCCGCTCAACGTGGCCCCCATGCAGGACGTCTTCGCCGCCTCCGGCACCATCCCGCTGGAGGAGGCCGCCCGCCACGGGCTCGGCCACCTGACCCGCGTCCACGGCAGCGTCCCCGTCACGCCGGAAGAAGGCGCGGCCGAGGTCGTCCGCCAGCAGCGGATCGTGATCGGACGCTCCCGGCTCGGCATCCCCGCCATCGTCCACGAGGAGTGCCTGACCGGCTTCACCGCCTACGGCGCCACCGTCTATCCGGCCGCCATCGCCTGGGCCGCCACGTTCGACCCCGGCCTGGTCGAGCGCATGGCCGCCGCCATCGGCCGCGACATGCGGGCCGTCGGCGTGCACCAGGGGCTCTCGCCGGTGCTCGACGTCGTGCGCGACTACCGGTGGGGGCGGGTCGAGGAGACCATGGGCGAGGACCCGTACCTGGTCGCGACGCTCGGCGCCGCCTACGTACGCGGGCTGGAGAACGCCGGGATCATCGCCACGCTCAAACACTTCGCCGGCTACTCCGCCTCCCGCGCCGCGCGCAACCACGGGCCCGTGCCGATGGGCAGGCGCGAGCTGCTCGACATGATCCTGCCGACCTTCGAGACCGCGATCGCGCTCGGCGGCGCCCGCTCGGTGATGAACTCCTACTCCGACGTCGACGGCGTCCCCGCCGGCGCCGACCCGTGGCTGCTCACCGAGGTGCTGCGCGACGACTGGGGCTTCACCGGCACCGTCGTCTCCGACTACTGGGCGGTCCCGTTCCTGACCACCATGCACCGCGTCGCCGCCGACACCGGCGAGGCCGGCGTGCAGGCGCTCACCGCCGGCATCGACGTCGAGCTGCCCGACACCCTCGGCTTCGGCCAGGACCTCGCCGGCCGGGTACGCCGCGGCGAGCTGGACGAGGAGCTCATCGACCGGGCCGTGCGCCGCCTGCTCACCCAGAAGGTCGAGCTCGGGCTGCTCGACCCCGGGTGGACGCCCGAGCAGTCCGTCGCCGGCGCCGCGGACGTCGACCTCGATTCGCCCGCCAACCGCGCACTCGCCAGAGAGCTGGCCGAGCGCTCGATCATCCTGCTCGACGCCGGCACCGCGCTGCCGCTGCTCGGTGAGGGCCGCGCCGCGCCGCGCCGCGTCGCCGTCGTCGGGCCCGCCGCCCACGACCCCCGCACGTTCATGGGCTGCTACGCCTTCCCCAACCACGTGCTGCCCCGGCACCCCGGGCTCGGGCTCGGCATCGAGGCGCCCAGCGTGCTCGACGCGCTCACCGCCGAGCTGCCCGGCGCCGAGCTGCGCTACGAGAAGGGCTGCGAGGTGCGCGGCGACGACCGCTCCGGCTTCGCCGCCGCCGTCGAAGCCGCCCGCGACGCCGACGTGTGCGTGGCCGTGGTCGGCGACCTGGCCGGGCTGTTCGGGCAGGGCACCTCCGGCGAGGGCTGCGACGCCGAGGACCTGCGGCTGCCCGGCGTACAGGCCGACCTGCTCGCCGAGCTGGCCGCCACCGGCACGCCCGTGATCGTCGTCGTGGTCTCCGGACGGCCGTACGCGCTGGGCGAGATCCGCGACGGCGCCGCCGCGCTCGTCCAGGCGTTCATGCCCGGCGAGGAGGGCGGCGCCGCCATCGCCGGCGTGCTGTCAGGACGCGTCCAGCCCACCGGGCGGCTGCCCGTGCAGATCCCGCGCGTACCGGGCGGCCAGCCCGGCACCTACCTTCAGCCGCCGCTCGGCACCGACAGCCACGGCATCAGCAACCTCGACCCGGCCCCGCTGTTCCCCTTCGGCCACGGCGCCTCCTACACCACCTTCGAGGTGTCCGGCCTGCGGCTCAGCGCCACCGAGGTGCCCACCGACGGCGAGTTCACCGCCACCGTCACCGTGCGCAACACCGGCGGGCGGGCCGGCGAGGAGGTCGTCCAGCTCTACCTCAACGACCTCGTCGCCCAGGTCACCAGACCCGTCCTGCAGCTCACCGGCTACGCCAGAGTGCCGCTCGAACCCGGCGAAAGCGCCGACGTCACCTTCCGCATACACGCCGACCGCACCGCCTTCACCGGGCGCGACCTGCGCCGCGTCGTCGAACCAGGCGACATCGAGGTGCTCGCCGGCACGTCGGCCGCCGACCTGCCGTGCCGCGCCGTCGTACGATTGACCGGCCGGGCCCGCCACGTCGGCCACGACCGCCGGCTCGTCACACCCGCGGAGGTGAGCGCCGGCGCGGCCGCCGGGCAGCCCCGGCAAGGGGGTGCAGATGCCGCCCAGTCCTAGACGTGCCACGCTCGCGACGGTCGCGGCGTCCGCAGGGGTGTCGGTCGCGACCGTCTCCAAGGTGCTCAACGGCCGCAGCGACGTCTCCCCGGCCACCCGCTCGCTCGTGCAGTCGCTGCTGCAGCAGCATGACTACGTCGCCCCGGCGCCGCGCCGCGAGCAGGCCGGGCTCGGCACCGTCGAGGTGCAGTTCGACACCGACCTCAACGCCTACTCCACGGAGATCATCCAGGGCGCCGTCGAGGCCGGGGCCGAGGCAGGGGTCGGCATCGTGGTCAGCATCAGGGGCGGCCAGGCCCGCACCACCGCCTGGGCGCGCGGCCTCGTCGCCGCGGGGCGGCGCGCGCTGATCGCCGTCACCAGCGAGCTGACCGCCGGGCAGCCCGCCGCGCTCAACCGGGCGCGGCTGCCGCTCGTCCTCATCGACCCGCTCAACCTGCCGCGCACCCGGGTGACCAGCATCGGCTCCACCAACTTCGCCGGCGGGCTGGCCGCCACCCAGCACCTGCTCTCGCTCGGCCACCGGCGCATCGCCTACGTCGGCGGGCCCGCCACCGCCGCGTGCAACCAGGCGCGGCTGCACGGCTACCGGGCCGCCATGGAGGCTGAGGGGGCGCCCGTGCTGCCCGGCTACGTGCGCTCCAGCCACTTCCACTACCAGGACGGCGTCGAGGGCGGAGCCGCCGTGCTCGACCTGCCCCACGCGCCGACCGCCATCTTCGCCGGCAGCGACGAGATGGCCGTCGGCATCATGGAGGCGGCGCGGGAGCGCGGGCTGCGCATCCCGGAGGATCTGAGCATCGTCGGTTTCGACGACACCCAGATCGCCAAGGTCACCTCGCCGCCGCTGACCACCATCCGGCAGCCGCTGCGCGAGATGGGCCAGGCGGCCCTCCGTACGGCCCTGCGGCTGGCGGAAGGCGAACGCGTGGACTCCCACCACGTGGAGCTGGCCACCGAGCTCGTGGTCCGCGGCTCCACCGCCCCCGTCCCCCACCGCTCCTGACCCACCGCCCCACCTCTCCCCGGCTTTTCGTCGGGGAGAGGCGGGGCGGCGGATGTTCGTCCCGGATCCTCTCCCCGGTTTTCGGCGGGCCAGAGGTGGGGTTGTGGGAGTTTGTCCCGGATTGCCTCCCGCTACCAGACGCCGATCTCGGCGGGTGCCGGGCGGCGGTGGTTCGCCTCCGCTCCTTGACGAGACCGCCCCTGGCTTTCCTGGCAGAGGCACCTCTGACTCTTCTGCCGAAAAGTTTCGGTCCTTCGGGGCTTCCTCCTACCCCGCCTCGGGTCTTCTGACCTGGTGGCTCTTGCCCTGGCCACACCGTTCGTGGGTTCGCGGCCAGGGCGTGCCTGGCGAAAGCGTTTCGGGATTTCGCGAGCGGCGGGAAGAGGGGCGGAGCGGGGGTGGTTGAGGGTGAGCGTGGAGGAGAGTGCGGTCGTCGTCATCGGGGCTGGACAGGCCGGCCTGTCCAGTGCGTACTTCCTGCGGCGGTTCGGGGTCGAGGCCGTCGTGCTCGACGCCGAGGACGGGCCCGGCGGGGCGTGGCGGCACCGGTCGCCGTCGCTGACGATGGACAAGGTGCACGGCATCTTCGACCTGCCGGGCCACCCCAAGCCCGCGGACGGCGGCGAGGTGCGGCCCGCCGCCGAGGTCGTGCCCGCGTACTTCGACGCCTACGAGCGGGCGGCCGGGCTGCACGTCGTGCGTCCTGTGCGGGTCACGTCCGTGCGCGAGGGCGCCAAGGGGCGGTTGCTCGTCGCGACGGACGCGGGGGAGTGGTCCGGCGCCGCGCTGGTCAACGCGACCGGTACGTGGACCCGTCCCTACTGGCCGTACTACCCGGGGGCCGCCACGTTCGCCGGCCGCCGGCTGCACTACGCCGACTATCGGGGGCCGGCGGAGTTCGCGGGGCGGCAGGTGGTCGTGGTGGGCGGCGGGACGTCGGCGGCGCACGTGCTGTCGGAGATCGCGGGGGTGGCCGCCGCGACCGCGTGGGTGACGCGGCGGCCACCCGTCTTCCGTGACGACGGCTTCGGCGAGGACGCCAGGCGCGAGGCCGTCGCCATGGTGGAGGACCGCGTACGCGCCGGGCTGCCGCCGCAGAGCGTCGTCGCCGTGACCGGGCTCACCTACAGCACGATCGTCCGTGAGGCGCTGGCCAAGGGGGCTCTGCACCGGCGGCCGATGTTCCGCCGTATCACGGAGAACGGCGTGGAGTGGGACGACGGCACGTTCCTGGCCTGCGACACCATCGTCTGGGCCACCGGGTTCCGCTCGGCGCTCGACCACCTCGCACCCCTGCGCCTGCGGGAGCCGGGCGGCGGCATCCGCGTCGACGGCACGCGGGTCGTCCGCGACCCCAGGGTGCAGCTGGCCGGCTACGGCCCCTCGGCCAGCACGATCGGCGCCAACCGCGCGGGCCGCATGGCCGCCCGCGAAGTCCACCGCCTCCTCACCACCACCCCCGCCGCCTCCTCCGCGCTTCCGGCTGCATGAGGCCGTGCCAGCGGAGATGTCCGCTGGATGACCGGTTCATGTCCTTGTCCCCGAAGCGCTGGTCGAACACCATCCCGGTGAGGCTCATATGCGCCGGGAAGAGGGGCGAGCATGCGTGGGAATGCGCCGAGGGACACGCGCGGCGGGCGGCGCGACGAGAACGTCCGTAGGCGCCGGTTCACCGTCCGGGGCACATGGGTCAGAACGGCGGCCGTCGTCCTGGTCGCGCTGCTGGTGCCGGGCGGGGTGTCGGCGGCCAGCACGATCGGCAGGTTCGGCGACATCTACCGCGCACGCCCCGACGCCGTCTCCGCCGAGCCCGCCGCCAAGCCCCACGACCCGGCCAAGCCCACCGTCGCCTTCCTCACCGGCGGCAACGGCACCAACGCCGCCGACCTGCTCGGCCCGTACGAGGTGCTGGCGAGCACCGGCCGCTTCAACACCTACGTCGTCTCCGCGGGCCCCCGGCTGATCAACCTGACCGGCGGGCTGGACCTCGTCCCCGACCTGACGTTCGAGGAGCTACGGCAGCTCCTCACCGGGCGCGGCGACACGCTCGACGCCGTGCTCGTCCCCGCCATGGAGAAGCCGGACCCCGCCGAGCTCGCCGCCGTCAACGCCTGGCTCAGGCAGCAGTCGGCGGCCGGCGCGCTGACCGTCAGCGTCTGCAACGGCGCCCGCGCGCTGGCCCGCAGCGGCCTGCTGGACGGCCGCCCCGCCACCTCGCACTGGCTGCGCATGCGCGGCCTGCGTGCGGACTTCCCGGCGGTGAAGTGGCAGAGCGGCGTGCGGTACGTGGACGACGGCGACGTGATCACCGCGGCGGGCGTGCTGTCGGCCATCGACGGCGCCCTGCGCATCGTCGAACGCCTGGCCGGCATGGACACGGCCCGCCAGGCGGCCGGCGCCGTGCACTGGCGGCACTACTCGCCGGGAGCGCCCGCGCGCATGCCCGTCCAGGGGCTGGACCTGGCGGACCTGGTGGCCCCGCTCAACTCCTCCTACCAGACCCGCCCGTCGGCCATCGGCGTCCAGCTCGTCGAGGGCGCCGGGGAGCTGGAGCTGGCGTCGGTGTTCAACTCCTACACCGAGCAGTCCGTGGTCGGGCACACGATCGCGGTCGGCGACGGCCCCATCCGCTCCGAGCACGGCCTGACCTTCGTCCCCCGCAGGACCCTCGCCGCCGCGTCCGGCGACCTCGACCGGCTCCTCGTCCCGGGTCACGAGGCCGCCCGCACCCAGGCCGCCGGCACGGGAAGGGCGGAGTACGTCCACACGACCGACGAGTTCGCCTTCGACGCGGTGATCCGGGACATCGCGCGCACCTACGACGTGCCGACCGCCCGCTTCGCCGCCAAGACGCTGGAGTACCCGGTGATGGACGTCGAGCTGCGCGGCGGCGCCTGGCCGTGGCGCGAGACGCTGGTCTTCGCCCTCCTCGTCCTGCTGGGGGCGGCCCTCGCTTCGGGCACGGGCGCGGTGGTCCGCCGCCTGCGCACCTGAAGCGTCCGCATGCACTCCTGCGCGATCACGACCTACTACGCGAGGGTGTTCGCCGAGCCGCAGGAGAGCCGGCGCGCAAGGGGGCCCGGCGCACAGAAGGTTCGGCGCGCGAGGGGTCCGGTGCCGTCCGCCGAGGGGTCCGCTGGCTACTACGCGGCATAGTGTCCATACCGATCCGATCACTGTGGCGAAGGGGGTCGACACGTCCGGTGACGTCAGGTTAGCGTCCCCCTATAAGGATCTTTATCCGGTCAGGAGGGCTCCATGGAGGTTCCCGGCTACACGGAGATCCGGGAACTGGGCCACGGCGGGACCGGCCGCGTGATGCTCGCCGTCCGAGACTCCGACGGCGTACAGGTCGCGATCAAACACCTCGCCGAGCCGCTGCGCGACGATGCGGCGTTCGTGGCGCGGTTCAGGGAAGAGGCGCTGCTCATCCAGGAGATCGACAGCCCGCACACCGCGCGCGTGCTCGACTACGTCGAGGGCGACGACGACGCGGCCATCGTGATGGAGCTGGTCGACGGTCTCACGCTGCGGCGGCTGCTGGCCGGCGAGGGCGCGACGGGCCCGCAGGCGGCGCTGACGGTGCTGAAGGGCTCGCTGCTCGGCCTGGCGGAGGCGCACCGGCGCGGCGTCGTGCATCGTGACTTCAAGCCCGAGAACGTGATGATCACCGAGGACGGCGACAGCAAGCTCGTCGACTTCGGCGTGGCGGCCAAGGTCGGGGAGACGGCCGCGCCGGCGGGCACGCCGTCGTACATGGCGCCCGAGCAGTGGGACGAGGCCCCGGCCGGGCCCGCCACCGACGTCTACGCCGCCACCCTCGTCTTCTATGAGTGCCTGACCGGCCACCGCGCCTTCCACGGCGAGAACATCGCCGCCCTCGCCTACCAGCACCAGCACCTGCCGCCGCCGATCGACGACATCGAGGCGCCGCTGCGCCCGCTGATCGAGCACGGCCTGGCCAAGGAGCCGGCGCGGCGGCCGGAGTCGGCGCTGTCGTTCCTGGAGGAGCTGGAGGAGACGGCGCGCACCGCGTACGGGGACGACTGGGAGGCCCGTGGCCGCGCGACCCTGGCGTTACTGGCCGTGCCGCTGGCCGGGCTGCTGCCGAACTCGCCGCCCGCCCCCGAGCCCGGCACGGGCACGAGCCTGTTCCACAACGCGCTGTCGCCGGCCGGGAAGCTCGCCATGACCGGTGGCCTGGTGGTGGCGACGGCCGCCGCGGTGGTGTCGGCGTTCGCGATCCTGGGCGACGCGCCCGAGCCGCGCAGCGTCGCCGTGCCGCCGCCCAGCGTGGCCCCGCCGGTCACGCCCGCCCCCTCCTCGCCTGAGCCGCCGGAGCCGGCCGCCACCCCGACGACGACCCCGACGACGGGGCCGACCACGGAGCCGACGCCCGCCTCCAGCCCGCCCGCCGTGGTGACGCCGCCGGTCACGTTCGCGGGCCGCCCGGCGGAGAGCGCCCCTCCCCGGGCGAGCAGGCCGACCGCCCAGCCGACCAGTACGGCTTCCAGGCCCACGCAGCGTCCCACGACCACGAGGCCCACCAGGGAGCCAGCCCGCAGGCCGACCGTGACGAGCGGCCCCACCAGGAGGCCCACGACGACCGCGGCGCCGACCACCGTCCGGCCGACCCCGCCGCCTCCGGCGGATGACCCGCCCGACCCGCCGGGCGACCAGGAGCCGCCGCCCGCGACGAACCAGCCGGACCCGCCCCGCGAACGGGAGCCGCTGCTGTCGGTCTCGGTGAGCGTCTCGCTCGGCCTGCCGGTGCTCAGCGGCGGCGACCGGCTCGTGGACGCCGACATCGGGCTCGGGCTGGGCACCGGCCTGCTGGGGTTCGTGGTGGTGCCGGGCTCGGTGCTGCTCGGACGGCACATCGTGCTGCGCAGAGTACGAAAAGGCCGTGATCACGAAATTTCGTGACTTGCGGGTGGGGAGGCTTGATCCTCTACTATCGTGCGTCGAATGGAGGGCGACCCCCGGCCTGAACAGCTCATGCCCGGAACCTGCCCTGTGGCCAGGGGTAAGGAGAAGCGTGGCGGAAGCCTCCCCCGTCCGTACGTCCGTGCTCTGCATCGTCCTCGCCCAGCTGCTGCTGGTCACCGCGGCCCCCGCGCACGCGGCGCCCAAGCCGACGGCCAAGCAGCTCAAGAAGGAGCTGGCCACGATGCAGAAGGACGCCGACAAGCTCATCACCGACTACTACGCCTCCCGCCTCGCCCAGCAGAAGGCGGACAAGGAGGCGAAGAAGGCGGGCGAGCGGCTGGCCGAGGCGCAGGAGACCTACGACCGCCACTCGACGGAGCTGCGGGCCATCGCGACGGCGGAGTACATGGGCGGCACGCCGGGACCGCTCGCCATCCTCGTCAGCGGGCAGAGCGGCGGCGACCCCGCGCGGCTGCTGAACAGGATGGCGCTCTCCCAGCACCTCATCGACGGCCAGGACGCCAGGCTGCGCGGCCACGCCCAGGTCAGGGACGATCGCGCGCGGGCCGAGGAGGAGGCGGCGGCCAGGGCCGAGGAGCTGAAGCGCACGGTCGGCGCGCTGGAGCGGCGCAAGAAGAAGGCCGAGAAGCAGATCGAGAAGGTCAAGGACAGGATCGACCTGCTCTACACGGCGCCGGGGGTGCGGCGTCCCGACGGCACGTGGGTGCCGCAGCTGCCGGACGGACCCGACAACATCACGCCCAGGATGCGGCTGGTCAGGCAGCTCATCCAGGAGCGGTTCGAGGTGCCGTACGGGATCGGGTGTTACCGGCCGATCCGGGACGGCGGCGAGCATCCGCTCGGGCGGGCCTGCGACTTCATGCTGAGCCGCGGCGGCGCGATGCCGTCAGGGGAGGAGCTGAAGCGCGGCGACGAGATCGCCGCCTGGGTGATCAAGAACGCGAAGCGGCTCGGCATCATGTACGTCATCTACCGCCAGCGCATCTGGCACGCCAGGACGGGCGCGTGGCGGGTGATGTCGGACCGCGGCGGCACGACGGCCAACCACTACGACCACCCGCACGTCTCGGTCTACTAGTCCCTGGCCTACTGGTCTCCGGCCTACTAGTCCTTGGCGAGGGCGGCGAGCAGGCGGTCCTCGGTGACCTCGGGCCCGTTGAGCTGCTCGGTGATGGCCCCGTCGCGCAGCACGACGACGCTGTCGCAGTTCTCCACCAGCTCGCTCACATCGGAGGAGATGAGCAGGATGGCCAGGCCGTCCACGGCCAGCTCGTCCAGCAGGGCCTGCATCTCGACCTTGGTGGCGACGTCGACGCCCCTGGTGGGCTCGTCGAGCAGCAGCACCTTGGGGTGCATGGCCAGCCACCTGGCCAGCAGCACCTTCTGCTGGTTGCCGCCGGACAGCTCGCCGGCCGGCTGGCGGGGGGAGACGGCCTTGATGCCGAGCCGCCGCATGAAGGTCGCGACGATGTTGTCCACCTGCGCGTCGGACACGATGCCGGCCCGCGACAGGCGGGGGAGCGCGGCCAGAGCGATGTTGTCGCGCACCGACAGGGTGGGCACGATGCCCTCGGTCCTGCGGTTCTCCGGCACCAGGCCGATCCCGGCGCGTACGGCGCTCCTGATCGACCACTTGCGCACCGGCGCGCCCGCGACGGTGAGCTGACCGGCGTCCACCGGCAGCACTCCGGCGATGGCGCGGGCCGTCTCGCTGCGTCCGGCGCCGAGCAGCCCGCCGAGCCCGACGACCTCGCCGGCCCGCATGGCGAGCGACACCCCGTCGAGCATGTGGTGCCTGGTCAGGCCCTTGGCCTCCAGGACGGGCGCGTCACCGGGCGGGTCGGGCTCGCCGGCGGGCAGGGGCGGCGCGGCGGGGTGGAAGGGGCGGCCCAGCATGAGCGAGACCAGCCGCAGCCGGTCGAGCCCGGCCAGCGGCCCGGTGTGCACGACCCGGCCGTCGCGCAGCACGGTGACCCGGTCGCAGATGCCGTAGAGCTCCTCGAGGCGGTGGGTGACGTAGATGACCGAGCGGCCCTGCTCGCGCAGCCGGGTCACCGCGCCGAACAGCACCTCCAGCTCGCCGTGGTCGAGCGCGGTGGTGGGCTCGTCCATGATGACCAGGCGGGCGTCGGCGGAGGCGGCCCGCGCGAGCGCGACGATCTGCCGCGCGCCCTCGCCGAGCGAGCCGAGCGGGCGGCGGACGTCCACCTCCAGCCCGTACGCCGCCAGCACCTCCGCGGCCCTGGCGTGCACGGCGGCGGAGTCGATCAGCCCGAGCCGCCCGCGCGGCTCCCTGCCGAGCAGCAGGTTGCGGGCCACGCTCATGGTGGGGACGAGGTTGGTCTCCTGGTGGACGGTGGCGATGCCGGCCTTCCTGGCGTCGGCGGGCCCGGTGAAGCGCACCGGCTCGCCGAGGAAGCGCAGCTCGCCCGCGTCGGGCGGGTAGACGCCGGAGAGCACTTTCACCAGGGTGGACTTGCCCGCGCCGTTGCCGCCGATGAGGGCGTGCACCTCGCCGGCGCGTACGGACAGGGTGACGTGGTCGAGGGCGGTGACACCCTGGAACGCCTTGAGAACGCCAGCCACCTGCAGCACGGTTGCCTCCGCCTCGATGGTGGTCGAGGAAGGAAACAATATAGTAACGGGCTTGTCACATTCGATCAGTGCGCCGATCAGAACTGGGCGACGTGCAGCCGGACGCCGCGCGCGCTCAGCTCGTCGAGCACGTCGCGGGGTGCGGAGTCGTCGGTGACCAGGTGGTCGATGCGATCGGGCGGGACGGTCTGCACCATGGTGTCGACGCCGACCTTCGTGTGGTCGGCCAGCACCACGACCTCCTCGGCGGCGGCGGCCAGGGCCCGGTCGACGCCCGCGACCTGCATGTTGGGCGTGGACAGCCCGCGCTCGGCGGTCAGGCCGTTGCCCGAGATGAACGCCCTGCGCACCCGCAGCCCGGCCAGCGAGTGCTCGGCCGCGCTGCCGACCAGGGCCAGGATGGAGCCGCGCAGGGTGCCGCCGGTCAGCATCACCTCGACGCGCGGCGAGCCGGCCAGCACCTGCGCGACCAGCAGTGAACTGGTCACCACGGCCAGCTCGGAGTGCCTGGTCAGGCGGCGGGCGAACTCCTGCGTGGTGGTGCCCGGCCCGACCACGATGGCGTCGCCGTCCTCGACGAGCGCGGCGGCGAGGTCGGCGATGGCGGCCTTCTCGGCCGACTCCAGTGACACCTTGTGCGCGTAGCCGGCCTCGCGGGACAGCTCGCCGGGCAGCGTGGCGCCGCCGTGGTGGCGGTTGAGCAGGCCCTCGGACTCGAGCGCGCGCAGGTCGCGGCGGACGGTGACCTCGGAGGAGTGGACGGCCTGGGCCAGCTCGCGCAGCGACACGGCGCCGTTGGCACGCACCAGCTCGAGGATGCGCTGCCGGCGTTCAGCGGCGAACACAGGTCTGCGCCCGTCGCTCTGCGTGTCGCTCACGGGGCCGATCATAGTCGACAGGCCAACATGAGTTCACCTCTGACCGAACGAGAACGAATTTGATCGGAAATCTTGACCGCCTCGGTCCGGCGGTGCTTACTTTGGAGCGTGTCAGGGTCAAAAGCTGTCCGAACCTGATCGGCGCCTTCCGAAAGGACACTCCCCGTGCGTAAGCGCCTCGCGTTGCTGCTGGCCGTACTGATGTCCGTGTTATGGCAGCTGCCGGCACCCGCCTCCGCCGGAACGGCGGCCCTTCCCGAGCGGAACGGGCTGCGCGGCGACTACTACCTCGCCTCAGGGGCGGGGACGTTCGACTTCGCCGAGCTCAAGGCGAGCATCATCGACCCGAAGCTGGAGCTGACGGACCTCAACCCCGTCTTCCAGCTGCTGACCGGCAGGGAGGACGACGTCTCGGTCCGCTGGACCGGCCAGATCACCCCGGAGTTCTCCGAGACCTACACCTTCTCGATCATCGGTGACAACGGGTTCCGCCTCTGGGTGGACGGTCAGGTGATCATCGATCACTGGGTGGACGACTGGGACATCGAGCAGACCGGCACCCCGATCGCCCTCGAAGCCGGCCGCGAGTACGACATCAAGGTCGAGTACTTCGAGCACTACGGCGGCGCCAACCTGCGCCTGCGCTGGCAGAGCCCGAGCCAGCCGAAGGCCATCGTGCCCACCGAGGCGCTCACCGTCCCGGCCGACTTCCAGCCGGACGGCCCGTACGACGCCCGGCTCAACACCACCGGCGACGTCGTGACGCTCACCTACCCGCGGCCCCTCGCCCCGCTGCCCGCCGGCGCGGCGGAGAAGCTCGCGCTGACCGTCGGCGCCGCCGCCTGGCCCGTCACCTCGGTCGAGCAGAAGAGCCCGCAGACCTTGGAGCTCACGCTCAAGTACCCGGTCCCGGCCAAGGCCGGCGGCACCGTGCGCACCTCCTACGACGGCAGCGGCGGCATCACCTACGCCGACGGCACCCCGCTGGCCGCCTATCCGTTCGCGAGCGTGGTCAACCTGTCCACGTACGTGCTCAAGACCCGCTGGACCGACGAGGTCGACAGGAACCACCCGCTGCCCGAGTACCCGAGGCCGCAGCTCGTCCGCGACCGCTGGCGCAGCCTCAACGGCGTCTGGCAGTTCGCCACGGCCAAGGAGGGCGAGGCCGCGCCGATCGGCCGCACCCTGCCCGAGCGGATCACCGTGCCGTACCCGGTCGAGTCGCAGCTGTCCGGCATCGGCCGGCACGAGGAGCGCATGTGGTACCGGCGCACGTTCGAGGTGCCGCGCTCCTGGAGCGGCGAGCGGCTGATGCTGCACCTCGACGCCGTCGACTGGGACGCCGCCGTCTACGTCAACGGCGAGCGCGTCACCACCCACAAGGGCGGCTACGACCGCATCAGCGTGGACGTCACCGGCGCGCTCAAGCGCAAGGGGCCGCAGGAGCTCGTCGTCGGCGTGTACGACCCGACCGACCGCGGCGCGCAGCCCGTCGGCAAGCAGCGGCTCGAAGCCGGCAACATCTGGTACACCCCGGTGTCCGGCATCTGGCAGACCGTCTGGATCGAGCCGGTCGGCAGGGACCGCATCGACCGCGTCGACACCACCCCCGACGTGCGCGGCCAGGCCGTGGACGTGACCGTGCACGGCACCCCGGGCGCCGCCACCGTGATCGTCAGGGACGGCCGCCGTGTCATCGGCACCGCCCACGGCAAGACCGGCAAGAAGCTGCGCGTCCCCGTGCGCAGGCCCAAGCTCTGGTCGCCGGAGAGCCCGCACCTGTACGACCTGGAGGTCAGGCTCAAGGGCGACAAGGTCGAGTCGTACTTCGGGATGCGCGAGATCACCCTGTCCGGCAACCGGATGCTGCTCAACGGCGAGCCGGTCTTCCAGATCGGCCCGCTCGACCAGGGCTTCTGGCCGGACGGCATCTACACCGCGCCCACCGACCAGGCCCTGCGGTACGACCTGGAGCAGACCAAGGCGCTCGGCTTCAATGCGGTGCGCAAGCACGTCAAGGTCGAGCCCGACCGCTGGTACCACTACGCCGACAAGCTCGGCCTGCTGGTCTGGCAGGACATGCCGTCGGCCTTCAAGACCGACGACAGGCAGCAGTTCGAGACCGAGCTGCGCGCCATGATCGACCAGCACAGGAGCAGCCCGTCGATCGTCATGTGGGTGCCGTTCAACGAGGGCTGGGGCCAGTACGACCAGGCCCGCATCGCCGACCTGGTCAAGAGCTGGGACCCGACCCGCCTGGTGAACAACATGAGCGGCGTCAACTGCTGCGGCGCCGTGGACGGCGGCAACGGCGACGTCAAGGACTTCCACATCTACCCGGGCCCCGGCAACCCCGGCAAGCCCGAGGGCGTCCGCGCCACCGTGATCGGCGAGTACGGCGGCCTGGCCCTGCCGCTCGTCGGCCACACCTGGTCGGGCGGCGGCTGGGGCTACGCGGTCGAGCCCGACCCCGAGGCCCTCACGAACCGCTACGTGGGAATGGTCGAGGAGCTGGCGCGGCTGCACGCCTGCGAGCAGCTCAGCGCCGCCGTCTACACCCAGACGACGGACGTCGAGACCGAGATCAACGGCCTCATGACGTACGACAGGGCGATCACCAAGCCCGACGTCAAGCGCCTCCACGACGCCCACAAGGCCCTGACGAGCGCGATCAACCCCACCTGCGACTGAACCACCGCCGCGCCCCGGCCCTGCCGGCGAGGGCCCGCGAGAGCTCGCGAGGGCCGGGGCGCGCACCGGCAGGACCTGATAAGAAGGGAACCGCGATGACCCCCCATCTCCGGACGGCCGCCCTGACCCTGGCCGTCCTCCTCACCGCGACGGCCTGCGCCAAGGCGGAGGAGCCGCAGGGCGCGCCCGCCCCCACCGGTACCGCTGGGCGGCAGGTCGTCCAGACGCCTGCGGGCACGGCCGGCCCGACCTGCACGCTGGAGCAGTTCGGCGGCACGACGTTCGACCTCAAGACGGCCACGGTGGGCTTCTCCCAGTCGGAGAAGGAGGCCAACCCGTTCCGCATCGCGGAGACCAAGTCGATCAGGGACGAGGCGGCCGAGCTGGGCATCGGCGACCTCAAGGTGACCAACGCCCAGTCGCAGTTCTCCAAGCAGATCACCGACGTGCAGCAGCTCATCGCCCAGGGCGTGCAGCTTCTGGTCATCGCGCCGCTCAACTCCGACGGCTGGGAGCCGGTGCTCCAGCAGGCCGCGGCCAAGAAGATCCCCATCATCACGGTCGACCGCAAGATCAACGCCAAGCCGTGCAGCGACTACCTGACCTTCATCGGCTCCGACTTCTACGAGCAGGGCAAGCGCGCCGCCGACCGGATGATCGACGCGCTCGGCGGCAAGGGCAAGGTCGCCATCCTGCTCGGCGCCCCCGGCAACAACGTCACCACCGAGCGCACCAACGGCTTCAAGGACCGCGTCAAGGAGAAGGCGCCGGACATCACGATCTCGTTCGAGCAGACCGGCGAGTTCGCCCGCGAGAAGGGCCAGCAGGTCACCGAGCAGCTCATCCAGTCAAACCCCGACATCAACGGTATCTACGCCGAGAACGACGAGATGGCGCTCGGCGCGGTCACCGCGCTCAAGGGCGCGGGCAAGGAGCCGGGCGACATCAAGATCGTCTCGGTCGACGGCACCCGCAGCGCCGTCCAGGGCATCGTGGACGGCTGGCTGCACGCGGTCATCGAGTCCAACCCGCGCTTCGGGCCGCTGGCCTTCGAGACCGCGCAGAAGTTCCTCGACGGCGAGGCCATCCCCGACAAGGTGATCATCTCCGATCGTGACTACGACACCACCAACGCCGAGGACTCCCTCGGAGAGGCGTACTGAGTTGGAAGCGGTTCTCGAGGCCCGCGCCGTCAGCAAACGCTTCCCCGGCGTCCTCGCGCTCGACGGCGTGTCCCTCGCCCTGCGTCCTGGCGAGGTGCACGCCCTCGTCGGCGAGAACGGCGCCGGTAAGTCCACGTTGATCAAGGTGTTCACCGGCGTCTACCGCCCCGACGAGGGTGAGCTGCGCTACCAGGGCGGCCCCGCCGCCTTCGGCAGCCCCATGGAGGCGCAGCGGGCCGGCATCTCCACCATCTACCAGGAGGTCAACCTCGTCCCCATGATGTCGGTGGCCCGCAACCTGCTGCTGGGCCGCGAGCCGCGCGGCAGGTTCGGCGTCATCGACGCCGCCGCCATGTACGGCGAGGCCGAGCGCGTGCTGGCCGGCTACGGCGTCGAGACCGACGTCCGCCGCCCGCTGCGCACGCTCGGCGTCGGCGCCCAGCAGATGGTGGCCCTGGCCCGCGCCGTCTCCGTGGACGCCCGCGTCGTCATCATGGACGAGCCCACCTCCTCCCTGGAGCCGCGCGAGGTCGAGACGCTGTTCGGCGTGATCAGGCGGCTGCGCGACAGCGGCATCGCCGTCATGTACGTCAGCCACCGCCTCGACGAGCTCTACCAGGTGTGCGACCAGGTCACCGTGCTGCGCGACGGCCGGATCGCGCACACCGGGCCGCTGGCCGCGCTCGACCGGCTGAAGCTCATCTCCCTCATGCTGGGCCGCGACCTCGACGAGGTCCGCGCCCAGGGCATGACCCGCTTCAGCCGCGACCGGCACGGCTCCGGCGCGGACGCGCCCGTGGTCGAGGCCCGCGGCCTGACCCGCAGGCACGTGCTCGACGGGGTGAACGTCAGCGTCGAGCCCGGCGAGGTCGTCGGGCTCGGCGGCCTGCTCGGCGCGGGACGTACCGAGACCGCCAAGGCCATCGTCGGCGCGCTGCCGCTCGACGGCGGTCAGGTGCTCGTGGCCGGGGCGCCGCTGCGCGTCGGCTCCACCGCCGCCGCCATCAAGGCCGGCGTCAGCCTGCTGCCCGAGGACCGCAAGGCCGAGGGCATCATCCCGACGCTGTCCGTCCGCGAGAACATCGCCCTGGCCGCCCTGCCCGCGCTCGGCCGGGCCGGCGTGGTGTCCGAGGCGAAGATCGACCGGGTGGTCGAGATCTTCATGCGGAGGCTGAGGATCAAGGCCGCCTCGCAGCACCAGCTCGTCTCCGAGCTGTCCGGCGGCAACCAGCAGAAGGTGCTGCTGGCCCGCTGGCTCGCCGTCCGGCCCAAGGTGCTGCTGCTGGACGAGCCCACCCGCGGCATCGACGTCGGCGCCAAGGCCGAGGTGCAGGCGCTGATCGACGAGCTGGCCCGGGAAGGGCTCGGCGTGCTGCTCATCTCCTCCGACCTGGAGGAGCTCGTCGAGGGCGCCGACCGGATCCTCGTGCTGCGCGAGGGCACGGTCGTGGGCGAGCTGTCCGGCGACGAGGTGACCGAGGAGAGGATCATGGCGACGATCGCGGAGCAGGCCGATGGCTGAGCTGACCTCCAGGGGGAGCGCCCGGGTCGCCGTGCTCAAACCCCAGGTGTACGCGTGGGTGCAGGACTACGGCGTGTACGCGGCCGTCCTCGTGCTGCTGCTGTTCAACGTGCTGTTCACCCCGCACTTCCTCGACGCCTCCAACTTCCGCACCCAGCTCGTCCAGGTCACCCCCATCGTGATCGTCTCGCTCGGCATGGCGCTGGTCATCGGCACCCAGGGCATCGACCTGTCGGTCGGGTCCGTGATGGCGCTGGCCGCCGCGCTGACCGTGCTCTACCTCGGCTACGGCTGGCTGCCCGCGGTCATCGTGGCCGTCATCGGCGGCGCCGTCGTGGGCGCGGCGGGCGGGGCGCTGGTCGCGTACGTCGGCGTGCAGCCCATCGTCGCCACGCTCGCGCTGCTGGTCGGCGTGCGGGGCCTGGCCAACGTGCTGGTGCCGCAGCTCGTCGAGTTCCGCAACCCCGACCTCATCGCGCTCGGCAGCAGCTCCGTGGCCGGCATCCCGGTCATCGTGCTCATCGCGGCGGCGCTCACCGTGATCGTGCTGTTCGTGGTGCGGCGCACCACGTTCGGCCGGCAGGTCGTCGCCATCGGCGGCAACCGCTCGGCCAGCGAGCTGTCCGGCCTGCCCGTCAAGCGGGTGCTGCTGATCGTGTACGTGATCTCCGGCCTGCTCGCCGCCCTGGCCGGCGTGCTGGCCACGGCCCGGCTGCAGGCCAGCGACCCCACCTCGCTCGGCCTGTTCATCGAGCTGTCGGCGATCACCGCCGTCGTCGTCGGCGGCACGCCGCTGACCGGCGGCCGGATCAGGGTGCTCAGCACGGTCATGGGCGCGCTGCTCATGCAGCTCCTGGCCGCCACGCTGATCAAGCACAACCTCCCGCAGTCATGGACCCAGATGGTCCAGGCGGTCATCATCCTGGCCGCCGTCTACGCCACCAGGAAGCGGGGGACCCGATGAACCGCGAACAGGTGAGCAGGCTGCTCCAGCAGCACGGCGCCGTCATGGTGCTCGGCCTGCTGGTCGTCGTGGGCAGCCTGGCCTTCGACTCCTTCGCCACCACCGCCAACGCCGCCAGCGTGGTCGTCTCCTCGTCGTTCCTCGCGATCATCGCCGTCGGGATGACGTTCGTGATCATCAGCGGCGGCATCGACCTGTCCGTCGGGTCGCTGTTCGTCCTCGGCGGCGTGCTGGCCGCCTACGGCTCCCAGTACGGCCTGATCGTGGCGCTGCTGCTGCCGCTCGCCGTGTGCGGGGTCGTCGGGCTGCTGCAGGGGCTGGTCATCGCGCGTACCGGGATGGCGCCGTTCATCGTGACGCTCGCCGGGCTGCTCGGCGTGCGCGGGCTGATGCTGGCCATCTCCGACGAGGGCGCCACCACGTACCTGGTCAAGGACCGCGCCTTCGCCACGCTCGGGCAGGGCGAGCTCCTCGGCCTGTCCTACCCCGTCTACCTCACCGCCGCCCTCGCGCTGCTCGCCATGGTGCTGCTGCAGCGCACCGGCTTCGGCCAGAACGTCTACGCCATCGGCGGCAACGAGCAGGCGGCGGCCCTGATGGGCGTGCCGGTCGTGCGGACGAAGGTGTACGTGTACGTCATGTCCGGCCTGCTGGCCGGGCTGGCCGGCGCGCTCAACGCCGCCCGGCTCTCCTCCGGCGTCACCATCCTCGGCATCGGCCTCGAACTCGACGCCATCGCGGCAGTCGTGATCGGCGGCACCCTGCTGACCGGCGGCGCCGGCGGCATCACCGGCTCCGTGGCAGGGGTGCTGCTGCTGGGCGTCATCCAGAGCCTCATCAACCAGGTGGGGAACCTGACGTCGGCGTTCCAGCAGGTGGTCAGCGGCCTCTTCCTGGCTCTGGTGGTGGTGGCCCAGCGCCTGCTCAGCAAGGCCCAGCGCCTCACCTGACCCCTCACCTGGTCGGGGGCGGTCAGCGGACGCGGCCGCGGGGCTTGAGCCGGGTGCCGGGGAGGACCGGCGCGGGCAGGGGCGCGCCGTCGAAGCCCTCGACGGCGCCGAAGCCCCCGCCGTCCATCCACTCCTTGCGGTACGCGGCCACCTCCTCGTGGGAGCGGCCGACGAAGTTCCACCACATGACGATCTCCTCGCCGAACGGCTCGCCGCCGATGAGCAGCACCCGGCCGCGGCCCGACAGGCGGATGGACGTGCGACCCGGCGGCACGTACACCAGCGGGCCCCGCTCCACCTCGGCCACCTCGCCGTCGAGCAGCAGCAGCCCGTGCTCGAAGCCCGGCTCAAGCGGCACCTCGGCGGCGCCGTCGATCGCCAGCTCGGCC
This sequence comes from Nonomuraea sp. NPDC049421, assembly GCF_040677005.1. Classification (NCBI taxonomy): domain Bacteria; kingdom Bacillati; phylum Actinomycetota; class Actinomycetes; order Streptosporangiales; family Streptosporangiaceae; genus Nonomuraea; species Nonomuraea sp. NPDC049421. The sequence goes on from NZ_JBFAQA010000022.1 coordinate 165,736, forward strand.
CCCACGAGCGGGGTGTAGGCGGTGGCGGGCGAGGTCACCCCGCCGAGCGTGCCCATGAGGACGCGGGCCCGGTGACCGGTGCCGTCCAGCACGGGCAGCTCGGGGTGGTGCTCGAAGGCGGGCGCGGTGTGGCGGTGCTCGCCGGGCAGCGCCACCCACAGCTGGACGCCGTGCAGCACGGTCTGCGGCGACTCCTCCGAGTGGGAGATGCCGCGACCGGCCGTCATGAGGTTGAGCTGTCCCGGCCGGACCTCCTGCAGCGTGCCCAGGCTGTCGCGGTGCAGCACCTCGCCCTCGACCAGCCAGCTCACGGTCTGCAGGCCGGTGTGCGGGTGGGGCGGCACCCGCATGGTGGCGAGCTGCGGCCCGTAGGCGTCGACGAAGCACCACGCGCCGATCATGCGGCGGTGCACGCCCGGCAGGGTCCTGCTGACCGTCATCGCCCGGGGCCCGCCCAGCGGCACCTCCCGCCCGGGCAGGACCTCCCGCTCATCCGGCGCGTCAGGCGCAGGGACGGCCGCCGCACGTTCTGCCTCGGCGCCGGGCCCGCCGGCCGGGCCGGCGGTGCAGCGGATCTCGCGGGGGTCCCGTTCCAGGTTGCTCACGCCCGAACTCTACGTCGTGGCGCTCGGCGGGCGGCCACTCAGGTGAGCATCTCCCACCAGCCCTCGACCGTGGGGGCGGCGGAGGCGTCCACGGCCTCGCCGGGACGCGGGACCGCGATGCGGACGTCGCGGGCCTTGGCCTCGCGCCACAGCCGGTCCACCGGCTCCGCCCAGGGGTGCAGGGCGAGCGTGAACGTGGCCCAGTGCACCGGCAGCAGCAGCTTTCCGCCCAGGTCGAGGTGGGCGTTGACGGCCTCTTCCGGGTTCATGTGGATGTCCGGCCAGGCCGGGCTGTAGGCGCCGACCGGCATCAGCGTCAGGTCGAACGGGCCGTGCTTGCTCCCGATGCCCCGGTAGCCCTCGAAGTAGCCGGAGTCACCCGCGTAGAACACCCGCTTGGTGGGCCCGGCCACCACCCAGGAGCCCCACAGCGTGTCGTTGCGGCTCAGGGTGCGGCCGGAGAAGTGGCGGGCCGCCGTGGCGACGAAGCGCAGCCCCGCCACCTCGGCCTCCTCGTCCCAGTCCAGCTCGATGATCCGGTACGCCGCCACGCCCCACCGCTCCAGGTGCGCCCCGATGCCCAGCGGCACGATGAACGGCGCCTTCTGCGTCCTGTTGAGCCTGAGCACGGTCGCCATGTCGAGGTGGTCGTAGTGGTCGTGGGAGATGGCGATCGCGTCCACCTCGGGCAGCTCGTTCAGCTCCACCGGCACCGGGTGGTGCCGCTTGGGGCCGACGAACCGCGTGGGGGAGACCCGGCGGCTCCACACCGGGTCGAACAGCACCCGCCTGCCCTCGATCTCCACCAGCGTGGAGGCGTGGCCGTACCAGACCGCGCGCACGCCGCCGGCGGGCGGCGCGTCGGCCGGCGGGACGCGCAGCGGGATGGGACCTGCCGGGTGCCGCTGCTCGCGGTCCTGGGCGAACTCGCCGAGCATGCTGACGGGCGGTCCTGACGGCACGGTCGCCGCCTCGGGCATCGGGTTGACGAACGCGCCGTCCCTGAACTGCGCCGAGCGCCTGATCCGCGCCACCCGGTCGGGCCCCGACCGCAGCGGCCGCATGCCCAGCTCGGCGGGAACCTCGCGCAGCGCCCAACCAGCCGCGGCCAGGACCGCGCCGCCCGCGAGGATCCGCCGTGCCGTCCGCATCCCTGCCATCGCTCACACTCCCCTGGAAGATCTTTCACGTCCCGATCGGTGCGAACGGGACTCCCCGGTGTTCCACTTCTACGATATATCGCGATAGGTCAGACGGGCGTGATCGCTCGCCCGGCGTTGACCGGATCCGGCCACCGCCGGGCGCGCCCGCGTGGGGCGGCGTGCGCGGCGATGCCGGGCCCCGTCACCGAAGCGGCGACCTCGTCCGGTTGAAGGAAACCTATCGGTCGCCCCGGACCCCCGGAAGGCCACCCCCACCGCGTGGGTCCGCGTGGGTCCGCGTGGGTCCGTGTGGGTCCGTGCGGGTCCGTGTAGGTCCGTGTGGGTCTCGTGCGCGTCAGCGGCGTTGGTCGCGGCCTCGGTGAGGGTGGGGCCACGGGTTCGGACGGCAGCGGCCGAGGGACTTCGACTGCTGGACCATGACGGGGGCCAGGCGGCCGGGGGATGGACAGTGGCGGTGGTCGTGCCCGAGGGCGTGGCCGACCTCGTGGTTGATCAGGTAGTGCCGGTACGACACCAGGTCGCCGTCGTACTGCGGGACGCCCTTCGCCCAGCGCAGGGCGTTGATGACCGAGCGGCGGCCGTTCCAGCAGGACAGTTCGCCGCCGGTGCGCAGCGGCAGGCACTGGCGGACGGTCGTGCGCGGGCTGGACAGCGCGACGCGCACCCGTACGGGGCCGTGGTCCACACGGCGGAAGCGGGCCCAGCCGCGTACGTCGTTGAGCGTCCTGTGCACCTCGGCGGCGAACGCGCGCGGCTCGAACGGCAGTCCGCGCTCCACCTCCACCAGGTACCGCACCGCCGCGCCACGGCCGGGCCTGGCGGGGGCCGAGCCTGGGACGATCGCGTAGCGGCCCGAGGCGGCGTCCGGGACCCGTACCTCCTCCTGCTCGGGCGCGTCCTCGCGGTGGCGGGGCGCCAGCGGCTTGGGGGCAGGCGGGGGCGGAGGTGTGATCGAGGGGGAGGGGGGCGCGGTGGCCTCCGGATCCGCGCAGCCGGTCAGTGCCACGAGCAGCAGCAGGAGCAGTGCGAGCAGCGGCAAGGCGGCCTCCCCACGACGTCACCGGTGGGGAGGTATCCGATCTTACGTTGCCGCTTGTCGCACTTGACGGCCAGGGTGGCTTATCGCGCTCGGTGCCCGAATTCAGCCGGTGGGCGGCCGGTACGGGGTGAGGTCGATGGGCGGCCGCTCCCCGAGTGCCAGCGCGGCGGCGAGCTCGCCGGTGAACGGGCCCGCCGTCAGCCCGTACGCGCTGAGCCCCGTCGCCACCACCACGCGATCCGTCACCGGCCCGATGAGGGCGGAGCCCGGAGCGTAGACCGGGCGCAGGCCGACCCGCGTCTCCGAGACCGTCGCGCTGGCCAGCCCCGGCGCCACCCGCAGCCCCGCCTCGATCACCTCGTCGAGCCCGCCCACGGTCACGCGCGGCGCGAACCCGACGTCCTCGACGGTCGCGCCGACCACCACCCGCGAGTCGGGGAAGCCCAGCAGGTACGGCCCCAGGCGGGGCAGGATGATCGGCCACCACGCGGTGTCCACGCCCTCCAGCGTGGCGTGCAGGATCTGGCCCCGGCGGGGGAAGACCGGCAGTTCGACGCCCAGCGGCCGGCACACCTCACCCGTCCACGCCCCGGCCGCCACGATCACCGCGTCCGCCTCGAGCGGCAGCCCCTCACCCATGGGTTCTTGCTGGATGCCGGGCATCGCCGTCGCTCCAGGGTGCAGCGGCGCCGCCTGCCGCCACGACGCCTCCCCGGCCGGGGCCGCTGCGGAGGAGCCGGTCCCGGCGGGGGTCGTTCCGGAGAGGGCGGGGGCGGGCGGGGGAGGGGTGGACGCCGAGGTCTCCGGGTGGCCGGCGGGATGGAGGAGGACGTGGCCGTCCTGCGTGAGGGTGGCGGTGCCCGTACGGACTTCGGCGCCTCTCGCCACCGCCGCCCCGAGCAGGGCGTCGCGCACCGAACGGCCGTCCACCCGGGCCGCGCCCGGCACCAGCAGCGCGCTCAGCGTGTCGGACAGCGGCGGGAACAGCTCGGCGGGGGTCGCCACGTCCACGACCTCGCCCATCTCGGGGGCACCGGCGTAGCGGCGGCGCAGCAGCGCCCGCACCGGCTCCAGGTCCACCGGGTCCTCGGCCACCAGCAGCGCGCCCACCTTGGCGTAGCCGATGTCCTCACCGAGCTCCTCCACCAGGCCGGGGTAGTGGCGGGCGCCCTCGCGGGTCAGGCGGTACCAGTCGTCGTCCTCGGGGTGGTCCACCCACGGGCAGACGATGCCGGCCCCCGCCTGCGTCGCCTCGCCCGGGTAGCCGCCGTCCACGACGGTCACGGCCGCGCCCCTGCGGCTCAGGTGGTAGGCCGCACCGGCCCCCACGATGCCGCTTCCGATCACCACAACACGCATGCTCCCCATGTTCGCAGCCGGGGTGAGCAGGGCCGATGACCGGGCCGGTGTCCAGGCCGGTGTCCAGGCTGGGGACCACGCCGGGGACCACGCCGGGGTCTATACGGGGGCGCGCATGCTCTGCCGCAGTTGTGGCGTCAGGAACGATGAGCGGGGGCCGGCCAGGGCTGCGTCCATGCGCTCGGCCTGGCCGAGGGTGAACATGTACATGGCGGCGTCCTCGACGTAGTCCATGTAGTTCATGAACATGTCGCCGTTCGGCGCGTTGCCGCAGCTCACGGCCGGGAAGGAGGGGGAGCCGCGGTTGGGGCCCGCCTGGTTGGGGGTGTCGTCGACGAAGTCGCTGCCCGAGCAGCCGTCGCCGTCGTCGCCCCAGATGTGGCGCAGGTTCAGCCAGTGGCCGACCTCGTGGGTGGCGGTCCTGCCCCCGTCGTACGGGGCGGCCGCCGTCCCGGTGGTGCCGAACGCGCTGTGCCGGATGACCACCCCGTCGAGCTCGGGCGGCCCGCCGGGGAAGGCGGCGTACCCGAGCGCGTCGGTCAGCTCGCACACCCAGACATTCAGGTAGCGGTCGGCGGGCCAGGCGTCGGAGCCGCCCTGCGCGCTGAACTTGACCCTGTCGTCGGTGCTGAACCCGGCGGTGTCGGTGGAGACGCGGACGACGCCGGAGGTGGGCTCGCCGTCGGGCCCGGTCGAGGCCAGCCGGAACTCCAGCCGGGCGTCGGCCACGACGTTGCGCCACACCTGCGGCACCTTGCTCACGTCGGGGTTGGCCTTGCGGAAGTCGGCGTTCAGCACCTTGAGCTGGCTGTCGATCTGCTCCTGGCCGATGTCCTGCTCGGGGGTGCGGTGGACGACGTGCACCACCACGGGGATGGTGACGACCTCGTCCCGGCCGGCGGCCCTGGCGGTCTTCCTGGCGAACGTCTCGTTCTCGATCGCGGCCAGCGCCAGCGCGTAGCGGGGCGAGGAGGCGAGCAGGCGGCGATGGACGGGCATGGTGGCGCAACGGTCGGTGTCGGGCACGGGGGTTCCCTTTCGGTGCGCGCGGCGCAGAGCCGCGCGGGGGGACGGTTGGCTCCTGCACATCTACCCAGAATGTAGTCGAACAATCACTCTGAGTGATGACAGGAGCCTTTCGTCCCCCTTGCGCTCAGCGCACCGTGACCGACGAGGCGGCCGTGCCGCCGCCGCGGTCCTCCCATCCGGCCAGGACGTTCGCGCCCTTGCCCGGGGCGCGGGTCACCGGCACGGTGACGGTGGTGACGCCCTTGCGGGAGACGGTCACGACCTTGCTGCCGGCCGTGCCCTCGGCGTCACGGACGAACAGGTGCGCCTTGCCGGGCCCGCCGGCCTGCAGCCGCACCCGTACGGCGTCGCGCCCGGCAGAGGCGGTCAGCACCCGCGCGGCCGGGGAGGCGGCCGGCGCGCCCGCGGGCGGCACGTGCACGCGCACCGCCTGCTCCAGCGTCTGCGGCGAGTCCAGGGAGGACAGCGCCGTGTCGGGGATCACCGGGTCCGGCGGCGTCGTGGGCCGGTCAGCGGGCGGCTGGTAGCCGGGCAGCGTGGCCACGCCCCACCGGTACGGGTCACCCTGCACCCCACCCCACGTGGACCAGCCGATCCGGGTCTGGCCGGTCTTGTCCTGGGTGTCGGAGTCGTACACGAGGATGTTCAGCCCCAGGTGCCCGGGATCGACCGCGCCCGGCAGCACCTCCATCGGGATGGACAGCTCCACCGTGTACTCGCCGTCGCCCGTCGTGGACGCCACCTTCATGCCGGGCGCGGTCTCCTCACCGGGGCCCTGGCGGTTGTCGGCGTCGCGCAGGAAGCACGGCGGCCCCTCGGCGGTGACCGGCAGGACCGCGGTCTTGAAGGTGGTGGAGGTGTTCTCGGACGTGCCGCGCGGGTCGAGGGTGACCTCCACCGCGTCGGTACGCCAGTGCCGCTTGCAGTCGGAGGCGGCGAGCGGGGTGCCGAGCACGTCGTCCTTCACGTGCACCAGCAGGTAGAGCGTGTCGCCGTGCCAGGCGACCCGGGCCGTGCCAGAGCAGTCGGCCGCCGACGTGCACGCGCTGCCCTCCCACAGGCGGGAGATGTCGATCGGGTCGCCGGTGTACTCGCCGTCGCCCTCGGCGCCGTCCACCGCCGGCGCGGTCTCGGCCTGCGGCACCGTGGTGGCGGGCACGAGTTCGAGCGCGGGCCTGGCAGTGGTGGAGCCGCCGCCGTCGATGGTCGTGGTGATCGTGTACGCGTAGTCGCCGCCCTCGTTGGACGTCTTCAGCGACGGGTCGGAGTTGGTCACCTTGAACGGCACCGTCGTCGACTCGCCCGCGGCGAGATCCTCGAAGGGCGCCTCGGTCTGCTCGGCGGTGAACCCGTCGGGCAGGTCGAGCCGTACGGTGCCGGAGCGCGTCTCCCCGCTCACGTTGGTGACGACCACGCCCACCTCGCGGCCGCCGCCGGACGGGAGCGTGAGCACGGACGGGACGATGCCGCCGAGCTGCGGCACGCCCACCTCGGCCGTCCACTTCTCGTACTGGGCGACCTGGGGGAGCGGTTGCTGCGCCGCGCGTACCGGCGGGCTCACCTCGACCTGCCGGTCGGTGTAGCCGCCGCCGCGCTCGGTGGTGAGGGCGGCGGCCAGGCGCACCCGGCCTGGCGCGGCCTGCGCGGGAGGCGTCACCTTGAACGCGGCCTTGCCGGAGCGTCCGGCCCGCAGCCTGCCGAGGTCGCCGGAGCCGCTCACCTGCCAGCCGTCGGGCACCCGCAGCGCCACCTTGGAGCGGCCGAGCTCCTCCTTCGGCGGCGCGCTCACCTCGGCCTCCACCGTGAACGCCGCCCCCGGCCGCACGTCGAACTCACCCGTGCGCAGGGCGAACCGCGTGCCGAGCGGCACGCCGCCCTCGGCCCTGGTCAGCGCGCCGTCGAGGATGTTGGTGGGCGCGGCGGCGGCCGGGCTGCCCGGCTCGGGGAACGGCACCCGCGCGTCCACCTGGGTGAAGAAGTCGCAGCCGAGCTGCGCGGGGTCGGACGGCACGTCGGGGAAGCCGGCCCAGCCCTGCGAGGCGTACGTACGCTGCGCCTCACGCTCGACGGCGGCCCACGTCCTGCCCCTGCTGGGCGAGGTGCGCCCGCTCCAGACGCCGAACACGTTCTGCGCGGGATTGTTCGGCTTGTACGTCGAGGAGCACGACGGCCCGGCCTGCCCGGTGCCGCGCGCCCCGCTGGTGAACAGCCGCGCGGGTGCGAACGGCCGCAGCCCCTCCTTCTTGATCTGGTCGGGGAACGCCTTCGGGTCGGCCGCCGCGTAGAACGCCGCGATCGCCAGCCTGGCCGCCTCCTGGTGGTTGCCGTGGTTGCCCGGCGTCGGAGCTGGATCCATGGTGAGGATGATCTCCGGCCGGGTCTGGCGGACGACCCTGACCACCTTCTCCAGCGTGTCGCCGCCCCACACCTGGTCGGTCAGCGGCGCGCTCACCGTGTAGTAGAAGTCGACGTCGTCGAGGTTGAACACCTCGCGCACGCCCGCCTTGCCGACGGCCGCGCGCTCCTCCGACTCGCGCAGCAGGCCGAGCGCGGGCCCCTCCTCGGGGCCGACGGCGTTGCCGCCGCCCTCGCCCCTGGTCACGGTCACCACGCCGGCGCGCACGCCGTGGTCCTCGTTCCACTGGCCGAGCGTGGACAGCGTGCCCGACTCGTCGTCGGGATGCGCGCCGACGAACAGCGCGTCGAGATCGACGGGAGCCGGCGCGGCGCTCGCCGGCAGCGCGCTTGCCGGCAGGGCACTCGCCGGCAGGGCGGGAAGAAGACCGAGGACGAGCGCGGCGGCGGCCAGCGGAGCCGCGCTCCGCCGCGCGGCGGATACGTTGATGGGCATCGAACCTCCGGGGGGTTACTCGCGGACCGCCCCCTGAAGCAGCCCGCGGACGAAGTGGCGCTGGAGGAACAGGTAGAAGATGACGACGGGCGTCGCGACGATGACCGACCCGGCCGCGAGCAGCGTGAAGCCGGAGGTGTACTGCCCCTGGAAGAAGGCCAGCCCGAGCGGCGCCGTACGCAGCGACTCGCTGGTCACCATGATCAGCGGGATGAGGAACTCGTTCCACGTCCACATGAACACCAGCAGCGTCAGCGTGACGATCGCGGGCCTGGCGGGCGGCAGCAGCACCTGCCACAGCACCCGCCAGCTCGACGCCCCGTCGATGCGCGCGGCCTCGACGATCGCCCGGTTGGAGGCCAGGAAGTAGGCCCGCATCCAGAACGTCCCGAACGCCACCGACATCGCGACCTGCGGCAGCGTGATCGACCAGAACGTGTCGATGAGCCCCAGCGAGCGCAGGTCGAAGTAGAGCGGCACCGCCACCGCCTCGCTCGGCATCATGATGCCCAGCATGAACAGGTAGAACAGCGCCGTCCTGCCGCGGAAGCGCATGGTGCCGAAGGCGTAGCCGCTCATGATCGACAGGACCACGCTCACCACCACCGTGAACGCCGACACCGCGAGGCTGGTGCGCAGGTACGAGCCGAAGTGGCCGATGTCCCAGGCCGCCGCGAAGTTCGCCAGGCCGGAGGTGTCGCCGCTGTCGGCGGGGCCGAGCGCGGCCGACAGGATCACCACGATCGGGTAGAGCGCGAACGCGGCGAACACCGACAGGATGACGTAGTTCGCCACCCGTTCACCGCGCGAGATCACGTCAGCCTCCTGTCCGCGAACCGGTTCACGCCGAACGACACGATGAAGATCAGCACGGTCAGCGTGACCCCGATGGCCGCCGCCGACCCGACCTGGCCCAGGCCGAAGGCCCGGTGGTAGACCTCGTACGACGGCACCGAGGTGGACTCGCCTGGGCCGCCGCGGGTGGTGACGTACACCAGGTCGAACGTGCGCAGCGCGGCGATCATCGTCAGCGTCAGTGCGACCGCGATCTCCGCGCGCACCGACGGCAGCGTGACGGAGAAGAACTCGCGCACCGCGCCCGCGCCGTCGAGGCGGGCCGCCTCGTACAGGTCGGCGGGCACCCGGCTCATCCCGGCCAGCAGCAGCACCGTCACCAGGCCCGTCTCGAACCAGGTGCCCACCACGCCGACGGCCGGCAGCGCGAAGGTGTAGTCGCCCAGCCAGCCGCGGGTCAGCCCGTCCAGCCCGAGCGCGCTCAGCAGGGAGTTGAGCGAGCCGTCGGGGGCGTACACCCGCCGCCAGGCCACCGCCACCACGACCATCGCGATGACCTGCGGCAGGAACACCACCGTGCGGAAGAAAGCGAGCCCGCGCACCTTGGCGTGGTTGAGGATCGCGGCCAGCGCCAGCCCGATGACCAGCGGGAACACCGAGTAGAAGACGATGAGCACCAGCGCGTGCCCGAACGCCCCGCGCAGCCCCTCGTCGGCCACGATCGCGAGGTAGTTGTCCGGCCCCGCCCACGTGCCGACGCTCAGCCCGTCCCAGTCGTAGAGGGAGAACTGCACGGCCCGCCCGATCGGCCAGAGCAGGAACGCCGCATAGACCGCGAAGGCGGGCAGGATGTAAAGGTAGGCGACGCGGCGGGGCTCTCCGGGCGGACTGGTCATCCTCCGTTGCTCTCGGTGAACGCCGTGTAGTCCTTCTCCAGCGTCTGCAGGAACTCCTGCGGCGTGGCCTTCTTCGCGAGCAGGTCCTGCAGCGCCGCGCCCAGCGTGTCGGCGAAGGTGGGGGTGGCGTAGTCGAGGTACGGCACCAGCCCGTCCTTCTCGGTGGCCGTGCCGAACGCGGTGAAGACGTCCTTCTGCGGCCCCTCCTTCACGCTCTGCGCGGAGGTGTCGGCGACCGGCAGGTTACCGGTCTCGGTGAGCACCTTCATGGCGTCGGCGTTGGTGATGAAGTCGATGTACGCCGCCGCCGCGTCGGGGTGCGGGCTCTTCGCGGTCACCGCGAAGGGCAGCCCCGTGCCGCCCGTCGCCACCGGGGCCGCGTCCGCCGCCGCGCCGGGCGGCAGCATGAAGCCCAGGTCGGAGCCGAGCGCCTTGTCCAGGTCGGCGAGCAGCCAGGTGCCGGCGATCAGGAACACGCCCTGGCCCTTGCCGAACGCCTGCCAGGACGCGTCGTAGCCCTGCCCGTTGAAGCCCTTGGCGAAGTAGCCCTTGTCCACCCAGCTCACCAGGTGCTCGGCGGCCTTGACGTTCTCCGGCGAGGTCCAGGACGCGCCCTTCTTGCCGAACGCCAGCGTGCCGATCTGGTCCTTCGGCACCTCGCGGCCCTGCACGGTGCCGAACACGTGCACGGCGGGCCACTTGTCGAGGTTGCCGAACTGCAGCGGCACCTCGCCGCCCGCCTTCGCCGCGGCCAGCGCCGACTCGAAGTCGGCCCACGTCGCCGGCGGCTCGACGCCCAGCTTGTCGAGCTTGGCCTTGTTGTAGAAGATGCCGACGACCTCGCCGACCTGCGGCAGGCCGTACAGGTTGCCCTCGCCGAACACCTTGCCGTCGGCGCTGTAGCGCGAGTACTTCAGCACCGACTCCGGGTAGCGCTGCTTCCACCCGTACGCCTCGGCGTACGCGTCGAGCGGCAGCAGCTGCCCCGCCTTGACGAACGCGCCCATCGACGAGCGGCCGTTGTTGGCCTCCACCACGTCGGGCGGCTCGTTGCCGCTCAGCGCCAGGCGCAGCGTGGTGTTGAGGTCGTCGAACGAGCGGGAGACCCGGTTGAGCTTGATGTTGGGGTATTTCGCCTGGAACGCCTTGTTGAGCTGCTCCATCTGGGCCGCCTGGCCGCCGCGGACCTCCTGGTCCCACACGGTCAGCGTGACCTCGCCGAGCGAGGCGGCATCGGTGCGCACCGCCGAGGCGGACGGCTGGGCCGAGGGGGAGGAGGGCGGGGCGGAGGAGCCGGGCGCGCACCCGGTCAGGACCCCGGTGAGGGTCAGGGCGCCGGCGGCGAGCAGGGCGAATGCTCTCGGGCCGCGCGGTCGTCGCGTCGGGGCGGTCATGCGTTACTCCTTATGAACAGGTGCGCGAGGAGTGTCCGGGGCGTCATCCTCGGGCGGGGATTGCGGCGCTTCCGGCCGCTGCCCGGAAGCGGGGGGTGCCATGCCGGGTGTCATGCCCACGTCGGCGTACCTGGCGATGGTCGCAGCAGCCCGGCGCACCGCGCCCACCGGGTCGGTGGGCACCAGCCGGTCGAGGAAGGCGTAGCGGCGGGCCAGCGAGCTGCCGTACGCGCCGCCGTACGGGGCCGTCTCGCGCACCTCGTGCCACCAGTCGGCGATGTCGCCCCAGCCCGGCGCCGCCAGCGAGCCGCCGAACTGCTGCACCGCGAGCCCCGCGCACAGCCCCGAGAACGCCAGCCGGTCGTTCAGCGGCCAGCGGCACAGCGTGCCCAGCACGAGCGCGGCGCCGAACACGTCGCCCGCGCCCGTCGGGTCGAGCGCCGTCACCCGGGGCGCCGGCACGAACGCCTCCTCACCCGTCGAGGAGTCGATCGCCATCGCCCCGTTGGCGCCGTCGGTCACCACGGCCAGCGGCACCTTGTCGGCGAGCACGTAGAGGGCGTCGCGCGGGGTCTCGGTGCCGGTGTAGGCCATCGCCTCGGTCGCGTTCGGCATGAACGCGTGGCAGAACTCGAGCTGGTCGAGCAGCGAGCGCGACCACGCGCCCGACGGGTCCCAGCCCACGTCGGCGAAGATCAGCGCGCCCTCGCGGGAGGCCAGATCGGCCCAGTTGCAGGCGGCGTCGGGCGAGCCGAGCGGTTCGTCGGGGGAGAGCGTGGCGATCACCGCGCGCGAGCGCGGCGGCTTGCCGATCATCTCGTTGGCCGGCATCGGCGAGGGATGGCCGTGGGTCACCATGCTGCGGTCGCGGTGCACCGCCATCGACACCGTCACCGGCGAGTGCCAGTGCTCGAAACGCCGCGAGCGCGACAGGTCGACCGACTCCTGCTCCTCCAGCGTGCGCCAGCAGAAGTCGCCGTAGTCGTCGTCGCCGAACGCCGCCGCCAGTGACGTGCGCAGCCCGAGCCGGCTCGTCGCGATGGCCAGGTTGGCGATGCCGCCGGGGCAGGAGCCCATGCCCTCGGCCCAGATCTCCGTGCCGGCGGCCGGCATGGCGGGCAGGCCGGTGAAGATGATGTCGAGGAAGACGGTGCCGGCCAGGAAGACATCGAACTGCGGGCCTTCGGGGGTCCGCTCGCCGGCGAGAGGGTCGTACGCCTGGACAGACACGGGAATAAGTCCTCCTCGACACACCAGGTTCTGCGCAATCTTGCACGTTTGCTCGCGCTCTGCAAGTGCTTGCGCAATTGTTTGGCGCAAGTTGCTTACTCGTGCGCGAATTTGAATGTTAGACTCCGGCCGTGCTCCAGCGCCTCCGGCATGCCGAGATCATGCGCCGCGTCCGCAGCTCGGGCGCCACGAGCGTGCGTGATCTCGCCAGTCAGCTCGGTGTGAGCCCGTCCACCATCCGCAGGGACCTCGAGGTGCTCGACCGCGACGGCACCCTGCGGCGCGTCAGGGGCGGCGCCCTGGCCACTGTAGACGCCGACGCCGACCGGCCGTTCTCCGAGGTCGCGGCCACCGACGAGCAGGACAAGGAGGCCGTGGCCGCCCGCGCGGCCGAGCTGGTCGGCGACGGCGACGTCGTCCTGCTCGACATCGGCACCACCACCATGCGGCTGGCCCGCAGGCTGCGCGGCCGCCGCGTCACCGTGGTGACCTCCAGCCTGGCCGTGCTCGACGCGCTGCGCACCGACTCCGCCGTGGAGCTGCTGCTGCTCGGCGGCATGGTGCGGCGGCCTTACCACTCGCTCGTCGGCGTGCTGACCGAGGCGGCGCTCGCCCAGGTCGTCGCCGACCGGGTGTTCCTCGGAGCCAGCGGTGTACGCCCCGACGGGCAGCTCGTCGACACCACGCTCGCCGAGGTGCCGCTGAAACGGGCCATGATCGCCGCGGCCGGGCAGGTGGTGCTGCTGGCCGACCGGCACAAGTTCCCCGGCACCGGCGCGCTGCGCGTGTGCGGTCCCGAGGACGTCGACGTGCTGGTCACGAACGAAGGCGCCGACGAGGCGACGCTGCGCGCCTGCGCCGCCGCCGGCGCCGAAGTGCTGCTCACGTGAGAGGCTGAGGATGAGACTGGCCGTACTCGGCGGCGGGGGCTTCCGCGTCCCCCTCGTCTACGGCGCGCTCCTGCGCGACACCGCCAAACCCCGGGTGGAGGAGGTGGTGCTCTACGACGTCTCGCCCGAACGGCTCGAGGCCATCTCCCACGTGCTGCGCGGCATGGCCGCGGGCCACGACGACCCGCCCGTGGTGCGCGTCACCACCGACCTCGACGACGCGCTCACCGGAGCCGGCTTCGTCTTCTCCGCCATCCGCGTGGGCGGCCTGGCCGGGCGCACCGCCGACGAGCGGGTGGCGCTGGAGCTGGGGCTCGTCGGCCAGGAGACCACCGGGCCAGGCGGCATCGCGTACGGGCTGCGCACCGTGCCCGTCGCCGTCCGCGTGGCCGAACGCGTCGCCGCCCGCGCGCCCCGCGCCTGGGTCATCAACTTCACCAACCCCGCCGGCATGATCACCGAGGCCATGCGCAGCGTGCTCGGCGACCGCGTCATCGGCATCTGCGACTCGCCCATCGGGCTCATCAGGCGGGCCGCCGCCGCGCTCGGGCTCGACCCCGCCCGCGTCTCGCCCGACTACGTGGGGCTCAACCACCTCGGCTGGCTGCGCGGCCTCGTGCACGACGGCCGCGACGTGCTGCCCTCGCTGCTGGCCGACGACGCCGCGCTGCACCAGGTCGAGGAGGCCAGGCTGCTCGGCGCCGACTGGGTCCGGGTGCTGGGCGCGCTGCCCAACGAATACCTGTACTACTACTACTTCGCGCGGCAGGCCGTCGCCGCCGGCGCCGGGACCACCAGGGGAGAGGCGCTGCTGGAGCAGCAGGGCCGCTTCTACGCCGCCGTGCGCGAGCGGCCCGGCGACGCGTTCGACGCCTGGCGGCGGGCCCGCAAGGAGCGGGACGAGTCGTACATGGCGGAGGCGCGCGAGGCCACCGACGCCGGCGAGCGCTCCGCCGAGGACCTGGAGGCCGGTGGTTACGAGGGCATCGCGCTCGCCCTCATGGCCGCCATCGCCAGGGGCGAGCCCGCCACCATGATCCTCAACGTGCGCAACGGCGCCGCCGTGCCCGGGCTGCCCGATGACGCCGTCGTCGAGATCCCCTGCGCGGTCGACGGCTCCGGCGTCCGGCCGCTCGCCACCCGGCCGCTGCCCGGGCGGTTCCTCGGGCTGATGCAGCAGGTCAAGGAGGTGGAGCAGACCGCCATCGAGGCCGCCATGACGGGATCGTCACGCCTCGCGGTGGCGGCGTTCGCCCTGCATCCGCTGGTCGACTCCGTACCGACCGCGCACCGCCTGCTCGACGGCTACCGCGCCCGCATCCCCGAACTCGCCGCCGTCTTCCCCGGCTGACCGCTGTCTCATTCCGTCGCGACGAAGTCGATGATCGGGGTGTCACCCGAGACGAGTTCGAGGGTCTGGCGGGCGGTGCCCGGGTTGGCCAGCAGGGCGACGATGACGGCGGCCACGTCGTCGCGCGGCACCGCGCCGGGCGGCACCTCGGGCTCCAGCCGGACCAGGCCCGTGCCGGGCTCGTCGGTGAGGCGGCCGGGCCGCAGGATCGTCCAGTCGAGGTCGCGGCGGCGCAGGTCCTCCTCCGCCTCCGTCTTGGCCGTGATGTACGCGGCCCACACCTCGTCACGCCCAGGCGCGGGCGGCTTACCCGCCCCCATGCTGGAGATCTGGATGAACCGCCGCACCCCGGCCCGCTCGGCCGCGTCGGCGAGCAGCACGGAGGCGGCCCGGTCCACGGTGTCCTTGCGCGCCGCGCCACTGCCGGGGCCCGCCCCCGCCGCGAACACCACGGCGTCGGCCCCCTCCACGATCCGGGTGACCTCGTCGGCGCTCGCCCGCTCCAGGTCGCACACGACGGCCTGCGCGCCGGTCGCCTCGACGTCGGCGACGTGCGCCGGGTTGCGCACCAGCCCGACGGCCCCCGACTTCAGCCGCTCCGCCAGCCGCAACGCGATCTTCCCGTGTCCACCCGCGATGATGATCCGCATGTCGGCCATGGTGTCATGGACGCATGCGTGACTTCCCGCAGGCGCCCACGCCGGCGTTCCTCTTCGACCTCGACGGCACCCTGATCGACAGCGTCTACCAGCACGTGGTGGCCTGGCGGCAGGCGCTGTCCGGCATGGGCATCGACCTGTCGGTGTGGCGGATCCACCGCCGCATCGGCATGAGCGGCGGGTTGTTCGTCAGCGCGCTGCTGCGCGAGACCGGGCTCCGGCTGACCAAGGAGCAGATCGACGAGCTGCAGACCCACCACGCCGAGGCGTACGAGCAGCAGGCCCACTCCGTCAGGCCGCTGCCCGGCTCGGCGGAGCTGCTGGCCGAGCTGAGCGCGCGGGGCGTGCCGTGGGCCATCTGCACCAGCGGCTACGCCCGTACGGCGCGGCTCGCGCTCGGTCTGCTCGGTCTGCCGGAGAACACGCCGATGGTCACCCGTGACCTGGTGCGGCGCGCAAAGCCCGACCCCGACCTGTTCCTCGCCGGTGCGGCGCTGGCCCGCGTCGAGCCCGCGCATGCCATGGTGGTGGGCGACAGCGTCTGGGACCTGCTCGCCGCCCGCCGGGCCGGCGCGCTGGGCATCGGGGTGCTGTCCGGCGGGTATGGCAGGGACGAGCTGGAGCGCGCGGGGGCTTTCCGGGTGTACGCCGACCCGGCGGACATGCTGGACCGGCTCGACGAGCTCGGCGTACGCCAGAGTGACTGATGGGAATATCCCCGCGAACCTCCGAGCTGGAGCATGCGTATTCCCCACAGAGGAGCTGACTAATGGACTTGGCAGACATCGGCGTCACCGGCCTGGCGACCATGGGGCGCAACCTGGCGAGGAACCTGGCCAGGCACGGCTACACCGTGGCCGTGCACAACCGGTCCCACAGCCGCACCGAGCAGCTGGTGAAGGAGTTCGGCTCCGAGGGCACGTTCGTGCCGTCGGAGCAGATGGCCGATTTCGTGGCCTCGCTGAAGCGGCCACGGCGCGCGATCATCATGGTGAAGGCGGGCGCCGGCACCGACGCGGTGATCGAACAGCTCGCCGAGCTGATGGAGCCGGGCGACATGATCGTCGACGGCGGCAACGCCCACTTCGAGGACACCCGCCGCCGCGAGGCCGCGCTGCGCGAGCGCGGCCTGCACTTCGTCGGCACCGGCATCTCCGGCGGCGAGGAGGGCGCGCTGCTCGGCCCGAGCATCATGCCGGGCGGGTCGAAGGAGTCGTGGGAGGCGCTCGGCCCGATCCTGCAGGACATCTCGGCCAAGGTGGACGGCGTGCCGTGTTCGGTGCACGTCGGCCCCGACGGCGCCGGGCACTTCGTCAAGATGGTGCACAACGGCATCGAATACTCTGACATGCAGCTCATCGCCGAGTCCTACGACCTGCTGCGCCAGGCACTGGGCGCCACCCCGGCCGAGCTGGCCGAGGTGTTCAGGGAGTGGAACAGGGGCGACCTCGACTCCTACCTGATCGAGATCACCGCCGAGGTGCTCGACCAGGTCGACGCCGAGACCGGCAAGCCGTTCGTGGACGTCGTGGTCGACCAGGCCGAGCAGAAGGGCACCGGCCGCTGGACCGTGCAGAGCGCGCTCGACCTCGGCGTGCCGGTGACGGGCATCGCGGAGGCGACGTTCGCCCGCGCCCTGTCCGGCCACCCCGAGCAGCGCGCCGCGGCCAGGTCGCTGCACGGGCCGAACCTGTCCGGCGTCGGCGGGCGCGAGCTGATCGAGGACGTCCGCCAGGCCCTGTACGCCTCCAAGATCGTCGCCTACGCCCAGGGCTTCGACCAGATGGCCGCGGCCTCCAAGGAGTACGGCTGGGACCTCGACCTCGGCGCCATGGCCACCATCTGGCGGGGCGGCTGCATCATCAGGGCCAAGTTCCTCGACCGGATCAGGGCGGCGTACGACGCGAACCCGAACCTGCCGACGCTGCTGGCCGACCCGACGTTCGCCGGGGCGCTGGAGGCGGCGCAGGAGTCGTGGCGGCGCGTCGTCACCACGGCCGTGCAGATCGGCGTGCCGACGCCCGGCTTCTCCTCGGCCCTGGCCTACTACGACGGGCTGCGCCGCGACCGCCTCCCGGCGGCGCTGGTGCAGGGACTGCGCGACTTCTTCGGCGCGCACACCTACCACCGGGTGGACAAGGAGGGCACCTTCCACACCGACTGGTCCGGCGACCGCACGGAACGTCCGGCGTAGCCCTCCGACCCGCGCGTCCGGTCCGCACTGAAGCCGGCCTCCAGGGCCTTTCTTCCTGGCTTGAGCCAGGTGCGCAGGCCGGGGGCGGTGTCGTGCCGCCGGCGCCGCGCCTTTTCTGCGACGCTCCTGGCGCTATGCCTGGGTGGGCCGTGGCGGCGTTCCTGGCGCTATGCCTGGCTGGGCCGTGGCGGCGTTCCTGGTGCTATGCCTGGGTGGGCCGTGGCGGCGCTCCTGGCCTTGTGCTCTCCGTGGTGCGGGTGCGGGCGGCCTGTGCCGCCATGGCGGAGCCGTTGGCGAGGGCCGTCACCACGCAGAAGCCGATCGGCCCCGCGGTGTCGTGCACGGTCACCTGGCCGGTCGCGACGCCGTCGGCGCTGAGGTGGCCGGTGCCCTCCATGCCGACGATCTCGCCCTCCGGCGGCCTGGCCAGCGTCAGCGTGTAGTCGGCGTTGATGAACCGCAGGCCGTCGGCCTGGGCGTTGCTGATCGGGCTGGCGAAGTCGGCGGCCAGCGCGGCTCGTACGATCGGGGTCAGCGGCTCGTCGTCCACCAGCGGAAACTTCTCGCGCAGCCACACCCGGCCCGGCCCGGGGGCGCCCCATGGCGTCACCCGCCACAGGTCGAACGGCGGCGTCCAGGGTCCGCCCGCCTCGGCGGGCGGGCCCGAGGGCGGCGGCTCGTCCCAGGCGGGCGTGACGAGCGAGCGCTCGCCGTCGGGCTGCTCGCCCTCCCGCAGGAGCACCGCGCTCGCCCGCGCGATGACGCCCTGGACGGTGGAGATCGTCGCGTCCGCCACGCGGATCCTGCGGCCGTCCCTGATCAGGGACGTCTCCACGGTGACCGGCAACATCGGGCTGTTGCGGAACAGATCGACGGTCAGTCGGGCGAAACGCAGCCCGGGCTGGGCGTGGTGCTGTTCGAGCGCGCGGGCGGCGAGGCCACCGAGCAGGCGGCCGTGCAGCATGTCGGGGGACCAGGGGCCACGGGCGTGCGGAGCGGGCACGAACTCGTCCCGCTTAAGCGTGAAAAACGCTGACTCTGACGACACAGAATGAGATTCTAGAGCAGGGTTGCGTGCGTGCCCCTCGGCGCCGCCATTGCGGCCGGGAACTGACCGGAGCGCCGCCTACCGTCCCAGCCATGCTCATCGACGACCACGTCATCGACATGTCCCAGGACAAGCTAGACGACCTGCGCGAACGGCTCGCCAGGACCCGCTGGCCCGACGCGCTCGACGAGGCCGGCTGGACCTACGGCGTGCCGCCCGAGGCGGTGCGGGAGCTGGCCGCGTACTGGAAGGACGGCTACTCCTGGCGCGCCCACGAGGCCAGGCTCAACAAGCTGCCCCAGTACACGACCGAGATCGACGGCCAGCGCGTGCACTTCGTGCACGTGCGCAGCGACCGGGCCGACGCGCCCGCGCTGCTGCTCACCCACGGCTGGCCCAGCTCGTTCGCCGACTTCTCGCACCTCGCCGGCCCGCTCAGCCGCGACTTCCACCTCGTCATCCCGTCCATCCCCGGCTTCACCTTCTCCGGGCCCACCCGCGAGCCCGGCTGGGGCGTGCGCCGCGTCGCCGCCGCCTGGGTCACGCTGATGGACCGCCTCGGCTACGACCGGTACGGCGTGCAGGGCGGCGACTTCGGCTCGCTCATCTCCGCCGCCGTCGGCCGCGCCGCCCCCGGCCGGGTCGTCGGCGTGCACCTCAACGCGTCCGTGACCGCCTTCCCCACCGACGACGGCGCCGGCCTCACGGAGGCCGAGCAGGAGCGCGCCGCCGGGGTGCGGGAGTGGGAGAAGGTCTCCGGGTACGCCGTCATCCAGGGCACCAGGCCCCAGACCCTCTCCTACGCCCTCACCGACTCGCCCGCCGGGCTGCTCGCCTGGAACCTGGACGCGTTCGCCTCATGGGGTGAGGACGCCGGCGGGCTCGACCCCGACGACATCCTCACCAACGTCGCCCTCTACTGGTTCACCGGCACGGCGGGCTCGGCCGGCCGCCTGTACAAGGAGAGCATGCCCGACTGGGCGCCGCCCGCCGCGCCCGATCCGACGCCGACCGGCATCGCCGTCTTCCCCGGCGACACGACCGTGCGGCGCTACGCGGAGCAGGTGCACAACGTGGCGCACTGGTCGGAGTTCGGCCGGGGCGGCCACTACGCCGCCCTCCAGGCCCCCGACCTGCTGGCCGACGACCTTAGGGCGTTCTTCGCCTCCCTGTCCTAACCGGCGGCCATGACGCAGAACGGGTGCCCCTCGGGGTCGACCAGCACCGTCCACCCGTCACCGCCCGGCTGGAACTCCGGCACGACCGCGCCCAGCGCCGCCAGCTCCTTCTTGGCGGCCTCGACGTCGGGCACGGTGAGATCGAGATGCACGTGCTTGCCACCGTCCGGCCATCCCGGCCCCCGGTACCCCTCGACCCGCTGGAACGACACGGGCACGGGCCCACCCTCGAGCGTCACGAAGTCCGCGTCACCGTCCGTCCGCGTCCAGCCGGTCGCCTTGGCGTAGAAGCCCGCCAGGGCGACCGGGTCGGCGCAGTCGAACACGATGGAAGAAAGATTCGCTGTCATGGGATTCATCGTGCCGGTCGACGCGTCGGGGGTCTTGAACATCCTTGCGCCCCACCACCCCTTCGCTTCCACCTTCAACACGACCCACGCACCACCCGCGTTGGCAGGGCCGGCGATCGCGCCACCCGCCTCACCCCCTAGGGTGCCGTGTGTCGCCTGGCCCTCGCGTACGGACCACGCCGCTTCGTGGCTACCCGTCGTTGTGCGGTCCTGGACGATCCCTCGGCGGTGTGCCGGCGTGGGAACGTCCGGCGGGAATTGTCGGAGGCGGTGGCTAGCGTTTCGCGCATGCTTTCCTCAGCGTGTCTGGCCTCCGGGCCCGGGTTCCGGCTCGATGCCGTTACCTGCGTGGCCGACCACCGGGGCTGGTCGGCCCCGGAGGTGAGTGACCGTTACCACGTGGTGCTGGTGCGTCGAGGCGTGTTCCGGCGGATGACGCGCGGGCGGGCCGTCATCAGCGACCCGACGATGGCGTACATCGGGGTGCCCGGCGAGGAGGAACGCTTCGCCCACCCGGCCGGCGGCGACGTGTGCACGTCCCTGTCACTTTCACCCGGCCTGTGGCGTACGCTCACCGCCGCGATGCCGCTCCACGACGGCACCGGCCGCCACACCCGCTCCGCCACGCCCACCGCCAAGGCAACGGCGCTGACGGCGCCGGCGTTCTACGTGGACGCCCGCCTCGACCTGGCCCACCGCCGCCTCCTCCGGGCGGCCCACGACGGCGACACCGCCTTCGCGCTGCCCGAGACCATGACGCTCCTCCTCCGCACCGCCCTCACCCCGCCCGGCTCCCGCGACACGGCCCGGAAGAGCAACACGGCCGGCATCGTCGACGCCGCCCGCGAGGCCTTCTCCGCCGACATCCCGGAAACCGCCACCCTCACCTCGCTGGCCGCCCACCTGGGCGTGTCCCCATACCAGCTGAGCCGGGCCTTCACCCGCGAACTTGGCGTCTCCCTGACCCACTACCGCAACCGCGTGCGGGTCGGCCGCGCCCTCGACCGCCTGGAAGAAGGCGCTCCGAGCCTGGCCGCGCTGGCGGCGGACCTGGGCTTCGCCGACCAGGCCCACCTCACCAGGACCATCCGCCACCACGTCGGCCACACCCCGACAGCCTTACGCCACCTCCTCACCACTCATCGCCCGTCCTGACGACGTCCGCCACACCTCAACGGTCTTGGGTGTCCGCTCGTCACCCGTCCGGTGTGGCGTCGTCGACGGCGTCCGGCCGGGGTGAGTGGATTTTCTGTGGGGGTGGGTCGTAAGCTCCCTCAATGCGTGATCTAGGTGAGGACCCCCGCCCCGCCCGTGGTGCCGTACGTGAGATTCACTCCCTGCGCGGGACCGCCACCCTGGCCTACTCTCCCGACCTCGACGGCCTGGCCGATCCGGGGGAGATCGTGTGGGCGTGGGTGCCGTACGAGGAGGACCCGTCCCGGGGTAAGGATCGGCCGTTGCTGGTCGTGGGGCGTACCGGGCGGCGGTTGCTCGGCATGATGCTGTCCAGCAAGGGCGACGACGGGCCCGACTGGCTGGAGCTGGGCACGTGGGGGCGCGACGACCGGGCGTCCTACGTACGTCTTGACCGGGTGTTCGAGCTCGACGAGGACGACATCCGCCGGGAGGGCGCGGTGCTGGACGGTGAGCGGTTCGCCAGGGTCGCGGCCCGGCTCATGAAGCTGCACGGCTGGAAAGTGGGA
The DNA here is from genome assembly GCF_040677005.1 of Nonomuraea sp. NPDC049421. Taxonomy (NCBI): domain Bacteria; kingdom Bacillati; phylum Actinomycetota; class Actinomycetes; order Streptosporangiales; family Streptosporangiaceae; genus Nonomuraea; species Nonomuraea sp. NPDC049421. Next base: position 187,470 of record NZ_JBFAQA010000022.1, read on the forward strand.
TCGTGAGGTTCCCGCCCCGGGCCCGTTCGTTCGTGGCCGGGCTGCTGGTGAGCAACAGCGCTCCCCACCTGGCCACGGCCGTCACCGGGCGCCGCCATCTCACCCCGCTCGCCGGCCGGCGTTCCGGTCCCGGGGTGAACCTGGTGTGGGGGCTGGCGAATCTGGCCGGCGGGCTCGCCCTGCTGCGTTCGGCGGCCAAGGCCGAGCGTCCCGGCGATGCGTGGGACGGGCGGCTGGTGGCGTTCGAGACCGGATGCGTGGCGTTCGCGGCCTGGATGGCCGCCACCGAGCGGTTCCTCCCGATGAACCACGAACGTCCCTCTGCCTGAGGTCCAGTTGTGGACTCCCCCCACGGGAGTTCACGACGTGGCCGTGGGCCCGGCCCGGCCTGGAGAAGCCGGGTCGGGCCGTTGGGTCGTCGTCTTACTCCAGGGCTGCTTCGGCACGTTCCCGGCAGTCCGCCAGCGTCAGGGCGGACAGGGCTTCCCGGACGGCGGGGACGCAGACGGGGGCCATCGACAGGCTGGTCACCCCCAGGCCCACCAGCAGGGGAGCGAGGAGGGGGTCGCCGGCGGCCTCGCCGCAGACCCCGACCGGCTTGCCGGCTTCGCGGCCGGCCCTCGCGCACATCCCGATCAGCTCCAGCAGGGCGGGCTGGCGCGGGTCGAGGAGGTCGGCGAGGGCGGAGTGCTGGCGGTCGGCGGCGAAGGTGTACTGGGCGAGGTCGTTGGTGCCGATGCTGAGGAAGTCGACCTCCTGCAGCAGCCGGGACGCCCGCAGCGCCGCCGCCGGCACCTCGATCATGACGCCCACCTTGGCGATGCCCTTGGCCTTGGCCTGGCGGGCGAAGGCGCTGGCCTCCGCCATGGTGGTGACCATGGGCGCCATCACCCAGGGCTCGGTGCCGGTGCGGCGGGCGGCCTCGGCGATGGCGTCGAGCTGGGTGCCGAGGACGTCGGGCAGCAGCCGGTCCACGCGCAGCCCGCGTACGCCGAGCGCCGGGTTCTCCTCGTGCGGGAGGCCGAGGAAGGGCAGCGGCTTGTCGGTGCCCGCGTCGAGGGTGCGCACGATGACGCTGCCCGTCCGCGCGAAAACGTCGGCGTACGCCGCCACCTGCTCCTCGTACGACGGCGCCTGCTTGCGGTCGAGGAACAGGAACTCCGTCCTGAACAGCCCGACCCCCTCCGAGCCCGGCCGCAGGTCGGCGGCGGAGCCGATGTTGAGCAGCAGCTTGACGGGGTGGCCGTCGGCGGTCCTGCCCGGCCCGGTGCCGGCGGCGAGCCTGGCCCTGCGCGCCCGCTCTTCCCCCGCGACGGCGGCCGCCTGCGCGCCGGTGAGGCCGACGGCGATCTCGCCGGTGGTGCCGTCGACGCCGATGACGGTGCCGTCGTCCAGGTCCATGACGCCCTTGCAGGCCACCACGGCGGGCAGGCCGCGGGCGCGGGCCAGGATCGCGGTGTGGCTGGTGGGGCCGCCGCGCTCGGTGACCAGGGCCAGCACGTCGTCGCTCAGGCCGGCGGTGTCGGCGGGGGAGAGGTCGTCGGCGGCCAGCACGTACGGGTGGCCGGGGTCGGGCAGGCCCGGCATGGGCAGCCCGAGCACGGACGCGATGGCCCGGTGCTTGAGGTCGTCGAGGTCGGCGGCGCGTTCTGCGAGGTAGCCGCCGAGCGCGGCCAGGGCCTCGCGGTGCTGGGCGAAGGCGGCGTCGAGGGCGTGGGCGGCGTCCACGCCAAACCCGGCCCTGGCCTCGGCGTCCTCGCGCAGCATCGGGTCGCCGGCGATCATGGCGAGGGCCTCCAGGATCCCGGCCGCCTCGCCGCCCGCCTCCGCCGCCCGCCTGTTCAGGTCCGCGGCCACCGACTCCAGCGCCTCGCCGACCGCGGCCACCTCCGCGCCGGGGTCGCCGACGGCCCGTGGCGCGGGCAACGCGGGCGGTCCCGCCATCCGGAGCACCGGCCCGGCCGCCCGCCCCTGACTGACCCCCAGCCCGGCGATCCGCCCCGCGCTCCCCTCCCACGACTCGCCGTTCATCGGACCGTTCCCAGGGGCGGGGGAGGAACCGCCCATACCGCCCATCGGCCCGGCGTCGGCCGGCTCAGCGGCCGCTGGTCCGGAGGTGGCGGGTCCGGAGGGGGCGGGTCCGGAGGGGGCCGGGCCGGAGGGGGCCGGGCCGGAGCCGGCGGATGCGGAGGTCGTCGATCCGCCGGCGGGGACGGGGGTGGTCGGTTCGGTGGTGGGGGAGCCGGGGAGCGGTGGGGTGTCAGGCATCGAGGGCCTCTTCCGAGTCGAGGTCGCGGGACAGCAGGGCCGCCAGCGCGTCGAGCGCCTCCTCGGCCCCCGGCCCGTCGGCCTCCAGCGTGACCTCCGTGCCCTGGACCGCCCCCAGCGACAGCACGCCCAGCATGCTCTTGGCCGGCACGGCCTTGTCCCCGGCGCGGATCGTCACCGGCACCCCGGCCTTCACCGCCGCCTGCACGAACAGCTTGGCGGGCCGGGCGTGCAGGCCGCTGGCCGAGGCCACGACCACCGTACGTTGTGCCATGGCAGACCCTCCTAGGGCTCGATGGTGACCTTGATGGCCTCGCCCCTGCTGACCAGGTCGATGCCGTCCAGCACGCGCGGCAGCGGCAGCCGGTGCGTGATCAGGTCGGACACCACCACCGACCCCTCGGCGACCAGCTGCAGCGCCTGGGCGTTGTGCGCGGGGCTGGAGCCGTTGGCGCCGACGATGGTCAGCTCGCGGTAGTGGACCAGGTTGGAGTCGAGGGAGATGATCGGGTTGTCCTTGGGCAGCCCGCCGAAGAAGCTGATGCGCCCCTGCCTGGCCGCCATCCGCACCGCCTGCTCCTGGGCGGCGCCCGAGGCGGCGGCGGTGATGACGACGTCCGCGCCGCGTCCGCCGGTCAGCTTCAGCACCTGCTCGACGGGGTCGGTGTCGATGGCGGCGTCGGGGCGTACGAGCTCGGCCGCCATGGCGAGGCGCTCGGCGTTGACGTCCACCAGGAACACCCGGGAGGCGCCGCGCGCCCGCGCCAGGCGCACATGCAGGCAGCCGATGGGACCCGCGCCCATCACGACGACGTCGTCGCCGGGCCCGACGCGGGCCAGCTCCTGCCCGTTCAGCACGCACGCGAGCGGCTCGGCCACCGACGCCTCGGCGAACCCCACCCCGTCGGGGATGGCGTTGACGCCGTCCACGGCGAGCACCTTGGCCGGCACGATCATGTACTCGGCGAAGCCGCCGTCGTAGTGGTAGCCCATCGACTCCTGGTTGGGGCACACGGTGAGCCGCCCGCGCCGGCACTCGCCGCAGGTGCCGCACGGGATGGCGGCGATCACCTGCACGCGGGCGCCGGTGCCGACGACCTCGCCGGCGATCTCGTGGCCCATCACGCGCGGCGGCACGATGTGGTGGTGGCCGAACTTGAAGATCTTGTTGTCGGTGCCGCACGTGGAGCAGTTGCGTACCCGGATCTTCAGCTCGCCCGGACCGGCGACCGGCTCGGGCGCCTCCTCGATCCGGATGTCACCTGGCGCGTGGAAACGCGCGACCTTCATGTGAGCTCCTTCAATACCTGGGAGACCTCGGTGGCCTCCCGCAACGCCCGCGCCCTTTCCGGGTCGAGCAGAATGTCGGCCAGCGCCGCCAGCAGCGGCACGTGCCCGTCGTCCTTGGCCGCGATGCCCACGCAGAGCGTCACCTGCTCGCCGTCCCAGTCGACGCCGTCCGGGAAGCGCACCACGCAGATGGCGTCGCGCTTGACGGTGCCCTTGGATGCGGCGGTGCCGTGGGGGATGGCGACGCCCTCGCCGACGTAGGTGGAGATCGTCCGCTCGCGTTCGAGCATCGCCTCCACGTACGGCTCCTCGACGGCCCCCACCTCGACCAGCGCCCGCCCGCACCGGCGGATGGCCGCGGTGCGGTCTGGGGCGCTCTCGTGCAGCAGGACGGCCCGGGGGTCGAGCAGGTCGTCACGCATCGACCGTGCCGCCGTTCTTGATGGTGTTCACCAGCCGGGTCACCGCCGGGTCGCCGAGGAAGATCTGGAACGGGATCAGCACCTTACCCGGGGCGGCGGCCTTGGCACGGGCCGCCAGGCCGGAGTGGCAGACGATGACGTCGGCGTCGTCCGGGATGTCGTTGACGGGGGTGTGCTCGACGGTCACGCCCGTGTCCTTGAGCTGCTTCTTGAGCGTGGAGGCGAGCATGACGCTGCTGCCCATGCCCGCGTCGCAGGCCACGATGATCTTGTGGATGTCCTTGCTGTCGATGCCGGCCATGGCTCAGCTCTCCTTCTGGGTGGTTTCCGCGGTCTCGGCCTCTTCTGGCTGGGCCTTCTCGCCCCTGCCGAAGCCGAGCAGGATGGCGGCGATGGCGAACGAGACGCCGGTCGCCACGAGGATCCCCAGGCTGGAGGCGAGCCAGCCGCCCTTGGGGGTGACCGCGAGGTAGGCGAAGATGCTGCCGGGCGACGGGGTGGCGACCAGCCCGGCGCCGGTGATCATGAAGGTGAACACGCCGGCCGCGCCGCCCGCGATGACGGCCAGGATGAGGCGGGGCTTCATGAGCACGTACGGGAAGTAGATCTCGTGAATGCCGCCGAAGAAGTGGATGATCATGGCGGCGGGGGTGGTGGGCCGCATGGCGCGCGGGCCGAAGAGCAGGAAGGCCAGCAGCAGGCCGAGGCCGGGGCCGGGGTTCGACTCCAGCATGAACAGGATCGACTTGCCGCTCTCCGCGGCCTCGGCGACGCCGAGCGGGCTGAGCACGCCGTGGTTGATGGCGTTGTTGAGGAACAGCACCTTGGCCGGCTCGATCAGCACCGAGGCGATCGGCAGCAGGTTGTTGGTGATCAGCCACTCGACGGCGTTGCCGGCGCCGGTGGTGACGGCCTGCACGATCGGGCCGATGGCGTAGTAGCCGACGATGGCCATCGCGCCGCCGACGATGCCGGCGGAGAAGTTGTCGACCAGCATCTCGAAGCCGGCCTTGGTCCGCTGCTCCGTGAACTTGTCCACATATTTCAGGATCAGCGCGGTGAGCGGCCCGATGATCATGGCGCCGAGGAACATCGGCGACTCCGTGCCCACCACGACGCCCATCACCGCGACCGCACCGACGACGGCTCCGCGTTGACCGTGCACCATCCGGCCGCCGGTGTAGGCGATGAGGACCGGGAGCAGGATGCGGATGATCGGGTCGACCATCTGCGCGAGCGACTCGTTCGGCAGCCAGCCCGTGGGGATGAAGAGCGCGGTGATCAGACCCCAGGCGATGAACGCGCCGATGTTCGGCATGATCATGCCGGCCAGATGGCCGCCGATGCGCTGGATGGTGGCCTTGACCCCGGTTCCGGTGACCGGGGGAGTGTAGGTGTCGGCCATGGGACGTGCTCCTTTGGAGGATGAGCAGGAGATCAGCCGGGTTGCGGGAGTGCCGCGGGGACAGCGGTGGAGAGCGGACGGTCGGGGTCGGGCCGGCACACGGTGACGGCGCTGAGGTCGATGTGGGCGGGGCCCGGCATGCGGCTGCCGGGCTGCTGGACGGCGGCGGCTCCCCAGGCCAGCGCCTGCGTGAGTGCGTCGGGGCCGGTGCCGCCCGCGGCGAGGAAGCCCGCGAGCATGGCGTCGCCGGCGCCGACCGAGCTGCGCGGCACGGCGGCGGGCGCCTCGCCGTACCAGACGCCGGACTCCTCGACGAGGACGGCGCCGTCGGCGCCGAGGCTGGCCAGCACCGTACGGGCCCCCGCCGCACGCAGCTCGCCCGCGGCCGCGACCACGTCGCCGAGCCGCCTGATCGGCAGGCCGGTGGCCGCCGACAGCTCCTCCAGGTTGGGCTTGACCAGCGTGGGTGCGGCGGGCAGCGCGCACGACAGCGCGGGCCCGCTGGTGTCGACCGCGACGTTGATGCCGGCCCCGGCGAAGCGCCGGCACAGCAGCGCGTAGACGTCGGCGGGCACCTCGGGCGGCAGGCTGCCGGAGGCGACCACCCAGTCGGTGCCCTGGCCGCCGGAGTGCGCGGCGTCCAGCACGGCCTCGGCGATCGTGTCGAGCTCGGCGGGCGACAGCGCCGTGCCCGGCTCGTTGACCTTGGTGACGGTGCCGTCGGGCTCGGCGAGCGTGACGTTGGACCTGGTCGCGCCGGCCACCGGTACGGTCACCATGTCGAGGCCCTCGGCGGCCAGCAGGCGGACGAGCTGCCTGCCCTCGTCGCCGCCGTACGGCACCACCGCCCGGCTCGCCACCGCGTTGGCCAGCAGCGCGCGCGAGACGTTGACCCCCTTGCCGCCGGGGTCGAGGCGGGCCGCGGCGGCGCGGATGACCGCGCCCCTGTCGAGCGAGGAGATCTCGATCGTGCGATCGAGGCTGGGGTTGAGCGTCAGGGTGAGGATCACGCCCTGATCACCTCCGGACCGGCGGCCGCCACGTCGGCGGCCTGCGTCACGTCCAGCCCGGTGTCGGTGATCACCACGTCGATCTCGCTCAGGTCGGCGAACGTGGCCAGGTAGGTGTTGCCGAACTTGGTGTGGTCGGCGAGCAGCACGCTGCGCTGCGCGGCCTTCACCATCGCACGCTTGATCGCGGCCTCCGCGGGGTCGGGGGTGGTCAGCCCGCGGGTCAGCGAGCAGCCGTTGGTCGCCATGAACGCGACGTCCACGTTGAGCGTGGCCAGCGGGGTCAGCGCCCAGTCGTCCACGGTGGCCAGCGTCTTGCCGCGCAACCGGCCGCCCAGCATGATCACGTGCAGGTTGGCGCGGGCGGCCAGCGCGGTCGCCAGCGGCGGTGAGTTGACCACCACCGTCAGCTCCCGGTCGGCGGGCAGCACCTTCACCAGGCGGCCCGTGGTGGTGCCCGCGTCGATGATGATCGAGCCGTCCTCGGGCAGCTCGGCCAGCGCGGCCTTGGCGATGCGTTCCTTCTCGGCCGTCATGACCTCGTCGCGGGTGGCGAGCGCGGGCTCGAAGCCGAGCCGCTCCACGGGGATCGCGCCCCCGTGCACGCGGCGCAGCACGCCGGCCCGCTCCAGCGACGTCAGGTCGCGGCGGATCGTCTCGGTGGTCACGTCGAGCTCGGCGGCCAGCGTCACCACGTCGACGCGGCCCGCGGCCCGCGCACGTCGCAGGATCTCCTGCTGCCGCTCCTCGGCGTACATGATGTTGATTCACCGCCGTTTCGAGTTGGTTTCCTCTGTGTTTATACCCGCTTTCGTTGGCGGGTCAAGGGCCCACCACCGGAATCTGGTAGTTATAGGCGAATGCGTACCAAGCCCCTGGCACCCCTGCTCCTCGCCGGCAGCCTCACGCTGGCGCTCGCGTCGCCCGCCCAGGCCGCCGCGGCACCCCGCGTGCCCGCGGGCACGACCGCCGCGTGGGTGGTCTTCGACCGCCAGGCCGGCACGTTCGTCGCGGTGCGCAACGCGCCCACCCACAATCCCACCGCCCCCCTCACGAAGAAAGAAAAAAAGAAAAGCAAACATGGGGGCGCGCTCACCCGGGCCC